>JBDREN010000203.1:0-3359 GCA_043819795.1 Elusimicrobiota bacterium
GCTTCCTTTTTAGCATGATCCTGGCCGCGGCGGGCCTGAGTCTGGCCTTGGCGCCAAGCGCCCGGGCCGCGGATTCCGACGGCGACGGGATCGAGGACGCGGCCGACAATTGTCCCGTGGCGTCCAATCCGGACCAGTCCGATACCGACGGCCTCGAAGGAATGGTCTCCTACTGGAGGCTCGACGAGGACTCCGGGACGACCGCGGGCGATTCTGCCGACGACAACCCGGGGACCCTCGTCAACGGGCCCGTATGGACATCCGGCCGGATCGGCGGCGCGCTGGAGTTCGACGGCAATGACGATTATGTCGATGTCGGGGACGACGCGAGCCTGCATATCCTCGACGATGTCGCCAGGGAGTTCACGGTCGCGGCGTGGGTGAAATATGACGCGATAGCCGTCAGGGACATCATCGCGGGAACGAGCGCGGTGGGCCACGGCCAGTGGAGCTTCACATCCTGGTATCTGGGCTGGTGGACGGGAGGGACGCAGGAGATCACGTTCCATATCTTCAGGGATCCGGATAACGCGGGGATCGTGGCGAACTCGCACGTCGTCCCGGAGGTCGGGAAGTGGTACTACGTGGTCGGCACCAGAGAGGGCGGCGAGCACAAGATCTACATCAACGGCGAGCTGAAGGGCCAGGTGGCCACCACGAAGGCGTGGGACATCACCCACACCTATATCGGCAGGACCTCGCAGGGCCACTTCCACGACGGCCTCATCGACGAAGTCGCGTTCTATGACCGGGCCTTGAGCGCCAAAGAGATCCAGGCGGGCTATCATGCCGGATTGGCGGGCCACGGTTATCTCGCCGACGGCGTCGGCGACGCCTGCGACAACTGCCCGGCCGTCGTCAATCCCGGGCAGGCCGACGGCGACGCCGACGGCCTGGGCGATGCCTGCGACAACTGCCCGGCGGCCCCGAACCCGGACCAAGCGGATTCCGATTCCGATATCATGGTCGATTACGCGAGCGTGGAGCAGGGCGCGAGCGTCCCGTGGGTCTCGAGTACCGGCCCCTGCAGCTCCGACCCGCGGAACCTTATCGGTGGGTGCTACGCCACTTGTGAAGACGGCTGCCAGTTCTTCTTCGCGGACGGCTACCATTCCGAGCAGAAGGCCAGGATCGACTTGGGGCGGGTCCGGGAGATCTTCGAGATCGTCTCGCACCACGTCGGCGGGACGGGCGACAGAGAGGTCTGGTCCTATTTCGAGATCAAGACCTCAGTGGACGGGGCCGAGTGGATCATCTGGGGCCATGAGGACGGGGACCACAACATCCCCGGGGACGTCTCCTACAGGCAGCCCGCCGCTATCGATGTGCGATACATCCTTCTCGACTACGGGGAGTCGTCTCCCGACTGGGGCGGGGTGGGGTCGAGGGTTTACGACGTCGACGCGTACGGCATGAAGACCGACGGGGTCGGGGACGCCTGCGACGACTGCCCCGACGCGTACGATCCGTACCAGACGGACTCGGACGGCGACGGGCTGGGAGACGCCTGCGACAACTGCCCCACGGCCCACAATCCCGATCAGGCCGACACCTACACGCCCTCCACGCTCGAGGAGCTCGTATTCACCGTCAACCACGCGGACTGCGGCGACGCCTCCGGGCGCGGCGATGAGCTCACGTTCTACCTCAACGGCGTGAACCTCGGCTCCTTCGCGGCGACGGTGGACTGCCAGTGCAACGACGTGGCGGCCGAGTTCGTCTTCAACGATCCGGCCGCCATCGCCGCCTTCAATCCCGGTGGCCGGAATGCCGCGCGCGTCGAGTGGGCCGCCGACGTCGCGGTGGGCTACGTGACGGCGAAGGCGGTCGGCCCCTCGGCGACCGACACGGCGACCTTGTCCCGCGATCCCGACATCCCGGATCTCTGCGACGGCGGTTACGACTGGGGCGGGAGCGCGGCCGGCGACGTCGCCCGGATGGACGGGGTCGGCGACGCCTGCGACAGCTGCCCCGGCCAGTACAGCCCCGGCCAGGAGGACGCGGAGCCCGTCGACCTGTTCGCCGACGACTTCGATGACGGCGATACGACCGGCTGGTACGAATACCTCTGGGGCGGCGCGGCCGGGACCTTCCAGATGGCGCCCGGCCACGACGGCGCCCATTCCGTGAGACTGCAGAAGACCTCCACGCAAGGCGCCCAGTACCTATCCATCCCTCTGGCCGACCTGGACCCGGATTTCCCGGGGAGCACCTACACCATCGAGGTGATGATCAAGGCCGAGCGAAACGACGGTGACGGTTTCTGGATCGGCGCCGACTGGTCGGGCCCGAACCTGCCCTACGGCGGGAGCTGGGGAGACAACCAGACCGGCACGTTCGGTTGGAGGCGATACACCCGGACCTTCACCGTGCCGGACACGGCGGAGGCGGGCAATTTCTACATCGGCAACGCCTGGGCTCAGCAGAGCGTCCTCTATTTCGACAGCGTGAAGATCGTTAAGCACGTGGGCGACGGCGTCGGGGACGCCTGCGACAACTGCCCGGGCCTCCACAACGCCGCCCAGTCCGACGCGGACGCCGACGGGCTGGGCGACGCCTGCGACGACTGTCCCGAGGTCCACAACCCGGGCCAGGAGGATGTGGACCCGCTCGATGTGCTCTTGGACGGTTTCGACGACGGTGACGCCGCCGGCTGGACCGAGTACCTTATGGGCGGCGCGGCCGGGACCTTCCAGATCGCGTCCGGCTATGAGAGCGCGCATTCCGTGAGGCTGCAGAAGATTACCAGCGAAGGCGCCCAGTACCTTTCCATCCCCATGGGGGTGCTCGATCCGGACTTCCCGGGGAGCACATACACCGTCGAGGCCATGGTCAAGGCCGAGCGGAACGACGGCGGCGGGCTCTGGATCGGCGTCGATTGGTCGGGACCCGACCTCCCCTACGACGCGACCTACGACGGCAACGTGCCCGGCACTTTCGATTGGAGGCCTTACACCAGGACCTTCACCATACCGGAGCTGGCCACCGCGAGCAACTTCTATATCGGCAACATATGGGCTCAGGAAAGCATTCTCTACTTCGACAACGTGAGGGTATTCAAGCACTTGGCCGATGGCGTCGGGGACGCCTGCGACAACTGCCCGGCCGCGCTCAATCCGGACCAAGCCGACACCGATGGCGACGGAACGGGCGACGTCTGCGATGATTCCGACGGCGACGGGGCCATGGACTCCGAGGACAACTGCGTCGTCGTTCCTAACCCGGATCAGTCGAACGACGATGCGGACGCGCCGGGCAACGCCTGCGACAACTGCCCGGAGGCGGAGAACCCCGAGCAGGCCGACATGGACGCCGACGGCGTGGGCGATGCCTGCGATCCCGACATCGATGGGGACGGC
>JBDREN010000204.1:0-2231 GCA_043819795.1 Elusimicrobiota bacterium
GCCAACGAGGGGGTGGGGCATATTTTTCCGGCCGGTCCCGAGGCGGATCTCATCGAAGCGTGGCTGCACGTCACGGCCAAGGACGGCCGGGGGAAGAAGCTCTTTGAATATGGGGTGCTCGACGCGAAGGGGCATCTGGACGACAAGAAGACCTATGTTTACCGGGTCTACCCCTTTGACCGGCACGGCGAACCCCTGGAGCTCGACCGGCACCGGAGCTGGCTCTTCGCCAAGGACGGCTTGCATGTGATCCGCGCGAAGCACTATGACGATGTTCCTTTCCGGATATCCATCCCGGCGAATGCGGACTTCAAGCGGATACGCATCGAGGCTAGGTTGAGGTACCGCCGGCCGAATCAGAGCTTCGTCGACTGGCTTGTGGGAGAAGGAAAGGTCACGGCCCCCATCGTGGACATGGCCGAGAGCGAGATTGAAGTGGGACTCAGCCGGGATCGAGGCGTCGTCAAGAAGGCGTCCAAAAAATGGCAGGCGGAATTGGAGAAGGGAATGGAGGGGTTCGAGAAGAAGCCGCGTTTCGACGATCCGCTTCTGGAGAAATACCATTTTGAGAGTCGGGCCATCATTATCTTGGCCCAACAGGCCTTCAGAAAGGGGGATTACGCCGAAGCTTTAAGGCTGTTGGACTCCCTGGATTTTCAGAGTAGAGACATTGTGGGGTTGCGGGCGGCTATCGTCGGCGCCATGCGGGAGAACCGGCCCGCGGACGGCTACTGAGCGACATTCCGAGCAGCACAAGATAGTAAACCATGGCCGCGATCATCCCCCTGAAAGGGATGTGCCGTCTCCTTCGGAACTCGATGTAGTTTCGGGTCGGAGGAGCTCCGCGAATGACTCCGCGCGCGCGAAGAGGTCGAGCCTGCCCTTGGCGCCTTCTCCCCGGGGCCGCGGCAGGTCCACGGGCAGGACGTCCCGAATCTTCGCGGGCTTGTCCGTGAGAAACATTACCCTGTCGGAGAGATAGACCGCCTCTTCTATGGAGTGGGTGACGAAGACGACCGAAAGGCCGCGCTCCTTCCAGAGGGCCAGCAGATCGTTCTGCAGGGCTCGCCGCGTCATGACGTCCAGGGCAGAGAAGGGCTCGTCCATGAGCAGGATGTCCGGATCGACGAGGATCGCGCGGGCGAGGTTGACCCTCTGCTTCATGCCCTCAGAGAGCTGATGGGGGTAGGCCTGAAGGAAGCCGTCGAGACCCATCGTCCGCAAAAGGGCCGACGCCTTTTCGCGGGCCCCGCCGGGCTCCTTCCCCGCGCACTCCATTCCAAAGATCGCGTTGTCCAGCACGGTCCTCCAGGGCAGGAGCCGCGGTCTCTGGAAGACGAGGGCCATGGAGGCCTTGGAGTATTCCACTCGTCCCGAGTTCGGCGTCAGCAGTCCGTTGAGCACGTGCAGGAAAGTGGTCTTTCCGCATCCGCTCGGTCCAACGACGGAGAGAAATTCTCCTCGGCGCAGCTCCAGCGTGAGCCCATTGAGGACGACGAGGTCCCCGTCGGGCCCGTTGCCGAAGCCGAGGCGGATCTCCTCGACGCGCAGGATTGTGTCGGTCACGGCGGGTTCCCCGCATCGAAGGCCTCGGGCCGCCATGCCCGCATCTTCTTTTCCACGTAGTAGACTATTCCCGTGCAGGCCAGGGAAAAGGCCGCCACCCAGGCCATACAGACGAAAAAGGCGTCCACCTCGAAATTCGACATAAAAAGGATCATCCGATAACCGACGCCTTTGCTGGAAGCGAAGAACTCCGCGATCAGTATTCCGACCATGGCGTAGTTGATCCCGACTCTCACGCCGGAGAGGATGAAGGGCGTGACGCCCGGGAACACGACCGTCCGGAGCGTCATCAGGGGGCTGGCGCGGTAGGAGCGGGCCAGCACGATGAAGTCCCGTTCCAGGCAGCGCACGCCGGTATAGGTGGCGATGATGATCGGGAAGCTGGCCATCAGCGCGCCCAGGAAGACGCTCGAGACCTTGCCGATGCCAAGCCACAGCACGATCAGCGGCATCAGAACGATCTTGGGCAGGGAGTGGACGGAGACGATGAACGGGTTGAGGAGGTGGTAGGCGTCTTTGGAGTAGCCGATGAGCAGTCCCCACCGCCGTTCCGGCCAGCACCGCGGCGGCCAGGGCCATGGAGAAGGTCTGCAGGGAATAGACGATGTCCGCGCGGATCGCCGGATGCCCGGCGAGCGCCGGCATGGCTCCGAGTATGCCCAGGG
>JBDREN010000205.1:0-58134 GCA_043819795.1 Elusimicrobiota bacterium
GCCGGGGCTCGGCGCGGGCGGCGGCAGGGGCCGCGGCGGCGGAGCCTCGAACGGATCGCCCCCTATCGGCAGGCGGATCCGCTTGGCCGGATCCGCGGCATCCGGCTCTCGATGGCCGGCCGCGGCGCTGCGCCCTCCGTACAGGGCGGCCAGATCCGCCGGGAGCCGCGCGGCCACGAGCCGCCCCAGCAGACGAAGGACGGCGCCGATGGGATCGCCCTCCAGAAAGCAGGCCGACGACGCCAGGTGCGGCCGGTTTCCGAGGATCCGCCCCACCATGCGCGTACAGGACGCCCCCGGCCCCATCTCCAGGAACGCCCGCGCTCCATCCCGGTAGGCGGCCTCGACCACCTTCGTGTAGTCGAGCCCCGTAAGCGCCTGCTCCAGGATCGCGTCCGCGGCTGCCTCGCGGTCCACATCATAGGCGTCGCCCCGGCTCCCGCGGTAGAACCGCACGTCCCGGGGAGGCGTGGTCTTGAAAAGGTGGAGGTCCCGGTAGGCCTTGCGGACCGGACGGACCGCCTCGCAGTGGGCGCTGGTGACGCCCCTAAGCTCCAGGAGACTTCCCCCGAGCCTGCGCGCCAACGCCTCTACCGAGCGGCGCTCGCCTCCGATCACGCATTCACGAGGCGTGTTCACGATCAAGAGGTAGACCCTGCCGCCCGCCTTGAGCTCCCGGCGCACGATGTCGGCGGGCACATCCGCCACGCCCACGACCCAGTCGACCGGCTCTCCGGGGGGGAGCTTCCAGACCTCGCGCGCCGAGGCGAAGCTCCCGGCGAGGTCGCGCGTGAACAAAGTCGAGGCGTTGATCCGCCTCAGCATCTCATCCCGGTCGGACCAAGCGCGTAGGGAGAACAGCCCGACCGACTCGCCCAGGCTGTACCCGATGACCGCGTCGGGACGCACGCCGAAGCCGCGGATGAGATCGCTCACCATGGTGCCCAAGGTCACCTGGCCGAAGATCAGGGATTTGGCGTCGATGTCCGGATCCTCTCCGTCCGCCCAGAAGAGGTCGGGGAGGTATTGGCTGCGCAGGAGCCCGTTCTCGGCATCCTGTCGCCTGAGCACCTCCGGCCATTGGACCGATAGCTCGCGCCCCATGCCCGGGAACTGATTCCCCGAGCCCGGGAACAGGAACGCGACCTTCCCATCGAGACCCTCGGGCCGATAGAACACACTTGCGCCGAGGCCGAGGCCGGCGTCGATCGGGCGCTCCGGATGGGCCTCGATCGCTTCGCGCGCCCGCCCGATGAGATCGCCGAGCTCGCCGACGCCGCGCGCCACGAGCGCGACCGCGCGCCCTCCCTGAAGCCGTGATCCGTCGCTCGACCGTTCGCGATGCCACCTGCGCGCCGCGTACTCGATGTTCCGCCCCGGAAGCGTTCCGGCCACGCGCTCCATAGCCTCCAGCCCCCCAAGCAGCTCCGGGACCGTCCGGCCCTCCACCACGAACAGCGCCTCGTCCCTCGCGCCCAACGGCTGGAGGCGCTCGAAGGCGCGCGCGGATCCTCCCTCATGCGCCTCGAGCACCGCGTGGGCGCAGTTGCCGTCCACGCTCAAGAAGCTCACCCCGGCCCGGCGGGGCCCGAGCTCACGGTCGCGCAGCCAGTACCGCGGCCGGACCGGAGCCAGGAAAGTCCCCGCGAGACGCGACTCTCCGAGGTTGCGCAGGGGAGGCAGGATCTCCTGATAGAGACAGAGCGCCGCCTTGAGCAAAGACGCGAATCCCGAGGCCGCTCCCGCGTGCCCCACGTCCGCCTTGACGCTGCCGAGAACGGCCGGGGCCGAGGCCCCGGACGGAGCGAAGAATCGCGAGAGCGCCTCGGCCTCCACGCCGTCCTCGGCCGCGAAGCCGCTCCCATGGGCCTCGAGGTATCCGATGGCCGCGGGATCCACTCCCGCTTCCCCGTAGGCCCTCTCCATCGCCGCGACGCAGGCGTCGGCGTCCGGGATGAGCGCGTCGGCGTTTCCTCCCGACGCCGCGCCCAACCCGCGGATCACGCAGTAGATCCTGTCCCCGTCGCGGACGGCGTCGTCCAAGCGCTTGAGGATCACGGCGGCCGCTCCCTCGCCCGGGACCGCGCCGTCCGCTTCGACGTCGAAAGGACGGGCCTTGCCGGAGGCGCTATAGGGCCGCCCGTGGTGAGCGCCCAGCACCGAGCGGACGTCGCCGGCGAGGTCCACGGCGCCGGCGATCGCGGCGTTGATCTCGCCGTTTTGAAGGGCCCGGACCGCCGCTTCCAGCGCGCGGAATCCGGAGCTTTCCTCGCTCTGGACCGAGAAGCTCGGGCCGCCGATCCTGAACTCACGGGCGAGCCGGCTGGCCACAAGGCCGCCCAACGCTCCCGTCGTGCGGCCGGCCGAGAGCGCCGGTCCCGCGGCGTCGCGAAGCCGCGCCGTCCAGTCCTCGAGCTCCTTTTCGGAAAGCTCCAGCCCGAGCTCGCTCGCCCATCGGGACGCTTTGTCCTTCATGGACCAGCGGAAACGGAAGTTCGTGGTGTTCAGGTCGAGCCCGATGCCCACGAAGACCCCGCAGTCCGGACGGACATCCCGCTTCCAGCCCGCGTCCGTGAGCGCCGCGTCCGCGGTCGTGAGCATAAGGAGCTGCTGCGGGAGCATGTCCCGAAGCTCATTGGGCGGGATGCGGAACCGGTCCGTCGGGACATCCAGCGCTTCGATATAGTGGCCGAGGAAGGATCGCTCGCGAAGCCCGCTTTCCCTGAACCAGCGGCTGTCCTCGACTCCCCGCCACCGGGGCTTGCCCGCCTGATGGTCGGTTCCGCCTCCGAGGACCCGCTCCTGAAACTTTCTCAAGTCATCCCACTTTCCGAAGTGCGCGGCCATGCCCACGACCGCCACCGGAACGCTGTCGCGCTTGGAGGGAGACTTCCTGCGGGCCGCCGCGCTCCGGGCCGCCGCCGGAACCCACTCCTCCACCAGAAGGTGCGCGTTGATGCCCCCGAACCCGAACGCGCTTACGGCCGCCCGGCGCGGGATCCTCCCGGCGCGGCCCTTCCAGGCCTCGCTTTGGCGCAGCACCCGGAAAGGGCCGCTTTCAAAATCGATCCCAGGAGCGGGCTGAGAAAAGTTCGCGGTCGCGGGAAGCGTCCGGTTCTTCATCGCGAGCAGGACCTTGCCCAGGCCCGCGGCGCCGGCGCCCGTCAGCAGATGTCCCACGTTGGATTTGACCGAGCCGATCACGCACTGGCCGGCCTTCCAGCCCGCGCCGCCCCACAGGGAGCTGATGCTCCGGAACTCGACCGCGTCCCCGACCGGAGTGCCGGTGGCGTGGCACTCGATCAGGTCCACGTCTTGAGGCGACCACCCGGCGGATTCGTAGGCGCGGCGCATCGCCCGAAGCTGGCCCTCGGAGCTGGGAGCGAGAAGGTTTCCCTCCAGGTCGTTGGAAAGCCCGATGCCGCGGATGACGCCGTGGATATTGTCCCCGTCCCGGAACGCGTCCTCGAGACGCTTGAGCACGAACATCCCCGCGCCCTCGCCCACCACCAGCCCGTTCCCCCTGGCATCGAAAGGCGAGCAGGTCCCGGTCGGCGACACGGCCCTCAGCTGGGAAAAACCCATCTGGGTGTAGAAGCAGTCCGGCCGGGACAGACCGCCGGCCAGCATGGCGTCGGCGCGGCCCGCCGAAAGCTCGTCGCAGGCCAGCTTGAGGGCATACAGGGAAGACGCGCAGGCCGCGTCCAGGGTGAAGCTGCCCCCGCCGAGGCCCAGGGCCCTGGCGAGCACGCCGGCCGGGAGGCCCGTCACATAGCGGTTGATCGGCGCGACCGAGGGCGGTGTCCGGCCACGGACTGCGAGGACCTTCTCCTCGAAGGTCCGGCCGAGGATATCCTCCGCCAGCTTCGAGGAGTAATCGGTGGGGAGGGCAATGTTCCCTAAGATGACGCCGATCCGCCCGGGGTCGGTCCCGCGAAGGTCCGCGCTTCGAAGGGCTTGGCGCCCCGCGTGAAGCGCGAGGTGGAACATGGGGTCCAGAGCGTCCAGAAACCCGGGATCGATCTCCAGCCCGGCCGGGTCCAGCTTGAAGCCCTGGATGTAGCAGCCCCGCCTGGAATTGACCTTGTCCGGGGCCGCGATCCGGGAGTCGTAGACCTCGTCGGTAGGAAAAGGCCACCGGCCCTCCGGAGGCTCCTGGGCCGCGTCGCGGCCCTGCGCGATCATGTCCCAGAACCGCTCCAACGTCGGGGCGCCCGGGAAAAGGCCGCCCAATCCGACGATGGCGATGGGATGATGGGCCATGCTACCGGGACAGCCTCTTGCGCTTGAACGCGGGGTTAAGCGAAGAGTCTATCACGCACTCATAGCCCTCCAGGCGGGCGACGAGCCCGCCTTTCGGATCCAGGAACTCGATATCGGCCAGGACCCGGCTCGCCTCGTCCTTGGTGACCCGGGCCGATATCCGCACCGCTCCCTTGGGGAAGCCGGGGCGGAACTGGCGGTAACGCGCCGCGTAGCACGGCAAGGAGCCGGCGCCGTGCCGCTCGAAGCTCCAGACGATCATCATCTGAAATGCGCCGTCGAGCGCCAAGGGATCGGCGATCCACCGGCTGCGCAGCGGCTTGGCGATCCATTTCGACGGGGACGGCGCGGTGCTCGCGACCGCCACGATCCCCTCCGCCGCGCATCCGTGGATGTCCCGGATCCCTTGGAAGTCGGAGCCGTGGAACAGGTAGTCGCCGTAGATCCTCCGGGTCGGACCCCGGAACCCTTCCAGAGCGAGCTCCCCGGACGGGCTTCCGGCCGCGGGGAGCCTCTCGGCCAGGACGATCTCTCCGCGCGAATGCACGATCCCCCTCCCGCCCGGGCCGGCGCCGCGCAGCTCCGTCGCGACGAGGTACATGCCGTCGCGCTTCTTCGCCCTCCCGGCCAGGACCCTGATCCGGGTCGCTTGGCCGGGTGTCTGGATCACCCCCTTAAGGATGCGCAGGTCGTTGAACCCGTGGAAATTCAGGCCGGGGTTGCCGTGCATGGCGCCATGGGCGAGCCACTCGATGATGATGGCCATGGGAACGACCGCGCGCCCGCCGATCACATGGGACTTAAGGAACGGATGCTCGTCGAGGCCCAGGCTGCGCTCAAAGGCGAGCTTCATGCCCGCGCCGTTGCCGGAGGCCGGCTCCGCGGCGGCGACGGAACATCCGCGGCCGGGGGACGCGGCTCGCTCGCCCATGACCACGATCTCGACGGGCCCCGACGGCGAGCCGAGCTCGGCCGCCAGGCGGTCCGCCCCGGCCTCAAGCGGGATCATGGGGACTCCCTCGGCCTCGAACATCTTCCTGAGCGCGGGCGTGACCATGCCGCCTTCCCATGGCCCCCAGTTGAACGAGACCACCCGGCATCCGCCCAAGCGCTTGGCCTGCTGCTGCGCGATCTTGTTAAGGGCCTCGTTGGCCATGGCGTAATCCACCTGTCCTTTGCGGCCGAACCGCGCGGAGGATGATGAGAAGAGGGCCAGCACCTTGAGATCGGCCGTCTCCAGGGAGTCCAGGATGGTCCGCAGGCCCAGAACCTTGGTCCCGTACACCCGGTCGAACTGCTCCTCGGTCTTCTCCTCTATCAGCCGGTCCGCGAGCACGCCGGCGCCGTGGATCACCCCCCTGACCGGGCCCTGGCTCTCCCGGATCTCCGTGAGCGCGGACCGGACGGCCGCGCGGTCGCGGATGTCCACCGAGCGGTAAAGGACCTCGGCCCCGGCCCGCCGCATCAGGGCCAAGTTGTGAAGGATCTCCCGGTTGGCGAGCACCTTCAGGCACTCCTCCTCCAGGCGCTTCGGCGACACCTTCCCTCCCGCGTTCGCGAGCAGGGCTTTCTTGATCTCCGCGGCGCCATCCAGAGAAGCCAGCCAATCCGGCTCGGGCGCGGGCTCCGGGCTGCGGCCCAGGAGCGCCAGCTTCGGCCTGAAGGCTCTGGCCAGCGCCAGGGCCGCCTGAGCGGTGACGCCCCGCGCCCCGCCCGTGACCAAAACGACATCGCCGGCGCGCAGCGGCGCCGGCGCGGACGCGTCCGCGGCCTGATCGGACCGGCGGAGTTCCAGCGCGCACCGTCCGGACGCGTTGACGCCGACCTCCGCGGGAGTCTCAAGGAACATCTCCTCCACGATCGCCCGAGCCGCGGCGTCCATATCTCCCATGCCGGAGTCCACGTCCAGCGCCTTGCACGAAACCTCGGGCCACTCGTGGCCGGCGGTCTTGGCAAGCCCGGCCAAAGCCCCCGAAACAGGATCCCGCGCGGGGTCCAGGCCCCGCAGACCGAAGGCTCCGTCCAGGCGCGAGACCGTGACAAGGGCCGCGCCCTTGTCTTTGCCTGAAGCCCGCAGACCGGCCGCAGCCTTCTTAGCCATGAACAGCGCATGCTTGACCCAGTCGTGCCCGGCATGCGCCGGCGCGAGGATGACCAAAGCGCCCAGCCGCGGCGGACATCCCAGGCTCGCCCATTCGCCGCGGGCGACCACCCGGGCGCCGAAGCCCCGGGAGCGCAGCATGTCCGCGACCCGGACGCTCAGTCCGGAATCCTCCTCGGTCACCCAAATCTCCGAGCCCCCGACGATGGGAACGGACCGCCTCCGGGCGCTCAAATCCGCCGTTCGTAAGACGCTGCGGGAGATGCCGGCCGGACCCGCGGCCTCCTCGCCAAATTCCACCGGCGCGGCCGCAGCGGCCCCGCCCCGCTCGCCGTCGGCCAGCGCCCCGGCCGAGGCCACGGCGGGCGGCGCGGCGTTCGCGCGCCGCGCGGGGGCTGGCGCGCCGGCGGCCAGATGCTCCGCGATCTGCCTCAACGTCCTTATCGTCCCCACCTGGCCGGGCTTGACCGGCGGGGCTTCCGGGAACTTCCCCTGCAGAGCCGAAAGGATCTCCACCCGCTTGATGGAGTCGATCCCCAGATCGGAATCCAGACCCATGTCCAGGTTCAGCATCTCCACGGGATAACCCGTCTTCTCGGAGACGACGAGCAAAAGCGCCTCTTCGATGCCCGGATCTCCGCCCTGAGGGGATGCTTCCTCCGCAGACGTCTCCGGAGCGGGCGCGGCCGTTTCCACGCGCGAAGCCGGAACGGCCGGCGGCGCGGCGGGCGCCGGCGGAGGCGAGGCCGCATGATGAAAAGCGGGGGGCCCGCCCCCGGGCCGGAACAATCCCTGCTGCTGCTCGATCAAAGTCCGCATCGTGCGCAGGGCCGCCTCCTGACCTTCGAGGAACTGGCCGTGGAGCCGCGCGGTGGCCTCCTGCATGCTCTCAAGCGCGGCCAGGTTCCGCTGGGTCAGACGCAGCGCTTCATCCAGCCGCGGCGGGACGGCGTCCGGCGGCGCCGGCTGAAGCGTAAATTCGGGCGCGGGCTCGGACGGCCGCGCCTCCGGGGGAAGCGCCTGAGCCCCGGGCCGAAGCGCGCCCGCCCGCGGAGCCTCCCTCACGGACGGCGCCGGAGGCGTCTTAGCCTTGGGGGCCACGTAGTTCGCCCCGGTGAGCGGGACGGTGAAAGCCGGCTTCTTGCGGCCGATCTTCTCCTCGGACCCGGCGCCCTCGTCCCATCTATCCAGGCGGACGGCGAAACCCATTGACGCGAGCCAGGCCAGAGAGCGCGCCAGGTCCGCTATGCCCGGACGCCTCCCGCCCGAGGCGTCCACGGACAACGCCCCGAATTCCCGGTCTCCCAGAATCGCGCCCACCAGTCCGGTGAGCCTTCGTCCCGGTCCGACCTCGAGGAAGCTCCGGACGCCGGAGGCGTACAGGTTCTCGACCTCCCGGACGAACTCCACCGGACGCCCAAGCTGGCTCGCCAGGATATCCCGGGCCTTGTCCGCGCTTGCCGGATACTCTTCGGCCGTGCTGTTGGCGAAGACCGGGATCTTGCCCCGCGCGAAACCGACCTTCTTCAAAGCCTTCTCAAAAGGTTTCCGGGCGTCCGCGACCAGGGGGCTATGGAACGCGGCCGAGACCGGAAGCCGCTTGTTCCCGATGCCCTTGGCCGCGAGGATCTCGGCGGCCCGCTCGATCTCGCCGCCGGCTCCGGAGAGCACCGATTGGTTCGGGGCGTTCTTGTTCGCGATCACGAGGTCGAGCCTCGCTTCCCGCACGGCCCGCTCCACGGCATCCAAGGGGGCCTGCACGGCGAGCATCGCGCCGCGGTCCCCGCCGCCGTCCGCCATCAGCCGCCCTCTCAGATTGGAAAGCCGGTGAAGCGTCGCCGCGTCGAACCGGCCGGAGGCGCATAACGCGGGGAGCTCGCCGTAGCTGTGGCCCGCGACCGCGTCGGGCCGGACGTCGAACCCGTCGAGGACGCGCAGCGCGCCCAGACTCACGGCGCCGATGGCGGGCTGGGCCGCTTGGGTGGCTCGCAGAGCTTTCTCGTCCGCGGCCGCGGACTCGGCGTCGAACGTCGGATGGGGATAGATGAGATCCGTCAGCCTCTTCCCCGGACCGTCCCCATCGCGAAAAGCTTCGTCCGCTTCGGCGAGAGCCTCGAGCATCCGCGGGAATTGGCACGCCAGGTCGCGAAGCATTCCCACGTACTGCGATCCCTGTCCGGGGAAAAGGAACGCGAGCTTCCCCTCCCGCTTTCCCGAGCCAAAATACAGGCCTCCCGGAGTATCCCACCCCTTCCGGTCGCGCCGCGCGTTCAGCATGGCCCGGGCCTCGGCCGCGAGCTTGGCCAGGTCGGTCTTCCCTCGTTCCACCACGGCCAGCAAGCGGCAGGGTCGCGCGGGATCGAACGCCGAGCGGGAGCTCGCCGTCTTCCCGCGCAATTCGTCCCACGTAAGATCGCCCGAAAATCCCTCCAGCGCCGCGACGACGCCTTCTCCGGTCTCGCCGGAGAGGGCCAGGATCTGCACGTCCCCGTCCCAGTCGATCCCCCCCTTGGCCGACCTGTGCTCCTCGAGCACGCAGTGGAAATTGCTGCCGCCGAAGCCGAAAGAACTGACCGCCGCACGTCGCGGATGGTCCTTGGGGGGCAGCCAGGGCCGCTTCACCGTGTTCACGTAGAAGGGGGTGGCCCCGGGAGCGAGCGCCTCGTTCGGCTTCTCGACCTTGATGGTAGGAGGCAAGACCTTGTGCCGGAGAGCCAGCGCGGCCTTGATGATCCCGGCCACGCCGGCCGCGGCCTTGGTGTGCCCGATCATGGACTTGACCGAGCCGACCGCGCACCAGCGGCCCTCGCGCTTGGACGAACGGTACACCTCGCTCAGAGAGGCGATCTCCGCGGCGTCGCCGACCTTGGTCCCCGTGCCGTGGGCTTCCACCAGCTCGATAGTGTCCGGGGTGACGCCCGCCGCCCCGTAGGCGCTGCGCAGCGCCCGGCACTGGCCCTCGGCGCTCGGCTCGTAGATCGCCTTGCCCTTTCCGTCGCTGGACGCCCCGACTCCCGTGATCACGGCGTAGATCCGGTCGGCGTCGCGCTCGGCGTCCTCCAGGCGCTTGAGCACCAGGATCCCCAGGCCCTCGCCCAGGATCGTGCCGTCGCTTCGCGCGTCGAACGGCCTGGCGTCTCCGGTGGGCGAAAGCGCCGGCGTCTTGCTGAAACACATGTACATGAAGATGTCGTTGAAGGTGTCCGCTCCTCCGGTCACGACCATGTCCGCATGGCCCGCGGCGAGCTCCAAGCCGGCCAGGTGGATGGCGCTCAGCGAGCTGGCGCAGGCCGCGTCCACCACGCAGTTGGTGCCGCCCAGGTCCAGCCGGTTGGCGATGCGTCCCGCGACCACGTTGCCCAGCAGTCCGGGGAACGAGCTCTCCTTCCAGGGGACATAGGAATCCGATATCCGGCGGACGACGTCCTCGGCCACCGGCTCGCCCACGCCGGCGTCCTTGAGAGCCCGGCGCCATATCGGATGCCCGAGGCGCGCGCCCAGAGGTATCACCAGCTCTTGGGGGCCGGTCGCTCCGAGGATGACGCTCACGCGTCGCGAGTCGAAATCCCGTCCCGGTCCGTATCCGGCGTCCTCCAACGCGCGGCGCGCCGTCACCAGGCTCAGCAGCTGAGCCGTATCCGTCGCTTCGATATCGCTCGGGGAGATGCCGAACTCGATGGGATTGAAGGCGTGCTCGGACAGGAACCCGCCGCGCTTGCCGTACGTCATGTCCGGCGCCTTGGGGTCGGAGTCGAAATAATCCCTCATGCTCCAATGGGTCTCGGGGATCTCGGTGATGGCGTCCACTCCGTTCTTGAGGTTGGCCCAATAAGCGCCCAGCCCGTCGGCTTTGGGAAAAAGGCAGGACATGCCCACGATCGCCAGCGGCCGGGCCTCGGGCTGTCCGGATCTCGCGGTTGCTCTCTTTTGTTTCTGGATTCTCACCCTAGATACTCCTCCAAGACCCGCGGCTCCAACGGACGGATCCGCGCCGCTTCGTCGGGAAGCGCCACTCCCTGATTGCGCAGCATGATCAAGCGCATCTGCACCGCGGCGCCGAAAAGGATGTTCATGGCCACCACGGAGACCTTTCGGCCGCGCCGATCGGCGAGGAAAGTCCCCTTGGTCCACTCGTTGAAGGCCCCCATCGCGGGCCCGCACCAGACCTGGTAGTCGATCCGGCGCGCGAGCTCTCCGGCGGTGGCCCACCGCGAGGCTCGCCCCAGGTACCACCGGAACACGAGCGCCATCCGGTGCTTGGGGTCGCGCTCGGCCAGGGAGACCTGCTCCGGATCGCGCTCATGAAAATACTCCCGCGTCCGCGCCCAGACATCATCGAGCGAGGCGCGGAAAAGCTCGGCCTCAAGCCTCTTGCGCTCGGCCGCCGGGATCGCCTCGATGCCGTCGTAGGCGCGATACGTCTCGTAAAGCCGGGCGGCGCGCATCGCGAACATGGTCCCGCGCCTGAGGACCTGCACCTTCACGCCCATCTCGAACATGTCGGCGGCGGGAGCCATGGCCGTGTCGGCTTGGCCCGCCTGCGCCAGCATCTCCCGGACGGCGTCCGAGGTCCCGGCCTCCACGCAGGCCTGGTTCACGGAGCCGACCAGCACGTAAGCGGCGCCCATGGAGAAAGCCGCGGCCGCGGCCGCGGGCGTGCCGATACCCCCCGCCGCTCCCACGCGAAGCCGGGACTTGAAGCGGTGCCGCGCCTGCATCCGGTCGCGCAAGGCCGTCATGGTGGGCAGCAGGTCCACCAGGGAGCGGTTGTCCGTGTGTCCGGCCGAGTCGGCCTCGGCCGTGAGATCCTGCGCCATGGGGATCTCCTCGGCCATGCGCGCCTGCTCGGGGCTGATGCCGCCCGCGGCCGCGAGCTCCCGGAGCAGCTGCTGCGGCGGCGGCGCGAAGAACTTCGACGCCACCTCCACGCGGGACGCCTTGGCGATGATCCGGTTCGGCGCGACGACTTCGCCCGCGGCGTCGCGATGGATGCCGTGCACGCGATACCGCACGACCGGCAGCGTGAGGTCGAGGAAAGCCGCGGCCTCGACCAGGCGCACTCCTTTTCGGATATACAGGTCGACGATCCCGGCTTCGAGATCGGGCTCGGCGGGGCTATGGATCAGGTTGAAGCCGTAGGGAAGCGGCCCGAGCTCGCGGGAAATGCGGTCGATCGCGGCCTCCACCTCGGCCGGGGCGAGCCCGGCCGCTCCGAAGAACCCCAGGCACCCGCGACGCCCCATCTCCGCCACGATCTCGACGGAGCTGATGCCGGTGGCCATGGAGCCCGAAAGATAGGGATAGCGGATCCCGTGGTCCGCGCACAACGAGGGGTCGCCCAGGTCCTCCAAGCCGCAGGCCGGCACATAGCCCACCACCGGCCAGCGTCCGTCCGCGCTCGCCCCCTTTTCTTCCTCCGAGGCGGCATCCGCGCCTAAAACCGCGGTCCCGCCCACGCCGAAAGCAAACTCGCCGTCGCTTTTCACCACGTATATAGGCCGGCGGATGTCGTGGAGGGCCTCGCTCATGCGAGCGGCGCCGGTCACGGGAGGACCGCCGGCGGACCTCCACCAGCCTAGTGCGCTCCGAGAATGGGTTGGAGAGAGAACCATGGCTTATAATATTAGGCGTTGCGAAACGCCATGATATCAAGATAGTTCGTCCGTGACAAGGATAATCGAATGATTTGACACCCCGTTGAAGGGCGTCTAGGTTGACATATTAGTTAGTGTGTGCTAACTTACCTACGTTATGGCACCTACCACACGCCTTTCAGGCGATGAACGCCGCACAGCCATCGTCGAGGCCGTGCTCCCCCTGTTCGCGAAGAAAGGCTTCCACGGGGTCACCACTAGGGAGCTGGCGGAAGCGGCCGGCGTTTCCGAGGCGCTCCTTTTCAGGCATTTCCCCAGCAAGGAGTTCTTATACAAGGAAGTCCGGGACCAAGGCGGCAACGTCCATGAGAGCGCCTCGTTATTCAATCGGCTCCGGGACATCCCCCCCTCCACCGAAAAGCTCGTCCTCTTGACGCGCCTGCTCCTGCGGCGGATCATGACCCGCGGCGATGCGACGTTCCCCCGCCTTCTTCTGAACAGCCTACTCGAAGACGGACATCTAGCGCGGACATCGCTCAAGAGCTATATGAGCCGGTGGCTCGGGCCGTTCACCCAGGCGCTCGATGCGGCCAGGGAAGCCGGCGATCTCGAAGATATCGGAGGCCATGACGGCCTGGGGCTCTGGTTCTCGCATCATCTGGCCATGGCGCTCGTGTTCATGGGGCTTCCGGGAAAATCCGCGGTGGACTACGGAACGGCCCACGAGGCTCTGGTCGAGCAAGCGGCGCGCTTCTGCCTGCGGGGACTAGGACTCAAAGAAGAGGCTATCCGCAATTGCGGAGATCCGGCGAAGGCGGCGGCCGTCGAGTACGAGGCCTCGTCATCGGATTGGTAGGTGGACGGACATCCCGCGCATCACGACCTCTGCATGGGATCAAGGAAACCCGAGAAAGACATCCGGCAAGGCGACGCGGGCCCGGCTCGCTGGTCCGCCCCGCCGCGCCGGCTCCGCCTGAAGCCCCGCGAGGTCCACGTCTGGCGCGCGCCCCTGGACGTGGACGACGGGACCGTGGCGCGGCTGCGGGAAACTCTCGCCCCCGACGAGCGTTCCCGCGCGAGCCGCCTCCGCCGGGAGGTCGGCGCGAAGAGATTCCTCGTGGCGCGCGCCGTCTTGAGAGCGATCCTCGCCCGATACGCGGGATCGAGTCCCGAATCCCTGGCTTTTCGCTACACCCGCAACGGCAAGCCGGAGCTGGCGTCCCATGGCCGGCGCGCGCCCATCGCGTTCAGCGTGGCCCATTCCGGGGACAGAGCGCTTTTCGCGGTGACCGCCGGGCCCGCGATCGGGGTGGACATCGAGCGCGTGCGCCGCAAACTGGACTTTGAAGAGATCGTGCGCCGCCACTTCTCAACCGCCGAGATCAAGACGCTGCGCGGCCTGCCGGACGACCGGAGGCGCGAGGCGTTCTTCGTGTACTGGACCCGCAAGGAAGCCGTCTTGAAAGCCACGGGCGAGGGTCTAACCTATCCGCTCGACCGCGTCGAAGTCCCGTGGCTCCCCGGAAAACCTCCCGCTTCGATCCGCTCGGGCATCCATCCCCCCGGAGCTCCCCGTTGGACCATCGTCGACCTCCGCCCTTACGCCGGTTTCGTCGGGGCGCTGGCCTTCCCCGGCCGCCGCATGGAGCTTCGACGCTACAGCTATAGGCACTCCCCCCGGAGCTGTCCGCGCGGGCCCGAAATACGATAACATCTCTCGGAGGCACGCCGCCGATGAAGCACACGGTCTTCACCTTCCTGTTCTCCGCCAAGTACCTGGTCTTCCTCGTCCTGGCCGGCGCCGGAGTGCTTCTGCTGACGCTGCGCAAGTCCGGCAAAGGCTCGCGCGCGGCCGTGCTGGCCGCGGCCTTCCTTCTTCTGGGCGGGGTGGCCGGTCTGGTCTTCCCGGTCCTGGCGCGCCCCTTAGGGCTGCACCCAAGCCCCATGTGCGCGGTGACGAAGCTCATTGGAGTCGTCTGGCTCAGGGGGTTCTTCCCCCCGCCAATGGTGGCGGCCCTCATCGCCATCGTGCTCTTGAGCCTGGCCGGCAAAAAACTCTTCTGCGGCTGGGCCTGCCCGCTGGGCGCCGCGCAGGAGCTTCTCTATCTGATACCGGGGATCAAGAAGCTCAAGAACATCCCCTTCCGGATCACGAACTCGGTCCGGGCCGTCCTGATGGGCGTGTTCCTCGCCGCGCTCTTCGCGTTCGGGATCATCACCTACGACTACTTCAACGGCTTCGAGGCCCTCCACTGGCAAGCGAGCCTCAGCGCGGGAGCGGTTGCTCTCGTGATCGCCGCCGCGAGCCTTTTCTATTACCGCCCCTACTGCTATCTCGTCTGCCCCATCGGCCTGCTCAGCTGGGCGCTCGAGCGCTTCTCCCTGCTTCAGGTGAGGCTCGACAAGGAGGCCTGCAGCGACTGCAAGGCGTGTCTGGACGCGGCCCCCTGCCCGTCCTTGGCCCCGCTTATGGAGGGGAAGACCGGATGGCTGCCGGACTGCACCTCCTGCGGGCTCTGCCTCAAGGAATGTCCGACGGAAGCCCTCCGCTTCGGCCCGCCCAAGCCGTCTTCAGCGTACAATTGATCGTCCACATAAAGGCCTGAGCCGGAAGGAAAAGGGGAGCCCGGCGAGGGCACGGACGAGGACAGGCTGATCGCTTTCAGAAAGACGCGGGACCTGTCGTTCGATCTGATCGAAAAACTCGCGGCCAGGCCGCAGCCCGCGACTACCGCGGCAGCGCCTCCTTGTCCCAGCCCTGCTCGCGCTCCCGCGCCTTGCGGTCCCACTCAGGGACCAGGGTCTTCAAGAAACGGCCCTTCTCCTTCTTCAGCTTCGCGACGTCGAGGCCTATGAAGGTTTGGGCCTTTTCCTTGGTGGAGATGTCCGGCATGGGCACCGGTCCCGGATGGCCGCGGCGAGCCAGGATCCTGGACAACAGCAAGCGCGCCTCCTGGGCCTTGTCGATCGAGGTCGCGAGGATGCGGGAGACCTCGAGCGGCGCGTGGAAGGACGCGCCGTGGCTCGCGGCCGCGTAATCCCAGCGCCACTGGGCGTGGCGTATCAGCCTGAGCACGGGCCTCATCTCCGCCTCGCCGGCTCCGACGTCCCAGGCCTTCTTCGCCTCGATGTGCGCCTTGACGATCAGGTCCTCGGCCTTGTCCCGGGTGGCGATGTTCTTGTCCTGCCGCTCGTAGACGTTCTTCCTGAACTCATCCTCGCTCTCCCGGTGGCAGACCTGGCAGGTGGTGGCGATGTTGTTGAGCGGGCTCTGGATCTGGTGGTCCGAGAACTTCACGCCGCCCGCGCTCTTGTAGGGCATGTGGCAGTCGGCGCAGGCGAGCCCGCGCTGGGCGTGGATGCCGGCCTGGAACAGCTCCCAGCCCGGGTGCTGGGCCTTGAGCATGGGGGCCCGGCTCAGGGCGTGGGTCCAGTCCTTGAACTCCCTCTCGTCGTAGTACTTCTCCATGGCCTCGACGGTCGTGCCGTCGTCCCAGGGCAAGGTGAGGCGGTTGCCCTTCCCCTTGAAGTAGTACTCCACGTGGCACTGCGCGCAGACCAGAGCGCGCATCTCCTGGTGATCGGCCTTCTTGATGTCTTCGCCGCGCCGCTCGAAGGCCTCGGCGAGCGCGGGCCGCGAGATCCGGAGGTTCATGGTCTTGGGGTCGTGGCAGTCCGCGCAGCCGATCGCGTTCACGATCTCGTGCCCGCGGGCGGCCCATTTGTCTTCGTAGAACGCCGCCGGGCCGATCCGGCCCATCACGCGGGGGACATCGGGGCTCTTGCAGGTCCAGCACGTATTGGGCATGGGGCCGTCGTCCGGCCCCGTCGGCGCTCCGGTCCTCAGAGTGTTCCGGATGTCGGTCACGGCGTAGTGGTGCCCCCGGCCCTGGTTGTAGTCCTTGGAGAAGCCGTAGCCCGCCCACAAGACGACGAGCCTGGGGTCCACCTCGAGCATATCGATCATCGCGCTTCCGTTGTGCTTGCTCCGGAAAGACGTCTCCCGGGTCTTGAGGTAGGTCTCGTATTCCCGGGGGAAGTGCTTGCCCCAAACGGCGCTTCTCGGCTCCCATTCGGATATATCGGTCGCGGGCGCGTAGGCGATGAGCGCCTCGGTCCGCCTCTCCATGATAGAGGCCGCGAACAACCCGATCAGGAACACCAGCCCCATGGCCGCGGCGGCCAGCAGCCAGCCCAGCCAGGGATTCTTTTTCGCGAATTCGGTGATGGATCTCATATCTTTCTCCTAGACATCGTTCATCATCGGGGCCCGGACTCCGGAGCGGCCGGCCCTCCCCCGTCCCGACCGGCGGCTCCCCGGACCCAGTCCGGGATCATGCTCCCCAAGATCGGGACATGCGCGTTCGGCGCCGAAGAAAGGCTCGCGGTCCGGCCGTGCGGAGTGTGGCGGTGGCAGTCCCAGCAGAGCCTCTCGCCGGGCCCGCCCGCAGCTCCCGCGCGCACCCTGAACAGAAGCTCCCCGTGGCAGCGCCGGCAGTTGGCCTGCACCACGCGCCGGCCCGCCTCGCGGATCCTGATGACCTGGGGCTCCCGTCTCAGCGTGAAGATCGCCGAGTGCCTGAGCCCGTCCATGGACTTGAAGAAGTATTGATGCGCGAGATTGTCCTGCGGCACGTGGCAGTCGTTGCAGCCGGCCCGGTCGCGGTGGGCGCTGTGCAGCCACGTGGCGTACTGCGGCGCCATGATGTGGCAGTTCACGCAGGTATTCGGGTCATCCGACAGGTAGGATCCCGCGTTCGAGATGTGGACGATGAAGAGTCCGAGCCCGCCGCCGATGCCCAGCAGGACCATGGCGGGCAGACGCCAGCCGTCGGGCAGCCGCAGAAGATCGTAAGCCCGGCCCGCGGCCGAACGAAGCTCGTCAATCATCAGTCCCGGCCTCCCCCCGCTTCCGCGGCATACCGTGCGTTCATGCTCAGAAGTCGAGCACCGCCTGCAGGAACGCCCAGTCCATGTCCTTACCGAAGCCCCTGTTCTTGGCGAAGTTCCCCCGGAAGAACCGCGAGTACCCGAACCAGAGCTTCAGGGCACCGCGCACCGTGGCCTTGGCATGCAGGTCCAGCTCGTTGCCGACCGTCCTGCCGGACGCGCCGGCCGTGTCCCGCGCAAGCTGGGTCCCGCCGGCCGAGTACCATCCGTCCGTGGCCTGGGCCAGGCGGAAGTGGTGGAAATCGGCCTGGAGGTTCCATCCCTCCCCCGGCTTGGCCGAGACGCCGGCCTTGATCGCGTGCCCGTTCTTCCAGGAGAACAGGTCCGCGTAGCCCTGCAAGGCATGGCCGAACGGGAAGATGGGATCGAACGTCCCGTCCCGGGCGTCGGTGGGGTTCCTGTCGCCCGACGCGAGGTCGTACTCCACGCCCACGCGCGGACTCCCGGCCGCCTCGAAGGTATAGCCCGCGGTCGCGGCCAGCGCCCAGGCGCGGAGCTCGTCGCCCGCCTTGCGCCCGAACTGCCAGGCGGCCTCGCCGGAGTAGTCCGCGCCGCCCGCCTTCCCCTTCAGGCGCGCGCCGGCCGTGCGCTGGCTGAGATTGCCCTGCCTGACGCCCTGCTCGTCGAAGTAGCTGCCATCGCCTTCGTCGCGGGCGAGCACGTAGAGATCGAACTCGTGGCCGGGCACCGCCCGGCAGGACGCGTAGAGACCGGAGAACACGTCGTCCTGGCGGGTCGTCCGGTTCTCATCCACCACGGTCGCGAAAAGGTCCGCCCGCCACGACTCTTGCTCCGCGCGCAGCCGCACCCCGTCCCAGGTCCTTCCGTTGTTCGACCAATCGAGCGGGCTGATCAGCCTCTGGTCGCCGTACTTGAGCTCCTGGCGGCCCGCCCGCAGGCTGAGCGGCAGGCCCCAGAGGTCCAAGACGTCCAGGAACCCCTGGTGCAGGCCGAAGTCGTCGTCGGTGTCCGTCGGCGTGTCGCTGCCGGCGGTGTGGACATGCTGCATCTGCACGTAGGCCCGCATGCCCTCGGCCGGCTCGGCCCGGGTCCAGAACCGGGTCCTGAAGAGCAGCATGTCCTCGCCCCGGGCGGCAACGTAGTTTGCCGTAGGATTGCGGGTCTCCCCGCGCGCCCGGAACTGCCCCCCGAACTCCAGGGACTCCAACGCCCCGGCGAGCGCGCCCGCGGGCGGAAGCGCGCCAGCGAGCACGACACCCATCAAGAAACTCCTCACTCTTTGCCTCCTTCCGGGTCCCGCGGATCCGTCCCGGCCCCGGGAACGTCCCTCAAGCCGACTCGGCCGAGGGGATGCCCGAGAAGCCTCTCGGCCTCGAGCGCCTGCTCGTGGGCGGAGCAGACCGGTCCGGGGCGCGCGCGGCCCTGCCCGCCGGGCACGCCATCCCCCAGATCGCGCACCGCGCTGTCTTGGAGAGTCATATCGACCGGACATCCGGACTCGATTATCCGGGATTCATGCCTCAATATCCGCTCGCGGGGAAACCGCTCGCCGCACGACTTCATCGTATATACCCGCCTGCACGCGGGCTGTCAAGAGGGCTGAAAACGCTTCCTCACGCGCGAAACCTGTATAATGTCGGAGCTGGCCTCGCGGCCGCTGACGCCCGATGAACGACAAGGAATCCTCGCCGCCTAATAGATTCTTGGGCGCGATCTGCCACCACTGTCCGCTCTGCAGGTTCGGCCGGAAACGGCCGGGATCGCTGATCGGCCGGCTGCTTCATCACCCGCTCCACGCCGAGAACTGCCCCTTCTGGAAGGCGGAGAAGGACCTCTACGGGCAGAGCGACGACGGCTGACGACCGGCCGGGCGGCGCGGCGATAAGCGTTCCTGGCCATGTTTGACGCTATCGGTGCGGAAAGAGTATAATCGCATGAAGGCGGCGTTTCCAAAAAACCCTGCCCCGCAAACAAGATATAAGAAATCGCCACGAACTCTGTCTCAAGGAGGCAAGCCATGAAAACCACTTCGTTCCGAGGCAAAGACTACATCGACGCGGAGATTGATTTCAACAAGGAGGAATGGGACACTTTGATCGATGTCGCTCTGCATCTCAAGCGCGGCGTAGCCATGGGCGAGGACCAGACGCACATCCTGAAGAACAAGACGCTCTACATGATGTTCTTCAACCAGTCCTTGCGCACGCGGAGCACCTTCGACGTGGGCATCCAACAGCTCGGCGGCTTCGCCTGCCACCTGGACCCGGGCAAGACCTACACCCCCGCGCGCAAGGGCTACGAGATCCCCTACAAGACCGAGCGCATCTGCGACGTGGCCCAGGTCCTGGACCGGACCGGCGACGCGCTCGCCATCCGCATGTACGGCGAGCCGGCGCAGTGGATCTACGGCTTCGCCAACGCCACCATCAAGGAGTTCGCGCACTACTCCCAGATCCCGGTCATCAACATGGAGTGCTGCAAGTACCACCCGACGCAGTCGCTCGCCGACATGATCACGATCAAGGAGAAGTTCGGCGACTTCAAGAAGAAGAAGTTCGTGATGAGCTGGGCCTACTCCGGCTCCACCCACAAGCCTTTCGCCGTGCCGCAGAGCCTGGTCCTCGCGCCCTCCAAGATGGGCATGGACGTGGTCTTCGCCCGGCCCAAGGGCTTCGAGCTCGACCCCGCCGTCATCAATACCTGCAAGAAGTTCGCCAAGGCGAGCGGCGGCTCGTTCGCGGAGACCGACGACATGGAGGCGGCCTTCGAGAACGCCGACGTCGTCTATCCCAAGTGCTGGGGCGCGATGGACTACTTCGCCCAGGTCAACGAGAAGGGCAAGATCGTCAAGAAGGAGAACCTGAAGGGCATGAAGAAGCTCTTCGACAAGAACAAGCACTGGATCTGCGACTCCAAGAAGATGAAGCTCATCAAGAAGAGCGGCATCTACATGCACTGCCTGCCGGCCGACCGCGACATGGAGGTGACCGACGAGGTCATCGACGGGCCGCAGAGCGTGGTTTTCGACGAGGCGGAGAACCGGCTCCACGCCCACAAGTCGATCATGGCGCTCACCATGGGAGGCAAGCTCTGATGGCGACCGCGACAGCCAAGAAGATCAACCTGAAGGGCAAGCATCTGCTCTGCACCCAGGACTGGTCCATCGAGGAGATCGAGGCCGTCCTGAAGCTAGCCGTCGAGATGAAGAAGGACCGCTTCGGGGACAAGTACACGAGCATCCTCAAGCACAAGACCTTCTTCATGTTCTTCTACAACCCCTCGGTCCGGACGCGGCAGTCCTTTGAGGCCGCGGCCACGGAGCTGGGCGCCCATGCCCAGTTCCTGGAGCCCAAGGGCATGCGGCTGAAGACCAGCACGAGCGCCGGGGAGACCACCGAGGACGCGGCCAAGGTCATGAGCCGCTACGCCTGCGGCCTAGGCATCCGCATCCTCGAGGACAAGGTCAACGCCTACGGCGAGGGCCACAAGCTCATGGAGGAGTACTGCGAGTACGGCGCCATCCCGGTCGTCAGCATGGCGCACGACAAGTTCCATCCCTGCCAGGGGCTGGCGGACGTGCAGGGCGCGCGGGAGCACCTGGGGGACATCAAGGGCAAGAAGCTCCTGCAGGTCTGGGGGCACGGCGCCCTGGCGCGGTCGTGGTGCTCGGTCCAGGAGAGCATCCTCATCAACTCCCGGCTGGGCATGGACGTGACCCTGGCCTACCCCGAAGGCTACGACCTGGACCCCGAGGTGATCGAGAACGTGAAGAAGAACTGCGCCGAGACCGGCCGCAAGTTTGAGATCACCCACGACCCGGTCAAGTGCTACGAGGGCGCGGACATCGTCTACTCGCGCAACTGGATGAGCCCCAAGGCCTACGGCCCCAACGGCTTCGACAAGAAGGGCGACGTGGAGCAGGCGCTCAAGCTCTCGCAGTGGATCACCGACGCCCAGAAGATGAAGCTGACCAACGACGCCCTCTACACGCACCCCATGCCCATCGACCGCGGGCACGAGGTGACCGACGAGGTGGCCAGCGGGCCGCGCTCCATCATCTACGACGTGGCCGAGAACCGGCTGCACGCGCAGAAGGCGATCATGGCGCTCACCATGAGCGGCTTCGAGGTCGAGCTGTAGTGCCGAGGCCGGGGGAGGCATCATCATGAGCAAGCTCGCCGTCATCGCGGTGGGAGGCAACTCCCTCATCACCGACAAGGAGCACAAGACCGTGCCGGACCAGTACGAGGCCGCCGCGCAGACCTGCAAGCACATGGCCGACCTCATCGAGCAGGGTTACGACGTCGTCATCACCCACGGCAACGGACCGCAGGTGGGCTTCATCCTGCGCCGCGCCGAGCTCGCGAGCAAGGAGCTCCACATGGTCCCCCTGGATTCCTGCGGGGCGGACACCCAGGGCGCCATCGGCTACCACATCCAGCGGGCCCTCCACAACGAGTTCAAGGCGCGCGGGATGGACAAGAAGGCCGCCACCGTGGTGACCCAGGTCCTCGTGGACAAGAACGACCCGTCCTTCAAAAACCCGACGAAGCCGATCGGATCCTTCATGGACAAGGAGGACGCGGAGAAGCACCGGAAGGAGGACGGCTGGGACGTGGTCGAGGACGCGGGCCGGGGCTGGCGCCGCGTGGTGGCCTCTCCCATCCCGAAGAAGATCGTGGAGTTCGACGCGATCGAGAACCTGGTCAAAAGCGGCTTCGTGGTGGTCGCGGTGGGAGGCGGCGGCATCCCCGTCGTCGAGGACGCCGGCGGCATCCTCACGGGCGCGGCCGCGGTCATCGACAAGGACTTCGCCTCCAGCCTCCTGGCGCGCCAGCTGAAGGCGGACATCTTCATCATATCGACCGCGGTCGAGAAGGTCGTCCTGAACTTCGGCAAGCCCGACGCCAAGCCGATCGACAAGATGATGGTCTCCGAGGCCAAGAAATACATCAAGGAGGGCCACTTCAAGCCCGGCAGCATGCTGCCCAAGGTCACGGCCGTCATCGAGTTCCTTGAGGGCGGGGGCAATAAGGCCATCATCACGGACCCGCGGAACCTCAAGAAGGCCGTGGCTGGAGAGACCGGCACGCACGTCTATCCCGGCTAAGAGCACCTAAGCCCGGCCAGGCCGTTCACTAAGCGCCGCCCGGGGCCGCCGTCACGGCGGTCCCGGGCGCGTCCGTTCCCGCCCCGGGGCGAGGGAAAGACAACAGCACTCTTGCCGCAGAGCTCCCGATAATTCGAAGGTGTAAGCGCCGTAAGGCGAGATTGGCCATGGGATCAGTCGAGCCAAGCCGGCGCGTCGCGTCAGGGGAGCTGGTACCGCCGTCCCGCGACGCTGCCGCTGCGCGCCCCGCGATCCACTCGTTTCCTCGCCAGCCACGCGGCCGTCTCTCGCCGGCGCAGCAGCGAGCGCAGCTGCCTCCGGAACCTCGCCGCGTCGATCGGCTTCTCCATGAACATGTCGGCCCCGGAGGCGAGGCTGCGCAACGCCAGCTCGATCCTGGTGTCCCCGCTGATCAGGACGATGGGCATGCGCGCCAGGGCTGGGCGCCTGCGGATCCGCACGGCCGCCTCCACGCCGTCGCCGTCGGGAAAGTGGACGTCCAGCACGAGAAGGTCGGGAGGCTCGCGCTCCAAGGCGGCGACGAGCCCCCGCAGGCCGGGGCGGGTCCGCACGTCGTAGCTCCTCTTGAGCGCGGTCTCGATCCAGAGCAGCATGCCCTCATCGTCGTCGACCGCCCAGACCGTGGGATTGGACCCGTTCATGCCTCCGTGGTCGACTCCGTTCCCGAGGCGCCGCATCTTTCGTCTTTCCATCGCTATTCCATGCCGCCAGTCCGGCTCAGCCCGGCTCACGCCGGGACGCGATCGGGGGGGCTCGTGGCCGGCAAAGCCAGGACGAAGCGCGTGCCGCCCCCCTCCCGGTCCTCGGCCCGGATCATGCCTCCCAGAACCTCGGCCGCCGCCCGGCAAAACGCCAATCCCAGGCGGGGGCCATGCTCGCGGTCGCCCCCCCCGGTCCTCGGACCGCCGCGCTTGTCGAACACCGTCCGCTTCTCCTTATCCGGGATGCCGGGCCCCCGGTCCGAAATATCGATGACCACTTTCGCCCCGTGCCTTGCGGCCCGCATGACCACCCGCCCGCCCCGGGGGCTGGACTTGATGGCGTTGGAGAGCGCATTGGCCAGGATGCGGAACAACAGCAGCCTATCGGTATGGACCGTCAAGCCCGCCTCGAACTCCCCGATCCCGCACTCGACCGCGGCCTTCTTGGCCTCCGGATGCAGGAGAACGGCCACCCTCGCGAGCACATCCGCGACCCGCACGCGGGATATCTCGAGCGCGAACCGGCCCGCCTCGGCCTGTCCCATATCGAGCAGGTCGCAGAGCGCCAGCAGGACCATCCCCCCCACCGTCCCGCAGTCGTGCACGAGCCTCGCGTAATCCTCGTCCAGAATAAGGCGCTCGTCCCGCAGGATCTTCAACGTCGAGAGGACCGACGTCAGCGGCGCCTCTACATCATGGACGATCATGTCCGACAGGTCCCTGCGGACCCGCTCCCGCAGATGGATCCTGTCGCCTTCACGCAGCCCCCTCTCGCGCTGCCCCCGCAGGCGCAGATGGACCCGCACGCGCGCCGCGAGCTCCTCGACCGAGAAGGGCTTCGGGATATAGTCGTGCGCGCCGGCGCGGAACGCCCGCAGGCGGCTTTCCACGTCGCCGCACGACGTCAGGAACAGGGCCGGGACGTCCAGTCCCCGCGCCGCCATCTCGCGGCAGATATCGAGCCCGCTTCCATCCCCGAGGTTCATATCCAGAAGGGCCAGGTCGGGACGCTCCTCGCCCAGCCGCTTCTTGGCCTCCTCGACCCCCGCGGCGAAAACGACCCCGCAGCCGGCGAGCTCCGCGGCCAACCGTACAGGCCTCCGCATATTGGGATCGTCGTCGACCGCCAAGACGACCGGGCGCCTTTCCTCTCGCCGGCTCTCCCCCTCCGGGGCGCGGCCCTCCCTCAGACCCGCGATAGGCACCACTCCTCCGTGCGGACAGGCATGCTTCCTATATATACCAGCATAACGGACCGGCCTAGAATCCGGCTCAACGAAGGCTTAAATCCGGCTCAATTGTCGGACCATTATGTAGAATGTAGGGGCGCGGCGCGGCCGCGCGGCCTGCATGCGCTACAAGATACTCGTCGCCGACGACGACCCCGCGATCCTGCGGGCGGTGGAGTCCTGGCTGAAACCCGAAGGCTATTCGGTCCTGCGCTGCCAGCTCGGAGGAGAGGCCGTCGCGAAGACCCTCTCATCGAAACCGGACCTCGTGTTGATGGACGTCCTCTTGGGCGACGCCGACGGGGTGCAGCTGTGCCGGCGCCTCCGCCAGGACCCCGCGACCGGCCATATCCCCGTCATCCTGATGTCCGGCGCCAGGACCGACGACGAGGACCTGGTCTCCGGCCTCCGGGGAGGGGCCGACGACTATCTGTTCAAACCCCTCAGGCGGCCGGTCCTGCTGGCCAAGATCGACGCGGTCCTGCGGCGCTTCCACGCCCCCGAGGAACTCCACGAGGTGCTGCGGCGCTACGGCCTGGAGCTGGACGTCTCGGAGCGGACCGCGAAGGCCGGCAAGAAGGCCGTGCGCCTGACCCGCAAGGAGTTCGACCTGCTGACGGTGCTGCTGCGCCGGGCCGGGAAGGTGGTGCCGCCCAAGTATCTGCTGGAGACGGTGTGGGGCTACGAGCTGGAGACCTACAACGACACGCACACGGTGCAGGTCCACATATCGCGCCTCAAGAAGAAGCTCGGCAAGACCTTCTCCTCCCGGCTTGAGAACGTGATCGGGGCCGGCTACCGACTCTCTTAAACATCTCCCGCCTTTTTTTGTAGCCTTCCGGCATGAGGATCCTCCTGGCGGAAGACGACCGGACCATGAGCCGCATCGCCGCGCTCAGCCTGAGCAAGAAGGGCGGCCATGAGGTCGTCTGCGTGGGAGACGGGGCGGAGGCCGTCCGGCGGGCGGCCGACCTCCGGCCCGACCTGATCCTCCTCGACGACCAGATGCCCGTGATGGCCGGCCCCGAGGCTTGCCGCCGCCTCAAAGCCGATGACCGGACGAAAGGGATCCCGGTGATATTCCTGACGGCGCGGTCCGGGGAGGACGAGGCGCGCCTCTACCGCGACCTCGGCGCCGCGGGCATGATCCGCAAACCGTTCAACGCGGCGGGCCTGTCCGAGCGGGTCCGGGCCATTTTGTCGGAGAGCGGAGGCGGATAGCCCGGCGCTTCAGGGGGCCAGAGAGCGAACAGGCTCCCGGCCGGACTGTGGGGTTCGCAAAGAAGATCGCGCCCATCGCGGAGAATATCCCGCGGTCCATCTCCGGAGCGAGGCCGCTCGCCGCGAGCGGGCAGGCCGGCGCGAAGGCCAGCGCGGCGGCGAGAAGCGTGGAGCGGAAGCGGCGCGTCATCTCCCGAAAAGGACCTTCAGCCCCTTGATGGCGTTTTGGACCTGCTTCTTGGCGTCCTCCCCCGTCTCGCCGGCCCGCAGGCCGCCCCGGGTGGCCGCCCTCACGATGGAGCGGGTCAGCTCCCTGAATATCCTGGCCACGGCCCGCGCGGGCATGATTCCATCGTCTCCACCGATGTCTTTGAGATGAATCTTCGGAAGCCGCGCTGAGAGGGTCCGTCCCTCGAGTATCGTGCCGCTCACGCTCAGCGTCGCGTCCATGAAGGTGAAGCTCCCGATGCGGACCTTCTTCGAAGGCCCATCAGAGCCCGAGGGTCGCTCCTTGGCGCCCTTCCCGGCGAAGGACTCGATGTTCATCAGGATCGCGCCGATGTTGCTGCCTTTAAGGCCGGCCTCGTAGGTGACCTTCGCGCCCTTGATGAATACCTCGTCCACGATGACGGTGCGCGAGAGGATCGAGCGCACGTTGACCCCGATCCGGACCTCGTCAAGCTCGAAGGCGCTCCCGCTGCGGAACCCCTCCGGGTTGCCGATGACCAGCCCCTTGAGACCGCCGCGTCCGGAGAGCGGCGAGATCCTCACCTCCTCGAGGCTCACCGAGCCGCCGGTCAACTTGGGCCCGAAGTTCACGACCGCGGAGCGGATGATGGAGTTGAGCGAGAGAGCCACCGTCAGCAGAAGCCCGCCGGCGAGGACGGCGCAGGCGGCGGCCGGAATCAGTATCTTCTTCATAAATGCCTCAAGTCGTCTTCTTGTCGTCCTTCACCAAGCGGTCGAGAGCCGCGAAAAGCTCGGCCGCCGTGTGGAACCGGTCCTTAGGCGCCGGCTGCAGCGCGCGCCGGACGAACTCGTCGGTCCCCTCCGGCAGCCCGGCCACGCGCCGCGAAAGCGGCGTGTAGACCGAGCCCTGCTTCTGGGCCAGGAAGTTCGGCCCCTGGAACGGCGTCTGCCCGGAGACCATCTCGTAGAGGCAGACTCCCAGGGAGAACAGGTCGGACTCTCGGGAGACCTCGCCCAGCTCCTGCTCGGGCGCCATGTAGGCGGGGGTTCCCCAGGCCGCGGTCCGAGTCAGCTTAGCCACCGTCATCTTGGCCTGATGCGCGATGCCGAAGTCCATGACCTTGGCCACGCCCTCGGGCGTGACCATGATGTTCGAGGGCTTGAGGTCGCGGTGGATGACCTTGCGGCTGTGGGCGTAGTCCAGCGCGGAGCCCACCTGCTTGATCACGCTCGTCGTCGAGCGCAAGGAGATCCTGCGGCCCTCGTCGATGAAATCGCTCACCAGCCTGCCCGTGACGTGCTCGAAGACGAGGAAGAGCTGGCCTCCCTCGCGCAGGATCGAATAGATCTCCACGAGGTTGGGGTGCTTGAGCGACGCGACCATGCGGGCCTCGCTCAGGAACATCTCGAGGTCCTTGCCCGCGCCGGCGAGCTCCTCGCGCATGCGCTTGATGGCCACCTTGCGGTGGAGCGTCACGTCGGTGGCCTCGTACACGACCCCCATCCCTCCGCGCCCGAGCTCCCCATCGATCCTGTAATTGCCTCCCAGCAGCGCGCCCGCCTCGGGATTGACGCTCCCCGACGGCCCGGCAAGCGCGGGAAGCTGACCTCCGGGCAGGGCCGGCTGGCCGGTCGGGGTGCGCATCATAAGCTCGGCGGTGCGCGCCCGGGTGCTGCGCCAGGCGAAGACCAGCGCGGCCACGAGCGCCGCGCAGAGGGCTCCGATCACGCCGAACCAGGTCCTGCGGGTGTTGCGTGCGTCCACCGCCGTCTTGTAGGCCAGGCTCTCCGCCTGCACCATCGAGTAGATGTTGCCGCGGAACTGCCTTGACCGCCGGCTGAATTCCATCGTCCTGCTCGTCTCAATCATGGCCTGGGCCGCGTCCTGGGGGATAATCTGCTCGTTGACGAAGCGCTTCGCGGCCAGCGCCATCATCCGCCTCTCGCTGTAGCTCCTGACCTCACCCCACTCGTGCCTCAGGTAGTCGAAGCGCTCCAGCCGGGGCCGCAGTTCGGCCAGAAGCTTCCCGCGCTGCATGGACAGCTCGTCGAGGTCGGACTTCCCGCCGTAGCTGTCCTTAAGAGCGGTCAGCTTCGCCAGGAACGGCTCGAGCTCCTCCATCAGCTCCTCGATCTCCAGGCGCGTCTTCTCCAGCCTGGCCTGGACCTCGGGATCCCTGACCGCGAACGTCTTGTCTTTGGAGGCGGGCGCGTCCCCGCGAGCCGCCCCGAGCGGGCCGGCGGCCGATACGGACAGGAAGACCAGGACGGCGGCCGAGCCGAGGCGCGCGGCCGCGCGGAAAGGCGTCATCTGGCTATACGATAGGAATTTTTGCGGAGCAATGACATCGGACTTCCGCCCCGGCCGGACGAGTCTTGGGCCATCCCCGCACAAGCGGCACGGTCTTCTCCGGCGCGTCCTCCAAGATGCCGTGCCCGGCGGCCCGGAAGGCACCGGAAGCCTCATGCCCTGCCCGCTCCCGACGCTTCCCCGGCCGCCGTCTCAAAAGCCGGCAGAGGCACCCCGCCAGAGCGATTGTGGCCTCTCTGGCCCCACAACTGAACCATCATAGCTGTATTATTTTAAAGCAGTTTATCACATTCCCGCAATCCTTCCTTAACTCACGCCGAAAAGATGTTATCCGAGGTCTGTGGCCTGTCTGGCTACAGATTTCTGCCGCGAACGCGCGGCCGCGGGCCGAGTCTTCGCGGCTCTCCGCGGAAACGCGCGTCCCCGGTCAGTCCGCGAATCGATATTGCTTGGTGGCGGCCTGCTTGCGGACGGCCTTCAAGACCGCCTGATCGAGCGTGAGCTCGCCGGACCCTTTGGACAGCTCTTCCTGCTTGGCCGAGATGTAGCTGTCGCGCTCCGCGCTCAGCTTCCGGATGCGCTCCTGGATCCCGCGCCGCCGCTCGATCCGCTCCTGGATGTATTTCTCCCGCTCGGGCACGCTCATGCCCCGCATGGGCTCGGGCAGCTCATCCTCCTCCAGCTCCCCGACGTCCTTCTCGCCGCTTTCCACGAGCGTGGCCGCGTCCCAGGCCGCGCTCGCGCTGTACTGCTTCTTGGCCTTGAACATCGAGCGCTGCACCGCGGCCCCGGCGAGGCCGTGCTTCCCCGCCTGGGCGTCCTGCTCCTCCTGCCGGAGGCTCGCCTCCCGCCCCCCGCTGCCGTAGGGGATATAGGTCTCGTTGATATCGCGCCCGAGCCGCTCGATCTCGTCGTCCTGCGGGGCGCGCATCGCCACCACCTTCCTGTCCTGGTCGATGTTCAGGTACTCGCCGCCGCTTAGGTCGGCGCCGGCCTTCCACTGCGTCCCGATCCCCTGCTGGCTGTCGCCGCAGTAGACCGTGTTCACGAAGATGGACTTGGCCCGCGCCCGAGAGACGGCGTCACGGAAGTCGACCGGGCCCTGAGTGAACGGCTCGTTGCCCGCGATGAAGACGACTTTGTAGACGTCCGCCTGCGGGGCCCAATCGAGGCCGTCGACCGCGTCCAGGATCACGGCGCCGCAGTATTCGCTTCCGCCGTTCGTCCTGAGAGCGAACAGCTCCTCCGAGACCCGGTCGAGATCCGCGGTGAACGAAAGCACCTGGCGGATGAAGTCCCCTTTCACGCTGAGAGCGTTGTTGCCGTACTCGTAGAGAGCCACCCGGAGGGCCGGGGCCTCGCCCTCCCTCTCGGCCGAGGCCAGCTCGTTGACGATCCGCCAGAGCTGCGTCTTGGCCTGGGAGATCAGACCGTCCATGCTGTTGCTCGTGTCGAGCAGGATGGCGAGCTGCACCAGCGGCTTGCCGAGAAACGTCCCGGGCGTGGGCTTCGGGCCGGGCTCGTCGGGCCTGTCGGCCGTGGCGCCGGGCGGACGGGGCTCGTCCGTCCACGTCCGCCTGATCTTCGTCATGCGGGCGGCCAGAATCCGGCCAGTCGCGGCCTCTATGAGCCGCGCGTTGACCTCGGTCCGCCCGCGCTTGAGATCGTTGAGCGTCCCCGTCACGATGGCGCCCACGCCGAGCACCTTGCCGAGCTCATGGGTCGTCTTCTCGTCGATGAGGCCCGTATGTCCGAGCTCCATCTCCGCGAGCATCTTCTCGAGGAGCTTTCTCTCGATGACCTCGGCCGCGCCGTCCTCGGCGAGATGCGTCGTGAGCCGCTCCTGGACGATGGTCGAGCCGCTGCTCATGCGGCCGTCGTGGTACGGGAAGCTGAGGACCGCGATCTTGAGGTTCTCCTGGCCCTTCAGTCCCTTCTGGAGCTTGCGGGCGAGGCTCTTCAGGGAGCCGGCCTGCGCGGGCGCGGCCGCGCCCAGCGCCAATGCGGTCAACAACACAAGACGGATGCCTCTATTCATATCCACTCCAGCTCGCCTTCCTCCCGGCGGGACGCCGGCATGGCGCGCGTTTCGATTTGGACACCGGGCAGCGGCCGGAGTTCCCCCGGGGCGAGCCCGGTCCCCGCTATTTTTACTATATAATCCATCCCGAACCAAGCGTCCCCGCCGGAGGGGCGCTTGGTCAGAATCCGTCTGGCGGACTGTAATAGCCCCGGGACGCCAGCGCGGCGCGGACCTCCGCCCGGACATCGGCATCGGGATCGTCCGCGGCCCGCTTGAGCGCGGCCACCGCGCGCCGCCCCCTGAGGCGGCCCAGGGCCCGGGCCGCGAGCCTCCGGGTGCCGGCGTCCTCGTCATCGAGGAGCGCCGCCAGCGGGAGAGCCGCCCGAGACGCGCCCGACTCGCCGAGGACCTCGATGGCCAAAGGGCGGAACTCGGACTCCTTGTCGCCGGCGACGCCCGCCAGATAGTCGACACCGTTGTCCCTCCCGAGACGGGCGAGATAGCCGGCGGCGAGCAGGCCCTCGCGGTAGGCTCCCTCCACCTCCTCGATGTACCCGTCGAGCTTGAGAACGCCGATCGCCTCTCCCATGCGGGCCAGCCCGTAGGCGGCCATCACCCGGTCCGGCGACTTCGGGCTTTCGAGCGCCGCCCGCAGCGCGCGCCCCGCCTCTTGTCCCCCGAGCTCCCCCAGCGCCTCGTAGGCGGCCCGGGAAACGTCCTCGTCCGGCCCGGAGAGCAGATGGATCATATATTCCGCCGATTTGCCGTCCTTCAGGCGGGCGAGCCCCTCGAGCGCGCGTCGCACGACCAGGGGATCGCCGTCGATCATCCCGCGACGCAAGGCCGGGACGGCCTTGATGTCGCCGATCTTGCCCAGCGCCCGGACCAGCTCGGCGCGCAGCGACTGGAAGCCGGCGGGCAGGTCCGCCTTGCGGAAGCGGCGCTCCAAGATGTACTCCCACGCCTCCAGCAAAGGGTCGGTGGCGTCCATATACCCCAGCTCCCCCAGCGCCCGAACGATAGCCGCCGTGATCCGCGGATCTCCGCCCGCCGTGTCCAGGCGCTCGCCGAGCGCGCGGGTGGCCTTCCTGCGGCGCGAGCCCCCGAGCGCGCGGATCATCAGCAGCCGCTCGGACACGGGCGCGGCCCCGGCATCGAGCTCCTTGAGCAGACGCCCGAGGCTGAAACGCGCGAAAGCGGTCCCCGGCGCCGACAGGATCAGGAGAGAGGCCAGGATGAGAGCGATGGAGCGGCGCATCGGTAATTTATTAACAAAGACCGAGCGCCAACACAAGCTCCGGCCCTCCCGATGGCCTTTATGGGCTTTGCGGGATTTGCTATTTTACATTTCTATGCCTTCCACGCAGGCGCGAACGAAGCATTTCGAGCTGCTCCTAGAGGCCGGGAAGCTTCTCTCCTCGAAGCTCGACCTCAGCGAGCTGCTGAACACCATCATGCAGCTGGCGGCGCGCGTCGTCAACGCCGAGACTGCGTCGCTGCTGCTCGTCGACCCCGAGACCGACGAGCTCTACTTCGACGTAGCGCTGGGCCTCGCTCCCGAGGTCCACAACATCCGGCTCAAGATGGGGGAGGGCATCGCCGGCTCGGTCGCCCAGAGCGCGACCCCGATGATCATCAACGACGTCACCAAGGACCCGCGCTGGTCGCCGAAGATCGACGAGGACTCGGGCTTCAAGACCCGGTCCATCCTCGCCGCGCCCATCATCCTCAAGGGCAAGCGCATCGGCGTCGTCGAGGCGATCAACCACATCGAGGGGGACTTCTCATTCACCGATCTGCGCATCTTCGAGGCCTTCGCCTCCCAGGCCGGCGTGGCCATAGAGAACGCGCGCCTCTTCTCCTCGCTCAAGGAGGAGAAGTCGAAGCTCGCCACGCTCCTCGACGAGATCCGCGACGCGGCGCTCCTGACCGACGCCGCGGGCGGCGTCATTCTCGCCAACGGCGCGGCGCGGCGCTTCCTGGGGGACTCGGAGGCCCCCGCCCGTTTCGAGACCGCCGTGGCGGGTATGAAGCTCAATCCCCCGCTCGAGCGGATCCTGCGCTCGGATGACGACATCGTCGAGTTCGCGGCCATCCGGGAGGAGCCGAAGAAGCTGGTCCTCGCGGGCACGGCTTCGCTGATTCGGGACGGGCGGACCGGCGAGACCAGCGGCCGCGTCATCGTCTTCCGGGACGTGACCGAGGAGCGGCACGAGGAAGGGCTCAAGCGCAATTTTCTCTCCCTGATCTCGCATAAGCTCAAGACGCCGCTGGCCTCGATCACGGGCTACAGCCAGCTGCTGCTCGACGACCTCAAGAAGCAGGACGCCGGAGCCAACGACTTCCAGGTCAGCGCCCTCGGCACGGTCTACACGCAAGGCCAGAAGCTCAACGGGCTCGTGGACAAGCTGCTCAACTATACGGTCATGGAGGAGCTCGAGGCGGCTGAAATCGATAAGAAGGGCTTCCCCGTGGACGACGTCCTGAAGCAGGCCGTCAAGGCGAGCCAGCCCTGGCTCCAGAACTGCGGGGCGAGCGTGGCGCTCGAGCCCGACTCGGGCCTCGCCGCGGTCGGCGACCCGGGGCTCGTGCGCGACGTCGTACGCAACCTCATAGAGAACGGCATCAAGTTCTCCTCCGGAGAGTCGCGGAGCGTCTCGATATGGGCGACTCCCAGGAGCGGCGGCGTCGAGATCCACGTCCGCGACAGCGGCCCGGGCATCCCGCCCGAGGAGCAGGACAAAATCTTCCAGAAGTTCTACCAGATCGACGCATCCTTCACCGGCCAGGTGGAGGGCTGGGGTCTCGGCCTCTCCTTCGTCCGAAAAGTCGTCGAGAAGCTCGACGGGGCCGTCCGGCTCGAGTCGACGGTGGGGGCCGGCAGCACGTTCATCATCACGCTGCCCGTTGCCGAGACATGCGACTAGCTCTCGATGCCGGATCGCTGCGCTTCTCGGACTGGGCGCCCGCGCTGACCGGCGGCGACCACGCCGAGGCATTCCTGGAGGAGTCTCGGGGCTCCTCGATCAGCTTCGAGGACTCCCGCGTCACGGAGATGTCCTCCGGCGCCGACTGCGGCGCCGGCCTGCGCTACCTCTTCAAGACGAAGGATCCGAAAGCGTTCGAGACGCTCCACGGCTCCCTCACCGGCCTCGACCCGGACGGCGCCCGGGCCCTCGCCGATCGCCTGCTGAGCGGCACCCCACGCACGCGGCCGCCGCAGGGGGGCGCTCCGAGCGTCCACCGCCAAAGCCTCTACCGGCGCCCGGGCGACGTGCCGGTCGAGGAGACGATCGCCCTGCTCAAGGGCATCGACCGGACGATCCGCTCCGAGTTTCCCTACATCTCGCAGGTGCGCCTGGATTACGCCGAACGGGAGAAGCGATTCGCCGTCCTCGACTCGAAGGGCTCCTTCCGCGCGGCCGAGCGCGTCTCGGTAATCTTCATCGTGAGCGTGACGGCCGGCAAGGACGGCGTCCTGCAGAACGGGCACGAGGTCATCGGAGGGCTCAAGGGCTACGAGTTGCTGACCGACTTCAACCCTCTCCGTGCCGGCCGCGCGGCGGCGCGCGCGGCCGTCGAGAAACTCTCGGCGCCGATCGCCGACGCCGGGGAGATGCCGGTCGTGCTGGCTTCCTCGGCGGGCGGCACGTTCATTCACGAGGCGATCGGCCACTCGCTCGAGGCCGACCACGTCCAGGAGGGGACCTCCCCCCATTACGCCGGCAAGGTCGGCCAGCAGGTGGCCAACGAGTTCCTCACGATCATCGACGACCCGACGCTCCCGTTCGCGCGCGGGTCCTATCCCTTCGACGACGAGGGCTGTCCCGCCCGGCCGACGCCTGTCGTGACGAACGGAGTGCTGACCGAGTACCTCTACGACCGGCTCTCGGCGATGCGGGACGGCCGCGAGCCGAACGGGCACGGACGCCGCGAGTCCTTCCGCCATCGCCCGCTGCCGCGCATGTCGAACCTCTACATCGCGCCGGGGCCGGACGATCCCCATAAGATCATCCGCGAGCTCGGCCGGGGCCTGCTCGTCACGAAGATGGGGGGCGGCGAGGTGAACACGGCCACCGGCGAGTTCGTCTTCGGGGTCGAGGACGGGTACCGGGTCGAGAAGGGACAGATCCTGCATCGCGTCCGCGACGCCAACATGCTCGGCGTGGGGCCCGATGTCCTGCGGAGCATCGACCGCCTTGGGTGGGACATCGGCTGGGGCATCGGCACCTGCGGCAAGCAGGGGCAGGGCGTGCCCGTCGCGGACGGCCAGCCGACTTTGCGCATCCCGCGCCTACTCATCGGAGGACGCAAGCAACGATGAGGCGGCCCGCGGCGTGCGCGCTGATCGGCGCTATCGCGCTTTGTCTCGGCATGGCGCGCACCCCTCCGGGAAAGGAGGCCAATGACATGAAGGACGTCTCACGCCTTATGGTCACCGAGGCATCCCCGTCGGGCTGGAACGGCCACGACTGCGGCGTCACGGAGCCCGCCGCCCGCGTCGTCGAAGACGCCCGGGAGTGGTCCTCGCTTTGGAAGGAGGCGTTCTCCGCCGAGGCGCCGCCGGTCGATTTCGAGAAGCATTTCGCCGTCGCCGTATTCCTCGGGCTGCGCAACACCGGCGGCTATTCGGCGGAGTTCCTGGCTCCGGTCGCTGACGAAGGCGCGGTCCGCATCCCCTATCGCGAGCGGGCGCCCGCCGCCTCGAGCTTCGTGATCCAGGCCTTCACGCAGCCCTACGCGATCCAGCTCTACCGGAAGACCTCGCTGCGCGTGAAGGTGGAAAGACTATAGTGGTTCCGGCCCACGCCCTCATGCTCGCGCTGATCGTGGCGCCCATATTCTCGGAGGCCTCGGGGCCCGAGCCCCCTCCCGCCGCGGGCGGCTGGAGGGCGACGCCCTCGTCGCTGCTGCTCTTCAACCATGACGGCCGTCTCATCAACGAGATCGGCCTTGGGAGCTGGCGGGACGAGCTGGACGGCGGCCTCGTCTCCGTCCGCCGGATGCGCGGCGGCATCGCGGACGGCGGCCGATTCGCCTGGCACTGGCAGAAATTCGAGACCATCCGGACCGGGCAAGTGGACGAGGTCCTGGGCTCGACGAAGACGTTCGTCTATCTCGGAACGACGGGGCAGCCGCTCTGGAGAGACGACGCGGTCGAGGCGCCGCCGCATATGGCCCCCGTCCTCCTGAGCCGCGACGGGGAAACCGCTCTGGTGATCGAGGCCAGGAAGGACGGCTGGACCCTGGCGGCCGTCTCGTTCACCGGCAACCGGATCATGGAGCTCGACGTCGCGGAGCGCCTCGAGAAAGTCTCGTTCACCTCCGATGGACGGTTCGCGATGGCCCTCTGGGGGGCCCTCGACGAACCCCTGATCTACAGCTTTCTGGACCTGCTCCGCAAACAACGCAAGGACATCCCCGCCGCGGACGCGCCCCTCGGACAGGCGCGCATCGACGAGGACGGCGTCGTCATCATCGGCGGAGAGGCCGCGTTCCGATTCCCTTGAGCGCCGCCGCCCCGCTATGCCTGGCGGCCGCGGTCGCGGCCGCGGCCGTGGTCCCGGCCGGCGAGGCCCGGGCCGACACGGCGGATATCCCTCCCGTAGAAGGCGCGCCCGCCGAATCCGAAGCGGAGACGGCCGCCGGACGCAGGACGGCGGAGATCCTCGCCGAGGACCCCGGCGCCGCGGACACCCTCGCCGCGCGCATCCTGCGCTCCAGCTTCGGAAACCGGCTCGCCGAGTCCGATGACCCGCGCGAGGCGCGCCGCGATATCCGCGCCTGGATCCTCGCCAACCCCGAGGACGCGGCCGCGCTGGCCGTCGGATTCGCGAAGGACGACGCGCAGGGGACGCGGGTTTTCGAGAGGTCCCTCGATCGCCGGGTGAGGAGCTTCTTCGAGCTCAATCCCGACCGGCACAAGGGCCTGCTCGGACGGCTCGACCGCGCGGCAGCGATCTCCAAGACCATCGAAGGCCCGGCCGAGCTCGACGACGAAGAGCGGCGCGCGCTCATCGAGCGCCTGTTCGAGGGAGGATCCGCGGCCGCCGGAAGCGCGGCGGGGCGGCCCGGCGCGCCCGGCGGCGCGGAGCCGCCTCCCGAGCCGCGCCCCGCGACCTATGCGGGCGAGACGCTCTACGACCGCCTGGACCCGTCCAACCCGACCGGCTACTCGCCGGAAGTGATGGCGATGCAGAGCGAGATGAACCGGCGCGGCCCGCCGGGAGCGCCCAGACTCGTTGAGACCGGAAGGCTGGACTACCCCACGCTGCGCCATCCCTATCACGGCCTGCGCTACGACATCGACCGGCTTGCGCGCGCCTACCGCGCCCGCCGCGCGCTGGAGCTCGCGCGCCGCCTCGGCCCGGGAAAGGAGAAGGGCTACACGGCCGGCCAGCTTCGCGAACCGGAGGTCCAGCGCGAGCTGGAAGCGCGGGCGGGCGGGCAGGACCTTAGCCCGGGGCTCGCGCGCCGCCGGCGCGCGCTCGAGCGCGCCGAGGCCGCGCTCCGCGACTTCGACGGCGAGGCGGCCGGGACCAAACGCCCGAAGGGCATCACGCGCGCCAGGCTCAGACGGCTCTCCAAAAAACGCGGCGAGGCCGCGCGCTGGATCGCAATCGCGTCACTGGAGGAGACGATGCAGCTGCTGGCGGGGCACCGGGGGTTTCTGACCCCCCCGCTGCGGGACGCCATCGCCAAGGCTCCGGTCGACGAGCGCATGCGCGAGAGCTACCTGAGGCGCGGACGGCGGCTGGAGGACGACCTGACCGCCGTCACGGCCCGGGGGAAGAAGGCCCTCACGCTCCTCACCGAGCGCGACGACCGGGACTCGTGGTTAGATGCCGAGAGGCTCATCGGGGAGTTCCGGACGGCGGCGCGAAGCATCTCGGGCGAGGTCCGGCTCTACAGGGAGACCCCCCTCCAGCTCCTCAAAACCCGCGAGGGCGTCGGGCCCTGGCGCGCCCTGCTCGATGAATGGATACTCAAGCTACTGCCCGGCACCGGTCGCGCCCGGACAGCGCGCAAGCGGCGGGAGCGGGAGGCTTCCCTTCGCGCGGCGTTCGCGCGCATCGCCGACGGAATCTAGCGCCGCAGGCTTGCCCTGCGGTGCTTACTCCTCCGTGTTATCGGGGACTCCGCCGCAAGAACGGCGTTGCCCTTCCGGCGCCCGGGACATGCGGCATCCGGTCAGAAGGAATACTCGAGCTGGCTGGCCCAGCGGTCGCACTTCCGCCACATCCCCAAGTTGCTGTCGGAGGGGCCGCCGTAGAACTCCAGGGAGGTCTTGAGGACGAGGCCGCTCCTGATGCGGTACCGCGCCCCGACCGCCTGGCTTTGGCCGCCGTCCACGCGGTCGTATACGAACGCGACGCTCACGGAGAGCTCGTCGCTGGGCTTGACCTCCAGCCTCCCGAGCCAGGTGTCCCGTCCGGAACGCGACTTCTCCGAGCTCTGGGCGTACCCGGGGTGGCTCTGGCGCCGAATGATGTCCTCCCAGGCGTACTCGAGGTCGCAGGAGATCGAGTCGAGCCCCAGCTTCAGCGCGATGTCGTCGAGCTTGTAGGTCCCGCCCAGAGTCGTGTTGACGAAATCGTCGTCGCGCCGGCGGGAGCCGCTCTGATACAGGCTCTCGCCGTGAACTTCCAGCTTCTTGACGGTCGTGGAGAAGCCCGCGCTCAGATGCCAGAGCGGCACGTACTCCTTGGCGTAACTCAGGGATGCGAACGGGCCGATGGGCAGCAGGAGGGTCGGCCCGTCCTGCCGGAGCACGCTCTGCCGGGAGGTGCCGCGGAAGGCGGCCAGGAAGAGGTCCCAGCCGCTCAAGGTGGTCTTGGCTTTCATGAGGACCTGCGTGTGCCCGATGGCCGGCTTGGGATAGCGGTCCGTCATGGTGATGCCCTGCGAGGTGATGTAGTTGAAGTTGACGGCGCTCGGATCGCCCGGATCGGACTGACCCGCCCAGCGGGAGCGTTCGCTGGGGTATTTGCTGGGCTGGAACACGGGCATGTAGATCAGGCTCACGGACACCCGGCCCACCTGCGCGTCCGCCCCCGCCTGCCAGACTCCCATCGACTTCGGAGCGGTCGGGTCGTTCATGTCCTGCGGGTTGATCCGGTCGGAGGGGGAGTACAGGGTGCAGAGCCCCATCGGCACCTTCTTTCTGCCCAGGTAGACGTCGGCCTTCGGGAACTCCCGGGTGTAGTAGAGCTCCGCGACCTCCAGCCAGTTGCGCGCCCGCTCCGTGTCCCGGGGAGGGGTGATCACGCGCCCCATCATGTCCGGTCCCGTCGCCCCCTCGAGCCACCCGTTGGCGTCGAAGAGGTTGCCCCTCTCCGCGAGCTTGAGCTTGAAGTCGATCCCGGCCTCGAGGAAATGGTGCCGGGTGTCCTTGCCCTCCGCGTTGTTGTCGTAGAAGTGGCTGATGCCGCGCAGCCGCGCCGTGCCCTCGAAGCCGTCCCGGAGCTTCCGTAGCGCCGTGGGCGGGACATCGGCCGCCCCCCCCTCATCGGTCGCCTCGACCTCCGTCTCGATCTCGTCGAAGAGGTTCTCGTAGTCCTCCTGCGAAGCCGCCGGCGCCGCAAACGACGCGCAGAGCAGGAATGTCCCAAGGACCGCGCGGGTCCGCGCCATCAGCCGTGTTCCATATTGACCAGACGATTGGAGATGATCCGGGATATATTGAGGAAGAGGCGCGTGCTGATCTTCGGCACCGCCTTGGCCAATTGCTCCAGGGCCCGCCATTCCAGGACCAGGAGCTTCGTGTCCTCGATCGCGGTCACGTCGGCGTTGCGCATCTCTCTCGTGACCAGGGCGATCTCGCCGAGCACCTCGCCCTGGCCGAAGGTGCCGAGCGTCCGCCTGCTGCCATCCGAGAGGACCTTCTCGGCCTTGGCCTGCCCCTCCAAGACGACGAACATCTCCCGGCCGATGTCGCCCTGCCGGATGAACTTCTCTCCGCCGGGCACATCCTTGACCTTCGAGAGCAGGATGACCTTCTTGATCTGCCGCGCCGGCATATCCTGGAAGAGCGCGCACCCGTCGATCACCTTCTTGCCCACCTGGACGGAGACCATGTCCCACAAGGTGACGAAGCGGGTGTACGAGAGCACCATGGGCGTGATCACCAGGTCCGCCAGCAGGGCCACGATCATCAGCAGCGCGGTCAGGGCCCCGAACCAGATGACGGGAACGAAGCTCGACGCCATGAGAATCCCGAAGCCCAGGGCCAGGGCCAGCGAGGTGGAGATCACGGGCGTGGCCTCGGCCCGGATGGTGCGCTCGAGGGCCTTTGTCTCGTCGGCGGTCTCGCGCATCTCCTTGTTGTAGCGCACCATGAAGTGGATGGTGTCGTCTATGGCGATGCCGATCGCGATGCTCGCGATCATGGCGGTGCCCACGTCCAGCGGGATGGAGAAGTAGCCCATGACCCCGAATAAGACGAACACGGGGTAGGCGTTGGGCACCAGAGAGAGCGCGCCCGCCTTGACGTTCAAGAAGAGGACGGACATCATGACGAAGATGATGACCACCAGGGCCAAAAGCGACTTGGCCTGCCCGGCGGCCATCGAGTCGGCCGCCTTGTTGGTGAGGATCTCCTCGCCCGTGAAGCGGATGTCCAGGCGCTTGTCCATGCCCTTGAAGTGCACGGCCACCTGCTCGAGGGCCCGGCTCAGGTCGTAGGAGGCGGCGATATGGTGGCGGACCAGGACGCTGGCCTTCCGGCGGTCGGTGGAGACGTACTGCTCGACGTCCGGCTGCCTGAGAAGCATCATGTACTGCGCCAGCATCTCCCGCGACTTCGGGACCTTGAAGTGCTCCTGCCCGCCCCCGTTCCACTCCCGGTTGATCAGGGCCATGTAGTCCGCGATGGAGAACGAGGCGTCGAAAAGCTTGGTGCTCTTGATGTGGTCCTGCAGGCCCCGGATCTCCTTCAGGAAGTGGGGATCGCGGAAGGTGCCCTCATCCCTGCCGGTCAGCACGATGTAGAAGCTCTGCATGCCCGCGAGCCGCTCGGCGAGCGTCTCGGTGCGCCGGCGGACCTCCGAATTCTTCTTGAAATACGCCAACACGTTGTTGTCGACCCTCACGAAGACGGCTCCCATCCCGACCAGGACCACGGCGATGATCGAGACCGTAAGCGCCACCTTGGTATTCTTCCGGATCCAGACGATCAGGGCCTCGGCGCCCCGGTCGAAGATGGTCGGCTGCGCGGAGCCCTTGGCCGCCTTGGCCCTGCCGAAGAACCGCAGGTAGAGGGGCGTGGCGAGGACCGTCACCACGAAGTTGAACAGCAGCCCCGAGGACGCCACGATGCCGAACTCTTTGAGCATCCGGATGTCGTTGAACGCGATGGAGAAGAATCCCAGGTACGTGGTGATGAAGGTGAGCAGGATGGCCAGGCCGAGCTTGGAGGCCATGTAGCGGATCGCGTTCGGGCGGTCGTTCCCGTGGGCCACGCCCTCGGTGTACTCGCTCAGGAGATGGATGTCCTCCGTGGACCCGATGACGATGAGGAGGGCCGGGACGATCGCGGTCAACAGGGTGACCGGCAGCCCGGCCGCCCCCATGAAGCCGAACGTCCACAAGATGCTCAGCCCGGCCGACATGAGGGGCATGACCGCGCCGTTGAGGCTCCGCAGGCAAAGGACCAGGGCGATGAGCAGGGCGCCCAGGGCCAGGGGGGTGATGAGCTTCTGGTCGTCCACGATCTTCTCGCCCAGGACCTTGCGGGTGAAGGGCATGCCCATCTGGAACACCCGGTCCACCTCGCCCTTGAGCGGCGCGATGGCCTCGTCGATGTCGCCCGCGATGCGCGCGTCGAAGTCCTCCTCCTTGGTCCCGTCCGGCCGCTCCTCGTTCCGGACGTAGACGTTGATCGCCATGGCCGTCCCGTCCCAAGAGATCGCGTTGCGGGCGATCAGGGGGTTGCGCAGGGCGTCTTCCTTGACGCGCCCCGCGTCCTCCTCGGTCTCCGGGATCTCCTCCAGAAAGGGGTCGGTCTGGAGCGTGCCGTCCACGTCCCGGAAATTCTGAAGGTTGAACAGGCTGTCGACCTTGATGACGCCCTCGATGTCCTCCAGGGCCAGGGCGACCGCCGCGATGGCCTCGAGCTTGTCCGCGTCGAAGAGTTCCTCGTCCTCGACGAATACGACGGTGATGTTGTCGGACCCGAAGGTGTCGAGGGTCTCCTCCAAGAAGGCCTTCTCCGGATCGTTGGCCCGCATCATGCCGTCGGCCGCCACGTTGACCGTCAGATGCCGCAGCTGCGTGGCCGCGGCCGCCGAGATGGCGGCGAGGACGAACAGGACCAGGAAAGGCCTTCGCAGGCCGAACTCGATGATTCGCTTCATTGGGACGCCTCCGGACGGATTCGCGCTAGCGCAAGCCTTCCTGTTTGAGCACCGAGCGCTCGGAGAAGAGCTGCTTGTCTATCTTGGCGTTGATCTCGCGCTTGGTAACGACCATGAGGGTCTTGTGCTTTTTCGTCTCGTGGTCCATCAGGGCTTTCCCGGCGCGGTAAATGGTGCCCTCAACCTTATCCACATCCATCATGACCTGCGTCTTGACGTGCTTGCCGCGCTTGTTGAAGAACTCGATCTTGGCCGTGAAGAAGATATCCTGCCGCACCCAGAGGTGCTTCTTGGAATAGCCGCTGGCTTTGAGGACCTCCTCGTTGGCCGGGACGGACTCGATGACCCAGCAGTCCTTGCCCTTGCCCTCCTTGCCCGGACACTCCTCCTCGCGCAGGAGCTTGTACTTGTTGTCGTCGAGAGGCTCGGGCGAGAGGTCCTCGTAGGTGAAATCCGTCCCCATGAAGTAGCCCTTCTTGCTGCCCTCCGCCACGCGCTTGAGCTTCTTGGCGGCGGGGAGGAAGAGCCACTGATCGTCCGGCGCGTCCTCGTGCTGCCAAGTCAGGAGGCTCGTGCCCCGGATGTCCTTGGGAGCGAGGAAGATGATCAGGTACTTGTAGACGTCCTTCTTGACCTCGAGGTTGTAGCGCCGCAGCTCGCGATTCTCCTTCTTATCCCTACGGTCGATGAGAACCATCTTCTGGTGCTCGATCTCGCTCGACGTGCGGTGGAGGTCCTTCTGCTTCTGCATGATCTGCCGGGCCGTGAGCTTCTCGGCGGCTCCGGCCGGCGATGCCGACGCCAGGGCCGCGCAGAGCAGGGCGACGACGAGCAATAGGGTCCTCTTCATGATTCGGCCTCCTGTGGGCGCACGGATTGTCCCGATTTTATACAAAAAAAGCCGCCACCGCCACCGTGTCAGCGGACACCCCAGGGAGCGGGGTGGATCCCGACCTTGCAGGAATCCGAGAAGTAGGGGAGCATCGCCTTGATCTTGGGCAGGACCGCCTCGGCGATGCGCTCACCCGCCTCGACGATCTCCTTGCCCCGATGCATCTCCGTCCACGAGAAGCCCGTCAAATCGGGATGTATGTTCACGTGCGCGAGGGCCGAGCGCGACTTCGCGATCTCGTACTCCATCGTGTAGATCATCTGGAAGAAGATCTGGAACATGTTCGGGGCCTGCAGGGCCGTTGGCAGGGTCAGGCCCTTGAGCTGTTTAAGGTCCAGGTTCATCAAGGACGCCCCCACCCCGCGCCTCTTGCTGAGCGCGCTCTTGCGCTCACCGGCGGGCATCGTAAGATTGACCGAGATGAGGATATCGGCTCCCATCTGGCTCACCACCTTGATGGGGACCGGATCGACGAGCCCGCCGTCGACCAGGAAGCGGCCCTGGTACGGGAGGGGCTGGAAGACCAGGGGGATGCCGCAACTCGCCCGGATGGCCTGGGCGACGTTCCCCTCCTTGAAAACGACCTCCTCGCCGGTCTCGATGTCGGTGGCGACGCAGCGGAACGGGATCTCGAGCTCGTGGAACTCCTTGTCCCCGAAGTAGGAGCGTATGAAGCGCAGCAGCGTCGTCCCGGCGAAGATCCCCGAGCGAGGCACGGTCAGGTCCCAGAACAGGTTCTCCCACACCCACGCCTTGTCGACGCCCACGCAGATCTTCTCGATCTCCGCCGGCGTGAGCCCGAGGGCGAGCCAGCCGCCCATCAGGGACCCGATCGACGTCCCCGCGATGAAATCGACCGGGATGTGCTCGCGCTCGAAGCTCTTCATGATCCCCACCAGCGCGTAGCCCAGGGCCGCGCCGGTGCCGAGCGCGAGCCCGACGCGCAGACGCGCGAAGCGGCGCACGAGCCCCTCGACCCCCCCTCGCGCGCGCGGAAAAAGGTTCATCGCCTGGAACGGAGAGGCCCCCTGCTTGACGAAGCTCTCGACCAGCCCGGGCGGCCATGTGACGCGCGTCCACTCCCGGCCCGAGGAATAGCGCAGCTCGGCCGGCGCCCGGTCGCCGAGCCATACCTCGAGCAGACGTCTGGGCTCGGGAACGTAGCCGGACAGCTCGAGCCGCAGACGCAGGAATTCGTCCTTGCGGCCCTCGCCGCCAACCAGCATCCACTGATCAGCCTCGTAGAGGACCGCTTTCTCGACATCGTCGAGCGGCGCGCGCATCGCGAGGATCACGAAGTCGCTGTGGTCCCGGAGCAGGTTCATCAGCAGGAAGACGCTCCGGTAGAGCCGCCCGGCGAGGACGCTAGAAGGCAGCGTGACCACCCCGAGGCTGGAGGCATGGACCTGGACGTACTTCTCCAGGAGCTTGGGGTCGCGCAGGTCCCGGCCGCGGAGCATCTCCTCGGTGACCACCAGGGGCTTGAGACCGAAGGCCTTCGCGAGCGCGCCGGCCTTCGGGTCCATGTCGACGAGAAGGACGCGCCTGCGCGACTGCTCGGCCAGAGAGAGCCCGAAATAATTGGCGAAGAGCGTCCGGGCGCCATCGTCGAGGGATGCCAGCAGCGCGAGGATCCGGGGCTGCAGTTGCCGGCTCTGCCCCCCGGAGCGCGTTTCCTGAAGGAGGCGGGTCGAGAGAGTCCGCGAGAGCTGCAGAAGGATGGACGGATTCTCGCGCAGCACCGTCGCGAAGTCGGACTTCGAGAGCACGAGGAACTCGGTGGTCGACTCAAGAAGGACCGTCCAGGCACGGGGCTCGCCCGTCAACAGCGCCAGCTCCCCGAGGGTGTCGCCGCGCCCGAGGTAGCCGGCGACGCGCTTGCCCTCCGGCCGCTCGGTGACGAGCTGGACGTGGCCGGAGGTGATGATGAAGAACGCGTCGCCCGCGTCGCCCTGCTGGAAAAGGATCGCCCCGCGCGGCAGGGAAAGGGGCTTCAGCAGGCCCGCGACCTGGCGGCGGTCCTCAGCCGAAAGGTCCTTAAACAGCGGGATCCGCTTCAGGAACGGATTCCAGGCCTCTATCTCTTCGGGGGTCATGGACAGCGCCTAAACATGAATTTAGTATAATTGGCAACAGTTTCAGAGCCGGCGTACGCGGGTTCCGGCCCGCCGCCGCTTCCCGGGCGCCCCGGCCTCGGCAGGCAGCGCGCAGGCCAGAAGGCCGATAATGGTCTTCGAGTCCTTGATCCTGCCCGAGAGGGCCCATGCGAGCGCCTTCCGGAACGGGACCCGGACCGCCTCGATGAGCTCATCCTCGTCGGGGGAGGATACGCCGGGTTTGAGCCGGTCGGCGACGTAGACGTGCAGCAGCTCGTTGGAGAACGCGGGCGTCGGCCAAAACGACAGTATTCGGCGGAAGCGCCCGGCGGTGTAGCCGGTCTCTTCCCGGAGCTCGCGGCGGAGACAGGCGCCCGGCGGCTCATCGGCGGCGAGCTTCCCGGCCGGAAGCTCGTAGGTGGCCTGGCCCACGGGGTAGCGGTACTGCCGGACGAGCAGAACCGTGTCCTTATCGAGGAACGGCACGACCGCGACGGCCCCCGGGTGGTCGAGGTACTCCCGGACCGCACGGTTCCCGTTGGGAAGACGTACGTGATCGACGCAGAAGTTGACCGCTTTCCCGGGGCAGAACGATTTCCGGCGGACGCGGTTCTCGGTGAATGACTTCGGCACGGGGGCATTATAGTTTTTTTCTCAAAGACGATTTTTACGAAATTCCCCGTTTGATCCATGCATAAAGCGGAATTCGTCCACCTGCACAACCACTCCGAGTACTCCCTGCTCGACGGGACGACGCGCTTCAGCGACCACAAGGGGCAGCCCTCGGAGATGCTCCAGCGGCTCGCCCACGCGGGGGCAAAGGCCGTCGCGCTGACCGATCACGGCAACCTCTTCGGCGCGATCGAGTTCTACACCCAATGCCGGAAGGCCGGCATCAAACCCGTCATCGGCTCCGAGATGTACCTCGCCAAGGGCTCCCGGCTCGACCGCCGAGGCTCGCAGCGGGACAATTGCCACCTGACGGTGCTCGCCCGCAGCTATGAGGGCTACCAGAACCTCATGGCCCTCTCCTCGAAGGGCTTTCTCGAGGGCTTCTACTACGACCCGCGAATCGACAAGGAGGTCCTCGCCGAGCACGCGAAGGGGCTGATAGTGCTCTCCGGCTGCATCAAATCCGAGATGTCCCAGCGAGTCCTTGACGGCGACGTCAAGGGCGCGACCAAGCTGGCGGCGGAATACCGCGACCTCCTCGAGCCCGGCGCCTTCTACCTCGAGATCATGGACCACGGCCTGGAAAGGCAGCGCCAGGTCCTGAAGGCCCTCCTTGAGATCCACGAGCGCACCAAGATCCCCCTCGTCGCGACCAACGACTGCCACTACGCGAAAAGGGAGGACAATATCGCGCACGACGCGCGCGTCTGCATCTCGACCGGCAAGCAGCTCTCCGACGCCAACCGCCTCCGGTTCGAGACCCACGAGTTCTACTTCAAGAGCCCGGCCGAGATGGCCAAGCTCTTCCACTTCGCGCCCGAGGCGCTCGCGAACACCGTCAGGATCGCCGACGCGTGCAACCTCGAGATCCCGATGGGGAAGTCGATCCTGCCGGACTTCCCCGTCCCCCCGGGGTACACGCAGGACACCTATCTCGAGGAGCTCTGCCGCGAGGGACTCACGTCCCTCGGCAGGGAGGGCGACGAGGCCTACCGCCAGCGGCTCGCCTACGAGGTGTCGGTCATCAAGAAGATGGGGTACTCCGGATACTTCCTCATCGTCTGGGACTTCATCAAATACGCGAAATCGAACGGGATCCCGGTCGGGCCCGGGCGCGGTTCCGGCGCGGGCGCGCTCGTCTGCTACGCGCTCGGGATCACGGCCGTCGACCCGATCCACCACAAGCTTCTCTTCGAGCGGTTCCTCAACCCCGACCGGGTCTCCATGCCCGACCTGGACATCGACTTCTCGGACCAGGGCCGCGACAAGGTCATCGAGTACGTCCGCGACAAGTACGGCCGAGAGAACGTCGCCCAGATCGTCACGTTCGGAACCCTGAAGGCGCGGCTCGCGATCCGCGACGTCGGGCGCGTGATGGGGGTTCCGCTCGCGGACGTCGACAAGCTCGCCAAGCTGATCCCCCCGGGCAGCACGATCCACCAGGCGCTCGAGTCGGTCCCCGACGTCCAATCGGCGGCCGAGGATCCGCAGACGAAACGGCTGCTCGACCTCGCCCGCAAGCTCGAGGGGCTCAAGCGCCATACCGGCGTGCACGCGGCCGGGATCGTGATCACCAAGGAGGCCGTCGTCAAGTATTCGCCGCTCGCCAAGGGGTCGAACTCCGACGTCGTGACGACGCAGTACGACGGCGACTTCCTGCCGAAGCTCGGGCTCCTCAAGATGGACTTTCTCGGCCTGCGCAACCTGACCGTCATTCACGGCGCGGTCGCCCTCATCCGGAGCCGGCGCGACAAGGATTTCGACATCGCCGCCATCCCGATGGACGACGAGAAGACGTACCGGCTCCTGGCCTCCGGCAAGGCTCTCGGGGTCTTCCAGCTCGACTCGGAGGGGATGCGCGAGCTCCTGCGGCGCCTGAAGCCGACGACCTTCGAGGACATCTCGGCCTGCATCGCCCTCTATCGCCCGGGCCCGATGTCGAGCGGCATGCTGGACCTCTTCGTGGAACGTAAGCACGGCAAGAAGGTCCGCTACGACCATCGGAAGCTGGAGCCGATCCTGGAAGACACTTACGGCTGCATCGTCTATCAGGAGCAGGTGATGGAGATCTCCAAGAGCCTGGCCGGCTTCACTCCCGGCCAGGCCGACGTGCTCCGGAAGGCGATGGGCAAGAAGATCCCCGAGGAGCTCGAGAAGCTGCGAGGCGGCTTCATCGCCGGCTGCAAGAAGAACGACATCCCTGAGAAGCTCGCGGCCAAGATATACGATCATATCCAAAAGTTCGGAGGCTACGGCTTCAATAAGTCGCACACGGTGGCCTACGGCACGATCGCCTACCAAACGGCGTATCTCAAGGCGAACCATCTGATCGAATACGAGACGGCGCTGCTGACTTCCGAGATCGGCCACTCGGCGATCGCCGTTGAGGGCAAGGAGAACAAGCTCGTCACCTATCTCGAGGACGCCAAGGCGATGGGGATCGAGGTCCTCGGCCCGGACGTGCGGCGCTCCGAGACCGTGTTCTCCATCGGCGACGGCCAGGCGATCCGCTTCGGCCTGACGGCCGTCAAGAACGTGGGCCACGGCGCGGCCGAATCGATCGTCGCCGCCCGCGAGGAGAAGCCGTTCGAGTCGCTCGACGATTTCTGCGCCCGGGTGGATCTGAAGGCGGCCAACCGCAAGACCCTGGAGTCCTTGATCATGGCCGGCGCGATGGACTCGCTGATGGAGGGCCTCCCCATCGATGAGGCGCGCGCGCGCCTCATGCATACTCTCGACCACACGATGGGGCGTCAAGCGCGCATCAAGGAGGATCTGGCGCGCGGGCAGGGCCTGCTCTTCGGCAGCGAGCCCCCGGTGGCCCGCCCGGCGGGAGCGGGGCCGCACGACGGGGAGAAGCTCGAGCCGTGGCACGAACATGACCTACTCAAGCACGAGCGCGAGGTGCTCGGCTTCTATCTCTCGGGCCATCCGCTCGTGCGCTACAAAGAGCTGCTGGGGTGTGTCGCGACGCACCCCATCGGAGCCCTCGACGAGAGCGCCTCGAAGCACGTGCGTCTCGCCGGCATGATCGCCCAGGTCAAGAAGGTGATAACGCGCAAGGGCGACCCCATGGCGCGCGGCGTCCTCGAGGACCTTTCGGGCGAGATCACCCTGCTGGTATTCCCGAAGGCCTACGCGTCGGGTCTCGGCCAGCAGATGAAACTCAACGCGATCGTCGCCGTATCCGGGCGGCTTTCGTTCCCGACGAACTTCCGCGGCGACGACTCCGAGCGGGCCAAGCCCGAGCTCATCGTCGAGGAGATCCTCCCGATCGACATGGCCATCAACCGCTTCGCGCGGCGCCTGACGCTGCACTTCTCCACCCTGGGCCTGGAGGAGGTCCTCCTCGACGACCTCAAACGCGTGCTGCGCCGCCACCCAGGACGCATTCCCGTTTTCCTCCGCCTCGACACGACGGGGCACGGCCAGACGCTGATCGAGACCGACGAGAAGGTGGACCTCAAAGACCGTCTTTTCGAGCAGTTGAGCAGAATCCTAGGAGAGAAATCATGGAAGATCGAAAGCGCATCCTAGTCGCCGACGACGACCCTGACCTGATCGAGATCCTGAAGATGGACCTTTCGTTCCAGGGCTACGAGGTCTTCGAGGCCGCCAACGGCAAAGAAGCTCTCGATATCGCGGCGAAGGAGAAGATCGATCTCATCCTCCTGGACGTAATGATGCCCTACATCGACGGCTACCACGTCGCCTCCACGCTCTCCTCGCAGATGGGGACGAGCGTCCCGAAGATCGTGATCATGACGAGCCGGGACACGGTCCGGGAGAAGGGCATCGCCATGATGAGCGGCGCCGTTTCGATGATTCAGAAACCGTTCGACATGGAGGCTCTCCACAAGAAAATCAAGGAAATCCTTGAACATCCGTGAAGAACTTAGATAGACTCTAGCCCCTATGAACACTATGAATACAACCACCCACACACGAACACTGGCGACGATCTTGTTTGCCTGGACCCTCCTGTTGCCGGCGCTGGTTGCTGCTGCGGCGGGTCCCGAAGCCGAGTCCGCCCCCAAGGCGGCCGCCCCGCCCGGGGAGACCGCCGCCCCCGAAGAGGAAGACCCCTTCCAGGCGGCCGTCGGCCAGCTCAAGGACAAAGACCCGATGCTCCGCCGCCGGGCGGCCGACCAGCTCGGCCGGATGCGCAACCCGAAAGGAGTGGAGGCCCTTCTCGATACCGCCAAGGACCCGGACCCGTTCGTCAGGGCGGCCGTCGTCGACGCCCTCGGCCTGTTGCGCGCCCGAGAAAGCGTCGAGACGATCTCCCGCCTGTTGAAGACGGACGAAAACCCCCAGGTGCGCCAGCAGGCCGCGATCGCCCTTTCCTATATCGGCGCCCAGTCGAGCCAGGAGGCCCTGATCGAGGCGCTGGGCGACAAGACCGACGGCGTACGCTTCGCCGCGGCCCGGACGCTGGGGGCCCTGCGCTCCACGCAGGCGGCCGCCCCCCTCGGTGAGCTCCTCGAAGACTCCTCCATCGGGATGCGCCGCGCCGCCGCCAGCGCGCTCGGCCAAATCCGCGCGGAGGAGTCGCTCCCGGCGCTCAAGAAGTCCCTCAAAGACGAGGACGTCTATGTCCGCCGCGAGGCCGTCAAGGCGCTGGGGCGCATCGGAGGCGAAGGCATCGAAAAAAGCCTGAAGGAGATGTACGAAGACCCCGACCCGCTGGTCCGCATCCACTCGGCCCTCGCCCTTAGCCGCTTCGGCGACGCTTCGGGCGAAGGCGTGGTCGTCAAGCTCCTCACGCACGAGGACGTCCGGGCCCGCCAGCAAGCGGCGAGCGTGCTCGGGACGATCGGCACCGGAAAGGCCACTCTGCCGGCCCTCCAGAAGGCGTTCGAGGCCGAGGAGCATCCGTCGGTCAAAAAAGCGATCGAGTTCGCGATGGCTCAGCTGAAGGCGCGCCTCGGAATAAAGGAGGAGGCCCCCCCTCAGGAGAAGCCCTCGGAGCAGAAGCCCCAGAAGAAAGCCAAATGACGCGGCGGCCCCTGATTCCGCTGCTGTTGGCGGCGGCGCTCGTCTGCGCCGCCGCGCCGGCCCGGTCGGAGACGCTCCTGGCCCAGTACGCCAAGGACAAGGCTCCCGGCGTGGAGGGCGCCCCCTCCGGAGACGCCCTGCAGGGCCTGCTCCCGCCCGACGCCGAGCTCATCGACGTCCCCACCGCGGCCGTGCTCGATCTGGGCGGCTTCTACAGCAAGACCCGCTTCTTCGCCCAGGGCGGACTCCTCGAATGGCTGAACTTCGGGATCTACCCGCGGGTGAACCTCGGCGCCTCGTTCAATATCGACAAGATGGTCGGCACGGGCTCCCCGGTGCAGATCACGCGGCCGGAGCTTCAACTCAAGCTGCGATTCTACGACGGTGACCGGGTGATCCCGGCCTTCGCGCTCGGCTTCGACGGCCAGGGCTATTTCTACAACCGGACGGTCAAGCGCTACAATCACAAGCAGCGCGGACTCTACGTGGTGGGCTCGCAGGAGGTCGGCGTCCCCGGCCTCGAGTTCCACGCGGGCATGAACATCTCGGACTTCGACTCGAACTCGCTCTTCGGGATCATCGCCGCCAGCCTAAACGTGCAGGACAAGCTGAAGCTCATGGTGGAGTGGGACAACATCAACGACTTCTTTGACAGCCGGTTCAACACCGGGCTCCGGATCCACATGACGCCCCACTTCAACCTGGGATTCTCCGTGCGCGCGATCGGCCAGGGAGGGGATTTCTCCAACGGCGTCCCGCGCTCGACCGAGCGCGTCGTCCAGTTTAAGTACACCGGCAACTTCTAACTCAGGAGGGCAGCGAACACTTATGGCAAAGCGCATCGGCATCCTTACGGGGGGAGGCGACTGCCCCGGGCTCAACCCCGCCATCCGCGGCGTGGTCCTTCGCGCCGCCCAGGCCGGCATCGAGTGCGTGGGCCTGCGCGGCGGCTGGAAGGGGATGATCGATGGCGACTCCTTCCCCCTCGCGCCTCGCGACGTGGCCGAGATCATGGCCAAGGGCGGCACGATCCTCGGCACTACCCGCACGAACCCCTACAAAAAGGAGGGGGGGGTCGACCGGGTGCTCGAGAACCTCCGCAAGCTCGACCTGCGGGCGCTCGTCGCCATGGGCGGGGAGGACACGCTCGGGGTCGCGGCGAAGCTCCACGAGCAGCACTCCGTGCCCGTCGTCGGCGTCCCCAAGACGATGGACAACGACCTCTCGGCGACCGACTATACGTTCGGCTTCGACACCGCGGCGACGATCGCCGTCGACGCGGCCGAGCGCCTGCGCGACACGGGCCGCAGCCACGGCCGCGTCATGCTGCTGGAGGTCATGGGGCGGCACGCCGGCTGGGTGGCCCTCTTCACGGGGATAGCGGCCGGCGCCGACTACGTCTGCCTGCCGGAGCGGCCGGTCGACATCAAGGATATGGCGGCCAAAGTCAAGACGGCCCATGCGGCGCGCGGCACGGCCCTGGTGGTGGCATCCGAGGCCATCGACCTGCCGGGCTCCGAATCGAAAGAGAAGACCCTCGACGACTTCGGGCACGAGCTCTTGAAGGAGCGCAGCGTGGCCGCCCGCCTGAAGGAGGTGCTCGCCAACGAGACCGGCCTCGAAGTCCGCTCGGCCGTGATCGGACACATCCAGCGCGGCGGCCCGCCGACGCTCTTCGACCGGATCCTCGGCACCCGCGTCGGCGTCAAGGCGGCCGAGCTGGTGATCGAGGGCAGGTTCGGCCACATGGTGGCGCTCAGAGGCGACACGATCGTCCCGGTATCCCTTAAAGAGGCGACGGCCGAGCTCAAGACGGTCCCACGCCAGTGGCTGGAGCTGCTGGACGCATTGACGGCGCTCCCCCGGGGCGAGCCGCAGGCGGCCCGCTAAGGGCATCGGCATCCCCATGGGAGAACAGACCCAGCGGTTTCAGCGCCGGACGGTCTTGGTCAAGCGCGGCCTGCAGGTGAAGTACGCGGTCGTCGTTTTCGCCGCGGTGCTGTTCACCGCCGTGATCGTCGGCGGGGACATCTACTACCACATGGTCCGGTTCATCCAGGAAACGGACCCGGGGATGATGCCGCTGCTCTTCAAGGTCATCAAGATGGGAGTGGTGAAGCTCATCATCTTCCTGGGCATCATGGGCGTCGTGACGCTCTTCGTGTCCCACCGCTGGGCGGGGCCCATCTACCGCTTCGAACGTTCGGCCCGGGCCATCGCGACCGGCGACCTGACGCACCGGGTCTCGCTGCGGACCGGCGACGAGCTGATGGAGCTACAGGACGAGATCAACGCGATGGTCGCGAGCCTGCAGCGGATGGTCCAGAAAGACCGCACGCTGATCGAGCACCTGACGGCGCGCCTCGACAAGACCGCCGGCAAGCTGGACGAGCCGGCCGGCCAGGAGGACCTCGACCGCCTTCGCGAGGAGCTTAAGTCGCTGAAGGCGGAACTCCAGCACGTCACGCGCGGCTTCAAGGTTTAAGGAGAAGGGACGGATGCATCGCTGTTGGCTGCGCATCATGTTGGCGTCGTCCATGGCCCCGCAGGCGTTCGGCTTCCCCGTTTCGGCCGAGACGCCCGTGGAGACGTACACCCTGACGGAAGCCCTCCACAAGGCGACGCTCAACAACGCCGTCCTGCAGAGCGCGGAGCAGGACATCACGATCGCCAAGCAGCGCGTCAAGGAGGCCCGCTACCTCTTCTACCCCGAGATCGGCCTGGCGGGCTCGGCGACTCGCTACGACGCGCGCTATCCCTTCGCGCTGCGCCCCGGCTTCGGGTCGCTGCTTCTCTTTCCGTCCGCCAAGGATAACCTCATCTCCGGGCAGGGCTATATGACGCTCTCGCTCTACGAGGGCCGCCGCCACATCAACACGCTCCGCCTGGCCCAGACGGCGCTAAAGCAGGCCCGCAGCAAGTACGAGACCGGCAAGCTCGAGATCGTCTACGAAACGAAGAAGGCCTTCTACCACCTCATCCTGGCGCAGGAAAGCCTTTCCGCGACCCAAGAGCTCCTCGCCGAGGTCCGCCGGACATCGGAGCGGGCGAAGATGAGCGCCTGGGAGAGGGTGGAGGCCGAGGCCCTGTCCTCCGAGCTCCGCGCCGCCGCGGCCGAGGCCGGCCACCGGCTCGAGCTGGCGCGGCTTGAGTTCCTGAAAGGGCTGAACAGGGAGCTCGACACCCCGGTCCGCGTGGAGGGCAGCCTGGAGAGCCAGCCCGCCGATGTGGACCTTCAGAAGGCGCTCGTCTGGGCCACGGAGTTGCGGCCGGAGCTCCAGGCGCAGACATACCGGGCCCAAATGGACGCGATCTCCGTCAACCTGGCCCTCGGCCGCCGGACGCCGAAGGTGCTGCTCGGGCTCGACTACGAGGTGACCGGCCAGGAGTTCCCGCTCACCCAGAACAACTGGGACGCCACGATCGGCGTACGCCTGCCCTTCTCCTTCGATTTCTGGACCCAGCACAGGCAGAGGATCGCCGAGCAGCGTCAGGGCGAGATTCAACGCGCCGAGCTGCGCGACCAGGTGCATCTCGAGGTGCGTAAGGCCCACCAGGACCTGCTTTACTGGCGGGACGAATGGCCCCGGCGGGAGGCTGAGCACCTCAGGCTCAAAGAGCTGCGCGATAAGGCCCTCTCCGAGAGCGGCCCGTCCGTCGCGGCCCTGCGCGCCTCGGCGCGCCTGCTCGAGACCCACATGCGCGCCCTCGAGGCGCTCACCGAGCACATCCTCGCCCGAGCGCGCCTGGAGCGCGCCGTCGGCCGTCCCCTTCCGAATCCGTCATGAGATGGGCGGCGGCCGCCCTCGCCCTCTTTCTGGCCGTTGTAGCCGAGGCTGAAGCCGCGCCCTATATCGATTCGGACTCGCTCCTGCGCGAGCACCTCTGGCAGCAAGTCCGCGACCTGCCCGCCGGGGAGCGTCCGAAGGTCGGTCTCGTCCTGTCGGCGGGAGCGGTCCGCGGGCTAGCCCATATCGGCGTCATCCACGTGCTCGAGGACGCCGGGTTCCCGATCGACGTCGTCGTCGGGACCTCCATGGGCGCCGTGGTGGGAGCGCTCTACGCCGGCGGGGCCGGCGCCGGCCGGCTCTGGGAGATCGGGACCAGCATCCGCCTCAATACGGGCAGCGACCTCGGCAAGTTTCGGCTGTTCCAGCTGCTGATCAACGACAGCCTGCTCTCGACCAAGAATATGGAGGCGTTCCTCCAGGCGAGCATAGGAGACAAGCGCTTCGACCAGATCCCCAAGCCGTTCGCCTGCGTGGCGATGGACCTTCGCACCGGCGAAAAGGTCGTCTTCCGCGACGGCCCGCTCGCTCCCGCCGTCCGCGCGTCGGCGAGCGTGCCCGGAGTATTCGAGCCTGTCCAGTACCGGCACCGCTATCTCGTCGACGGGGGCGTCATCGACTACATCCCGGTCGACGCCGCCAAGCTGCTCGGAGCCGAGTGGATCCTGGCCAGCGTCACCGAGGGCGACTTCTCGAAGTCCCTCCCCACGAACGTGCTGCTCTCGCTCATGCAGGTGATCGACATCCGCGGCGCGATGCTCTCCCGCCAGCAGCGCCGCGAGGCCGACGTCCTCATCGAGCCCGACGTCGGGGATATCCGCTCCTACGACGTCGACAGGATCCGAGAGGCCATCGAAAAGGGCATGGAGGCCGCGAAAAGGGGGATTCCCGAGGCGAAGGAGAGCCTCATCATCTTCTCGCTGCCGCGCCTATGGAAACGATGGACGAGGCTGGAGCGATGAGGTCGTGGCGGGCAGCCGCGACGCTGTGCGCGATCGCGGTCCTCTCGGCCTGCGCCAGCCTTCGCAAGGGGCCGCTCGCGGCCGATCGTCTCGAGCTCCAGCGCGAGCTCTTGACGGCCGGGGAATACGAAACGGTGATCGCCCAGCTCAGCGCCGCTTCCATACGCGAGCTGCCGCGGCGCCGGCGCGCGGAGGCCTACGATCTTCTCGGAGAGAGCTACGTCCGGCTCGGAGACCTGAGCCACGCCCTCCAGACGTACCAGCTGGCCGAAGGCCTGTTCCCGAAGGACATAAACATACTATCGGGCCTCGCCAACCTCCTGCATCGCTCCGACCTGGACGACCGCGCCCGGCCGCTCTATGAGCGGGTCCTCGAGATCCACCCGAACAACGCGAACGCCAACCTCGGGCTCGCCGAGATCCGCCGGCGGCAGGGCTTCCTTGCCAGGTCCCAGGAGCACTACGAAAAGGCGCTCGGGGAGAAGGGCTGGGACCGCAACCCGGGTATTTGGCGCGATTACGCGGAAGTCCTGGCCGACAGGCAAAGCTTCAAGCGAGCGACCGAGGCCGTCCACAAGTCGCTCGAGCTGCGCTACGATGTGGACTCCCTACTATCCTTGGCCCGCTTCCAGCGCCGGCAGGGCCTCCGGGCCGAGGCCTACGCAAAGCTCTCGGAGGCGATCCGGGAGGCCCCGGAGCACCACGACCTGCGTCTGCAGAACGCGCTCTGGCTGCTCGAGGACGCGCGATGGGAGGACGCCGGAGCGATCGCCGACGCCGTCCTCGATGGGGAGCCCTCCCACGCGCTGGCGCGGTGGGTGCGAGCCTCGATCCGGCTGCGCCTGGGCGACACCAAGGGCGCGCGCGCGGACCTCGCCGTGGCGGCCGGCGCGGCCCGAAGGCACCCCTTCATAGCCGAGACCTCCCGGGCGATGCTCCGGGAGCTCGCCGGAGCCCGATGAGAAAGATCCCCTTCACAAAGATGTCGGGCGCCGGCAACGACTTCATTCTCATCGACGCCGCGCGCCTGCCCCGAGCCGCGTCGCGCCCCGCCTTGGCGCGCGCCCTCTGCGAGCGAAGATCGTCGATCGGAGCGGACGGACTCCTCATCGTCGAACGGCGGCCCCGGACGGGCAAAGGCCTGCCCCGCGTCCGCTACTTCAACGCCGACGGCTCGCCCGCCTTCTGCGCGAACGGATCTCGCTGCGCGGCCTGGTGGATGCACAAGTCGCGGTGGGTCGGCCGCGACCTCCGCTTCGACTCGTCGGAAGGGCCCGTCCAGGCGCTCATCGCCGGAGCCGGGCGGGTCCGCCTGCGCATGCCGCCGGCCCGTGGCCCGCGCCGCGGGCTCCGGCTCAAAGCCGCCGGAAGGACCTACCGCGTCGAAGCGATCAACACGGGAGTCCCCCACGCCGTCGTCCGCGTAGCGCCTGGCCGGCTCGACGCCTTCCCGGTCCGCGAGGTCGGCCGCGCCCTGCGGCGTCACCCCGTCTTCCGGCCGGGCGGCACGAACGTCGATTTCGTCAGCGCGCACCGCGGCCGGTGCGCGATCCGGACCTACGAGCGCGGAGTCGAGGACGAGACGCTCGCCTGCGGCACCGGAGCCGTGGCGGCGGCGATCCTCACGGCGGCGGCCGGCGTCACGAAGCGCGCGGTACGGGTCGTCACGCGAGGCGGCGCGGTGCTCACGGTGCGCTTCGCGACGCTCCCGGACGGAAGCTTCGAAGACATATGGCTCGAGGGCCCGGCCCGCGCCGTGTACGACGGCAGCGTCGATTTATGATGCTGAAGGTGAGACGCGCTCCTTCCCGAGCGTCTTCGCGGACAGAGGGCCGTTTCGGGCGACATGAGGTGACGCTATGAGATTGTCAGGCTCCTTCACTGCTCTGATCACGCCGTTCGCGAGCGGCAGGCTGGACGAGGCGGCGCTCAGGCGCCTGATCCGCTTCCAACTCCGGTCCCGGACGTCGGGCCTGGTGCCCTGCGGCTCGACCGGAGAGGCGGCCACGCTGCGTCCCGAAGAATACAGGCGCGTCATCGAGATCGCGGTCAAGGAGGCGGCGGGAAGGATCCCGGTCGTCCCGGGCGTGGGCACGAACTCGACCGACAAGACGGTCGCCGCCGCCCGCGAGGTGGCGGCGCTCGGAGCCGACGCCTTGCTCGTCATCGTCCCCTACTACAACAAGCCGACTCAGGAGGGGCTCTTCCGGCACTTCCGGACGGTGGCGCGATCGGTACGCCTGCCCATCGTCGTCTACAACATCCCGGGCCGGACCGGAGTGAACCTCGCCCCGGCGACGCTCGCCCGCCTGGCCTCGGTCTGCCCCAATGTCGTGGCGACAAAAGAAGCCTCCGGCTCGCTCGACCAAGTCAGCGAGATCCTCTCGCTCTGCCCGGCGGGCTTCACAGTGCTGTCGGGCGACGACTCCCTGACGATCCCGATGATGTCGATCGGGGCAAAAGGCGTCGTCAGCGTCCTCGCCAATATACTCCCGATACCCACGGCCCGCATGTGCGCGGCGGCGCTCCGCGGCGACTTCACCGCCGCGCGCAAGCTGCACCACAAGCTGTTCCCCGTCATCAAAGCGCTCTTCCTCGAGACGAACCCGATCCCGGTCAAGGCGGCGGTGCAGATGGCCGGGCTCGGCGGCGGCGCCCCGAGGGCGCCGCTCACCCCGATAACCTCCGCCAACCGCCGGCTCCTCGCCGCCGCGATCCGCGAGGCGGGCTACCGGATCAAGATGTGAGCGGGGCTCCGGGCCGCCCCAAGTTTCTGGCCGACTGCATGCTGGCCAAGGTGGCCCGCTGGCTGGCCTTCCTCGGGTACGACTCCGCCTTCGCGACGAAGAGCGATCACGACGACATCGGCCTGCTCGAGCGGGCGCAGCGCGAGGGGCGCGTATTCCTGACGCGCGACACGAAGATCCCCGATGTCAGCGGGCTGCGCAAGATCGTGATCCGCGAGCAGCGCTTCGAGGACCAGCTCAAGCGCGTGATCGACGACCTGGGCCTGGCGCCGGACCCGGCCCTCTTCTTCACGCGCTGCACGCTCTGCAACCGCCCGCTGGCGGCGGTCCGCCGCGAGGAGGTCCTCGACAAGATCCCTCCGAAAGTCCGCGGGCTCAAAACCTCGTTCTACCGCTGTCCGTCCTGCCGCCGGCTCTACTGGTCCGGCACGCACGTCGCCCGCGCGGCGCAGAAACTGCGCGCGGCGGGCATCCTGCCGGCTTCGGATCCGGGATGAAGCGCGGCGCCGTCTTCCTCTTCGCGGGAATCATCTATCTCCTCTGGCCCTATGACCTCGTCCCGGATTTCTTGGTCGTCGTGGGCTGGATTGACGACCTGCTCGTCGCGGCCTTGGCGGTCTATCTCGCGATTCAAGCCTTCCGAAAGCAGCTGGGACGCGCCCCGCGGGGCCCCGGGCCCCGCAGTCGTGCCCAGGCCGGGGGCGCCGCGCCGGACGAAGAGCCCGTCCTCGATGCCCGTCCCGCGTCCGAGGACCCCTACGAGCTCCTAGGCCTGCGGCCCGGAGCCGGCCTCGACGAAATCAAGCAAGCCTACCGGCGCGAGATCGCCAAATACCATCCCGACAAGGTGCAGCACCTGGGCGCCGAGCTGAAGGCCCTCGCCGAGCGGAAGACGAAGGCCATCCAGCAGGCTTACGAGACCCTGATAGAGGACTAGCCCGGCACGCGCTT
>JBDREN010000206.1:0-11378 GCA_043819795.1 Elusimicrobiota bacterium
AGTATAGCAATATCTGCTTCCCATAGCAAGCGGCAGAATAAAACTACATGGGTACATAATAGACAAGGAGAAACCAGCATTCAGCTTATGTTCGTGGAGGTTTTGCGGAATTCTCGGCCCTATTCGAAGGGGAACTTCAGCCTAACGTCCGTCGGGGCGCCCTCTAATGCCGGTCTGATCGATTTGCAGCCATCGAGGACGGCGATGATGTCCTCCATGTCCGGGCTGGAGTAGCAATCCCCCTCCCCTCGCCCCAGGAAAGCTTCCATCTTTGACGCGAGGAAGAAGGGCAAGCTGAATACCTCGATCGCGGTGCCGTCCGGTAATCGGACCTTCTCGGCGGTTTCCATTCCGCGCCGATACCACTTATTGCTGAACCCAAGGACCTCCTCGTCCGTAGGCATGACGTCGACCTTTATTTCTCCCAGCTTCCACCGGCATCTGGGCGGTTTGTCCTCGTCCGCGGGATGCGTGAATCCAAGCTCTTGAAGCTTCTCTCCAAGCTTGTGATAGTCATTCCAGCCGGCGACCTCCGCGACACAATCCACGTCATCAGTGACTCGGAGCGGCGGCGCCGCGGCATCATCGATGTATACAGCAACCGTCGCCCCGCCGACAAAGACGACCCGGTCTTTAAGCTCGCCGAGAGCCTTGGCCACGACCGCGAGCATCTCGATGTTCTTACCGCGCCTCAAGCGGCCTCCCCTTCAGCCTGCGCTCCAGCTCTTCCGACGCCATCTTCTGCTCTCTTGCCCGGCCCACCCGCAAGGCATCCACCAGCGCTAAGAGTTCATGCAGCCGCGGGTCCCTTAACGCGGCTTGGGGGACGGAAGGGTAGAGCGGATCGATGGCCTGCCCGCGGACCTCGCCGGCCTCATAAGACCATACGAATTGATCCGAGTCCTCGGAGACGATGGTCTTCGCCAATGGCGGCGCCGAGTGCGCCGTGGGCACCCCCCGGCACACCGAGCCGGGACGCGCGGGGAAAACATACTTCAAACCATGCTTTAAGAACTCGAGCGTGGCCCCCCCCATGACCTTGCGTTTGAAGGAATCCAGCAGCCCCACCCCCCGAGCCCTCTCCAGCGCCATGCAGATTTCCGAGGATGAGACCGACAACTGCTGGGCGAGATCGGCGATACGCCAACTCTCCTCTCCCAGAGCGACAATCTTCATCAATACCAAGATGTCCTGCGGCTTGAGTCCACTGAGCTTGCTAGCCATAAGCATAGTATAGCACAGATATTCGCCATTCGCAAATCGCGAATAGCGAATCATGTTAGCCAAGAAGATGCCGGTTATTTGATTTTATGTATATTTTTCATGCGGATATGCAATGTCCTGCGCGTGGCTGGCATGCTCTTTTTTCTCAGCTGCTTCATCGGCATCTTCATCTTCGGCGAGACCGTCCCCATGTTATGGGACGCCTTCAACTCGATGGGATTCCACGGCCGCCTGACCCTGCCCGAAGTCTTCGGAATAACTGCCGGCGTCAGAGTGAAACTCATGCAGCCTGTCGACCCCCCGGACTCCAAGGGCCGCATGCGCTTCACTCTGACGCCGCTTTAAAGCTTTCGCCGCCGTCTACATTCAAAACGCCGCGATCGAGTTCAAGGCGAACTCGATGAGCATCTGCGCGTCCTCCTCGTTGATCTTCTTGCCGCGCTGGGCCTCCACGCTGTTGATGAACGCCCGGAGCTTGTTGATCGCGGGCTTGACCTTGCCCGCGGCGGCGCTCTCGATCGCGCCCTCCAGCTTGGAGGTCAGGGCGTTCTCGGTCCCCGCGGGCAGGTTCAGCGCTTCCACGACGGCCGGGGCGTCCTCCACCGTGTCGATGCACCCATCGGCATCGGCGTCGGCGCCCCGCGGGTGCTCGAACGGACAGCCGTCGTCGCCGTCCGCGAGCCCGTCATTGTCGTCGTCCGGGTCGCACGCGTCGCCCTGCGCGTCGCCGTCGTTGTTCTCCTGGCCCTCGTTGGGCGTGAAGGCGCAGTTGTCCTCGCCGTCCGCCACGCCGTCGTTGTCGTCGTCCGGGTCGCACGCGTCGCCCTGGGCGTCGCCGTCGTTGTTCTCCTGGCCGCGATAGGGAGTGAAAGCGCAGTTGTCCGCGACGGCAGCGACACCGTCATCTACGTCGTCCGGATCGCACGCGTCGCCTTGGGCGTCGCCGTCGTTGTTCTCCTGGCCGCTATTGGGCGTGAACGCGCAGTTGTCCTCGCCGTCCGCGACACCGTCATTGTCGTCGTCCGGGTCGCACACGTCGCCCTCGGCGTCGCCGTCGTTGTTCTCCTGGCCCTCGTTGGCGATCGCCGGGCAATTGTCCACGTCGCCGCAGAACCCGTCTCCGTCGGCGTCGTTATCGGCGTCCAAGGGGCACGCGTCGCACGCGTCGCCCTCGGCGTCGCCGTCGGCGTTCGCCTGGCCCGCGTTGGCGATCGCCGGGCAGTTGTCCTCGTCGTCGGGCACGCCGTCGCCGTCGGAGTCCGGCTCCGAAGAACCGAATGCCTGGATGCGGTGGTTGGCGGTATCGGCCACGTAGACGTTCCCGGATGGACCCAAGGCCACGCCTTCGGGCCCCTGGAACTGGCCGTCTCCCGTGCCATTCGTTCCCCACTTGGCCAGGAAGTTGCCGTCGGGGTCGAATTTCTGGATGCGATTGTTATGGGTATCCGCCACGTAGAGGTTCCCCGATGCATCCATGGCCAAGCCCTTGGGGTAATTGAACTGGCCGTTTCCCGAACCTGCGGTCCCCCACTTGAACCGGAAGGTGCCGGCGGAGTCGAATACCTGGATGCGGCTATGAAACGTATCCGCCACGTAGACATTGCCCGCCGCGTCCGCGGCTACGCCATAGGGGTTATAGAACTGGCCGTCTCCCGAGCCAAAGCTTCCCCAACGCGCCAGGAGGTTGCGCCCCGAGTCGAATACCTGGATGCGGTGGTTCCCGGTGTCCGCCACGTAGATATTCCCCGCTGGATCTATGGCCACGCCGCGAGGATACTTGAACAAGCCGCCTCCCCAGTTGAGCAGGAAGGTGCCCGCGGAATCGAATATCTTGATGCGAGAGTTCGATGTTTCCGCCACGTAGAGGTTCCCGGAGGAATCCACGGCCGCGCCCTGGGGGTATCTGAATTGGTAGTCTCCCGATCCATAGCCTCCCCACTTGCCCAGGAACGCGCCATCGGAGCCGAATTTCTGGATGCGGTGGTTCATCCTGTCCACCACGTAGAAAAAATCCCCGGATGGGTCCACGGCTGTGTCGGTGGGGGTATTGAACTGGCCGTCTGCCGACCCGAAGGGCTGCCACTTGGCCAAGAAGGTGCCGTTCGAATCGAATTTCTGGACGCGATTGTTGGCGGTATCCGCCACGAAGACGTACCCGGACGAACCCGCGGAAGCGGCTATGGGGTACTTGAACTGGCCGTCCCCTTCGCCATAGCTTCCCCACTGGGCCAGCAAGTTGCCGTCGGGGTCGTGCTTCCGGATGGTGTTTGCCGACGTATTCGTCACGTAGACGTTCCCATCCGAATCGACCGAGACATGGCGGGGGGCGCTGAACCCTTTCCAGGTGGCGACCCAGTCGCCGTTGGCGTCGAGCTTCTGGATGCGGTTGTTGAGCTGGTCCGCCACGTAGATGTCCCCGGACGGAGCCACGGCCACGTCATAGGTGTACTTGAACTGGCCGTCTCCCGTTCCATAGCTTCCCCACGTGGCGAGCCAGTCGCCGTTGGGGGCGAACTTCTGGATGCGGTAGTTATAGGTGTCCGCCACGTAGATATTGCCGGACGAATCCACGGCCACTCCACGGGGGTACTTCAACTGGCCGTCTCCCGACCCGGAGCTTCCCACATTGCGCAGGAAGGTGCCCTGGTTGTCGTATACCTGGATGCAGCTCTTATACCAGCCGGCCACGTAAAGATTCCCGGATGAATCCACCGCCAAGCCCTGGGGGTACCGGAACTGGTATGGTCCCCATCCATCGCTTCCCCATGTGAGCAGCAGGTTGCCGTCCGCGTCGAATTTCGCGATCCGGTGGGCATAGGTGTCCGCCACGAAGACATTCCCGGACGGGTCTTCGACAATCCCGGCGGGACTCATGAGATGCGCCTGCTGCGCGGGGACCTTCAACAAAAACTCGGGCGGGTCTTCGGCCGCCAACGCGAGGGAAGCCGCTCCGCACAGGACCGCCAGCCCTGCGAGCATTCTGATCGATCGGGTCATTGGAAATCTCCTCCGGGGGCGCGGCTTTTCTGGCTACTTAGCATGTAACAGGAATCCGCTGACAAGTCAATGACACGCCTGCGACAATCATGTGGGAATTGGGATGGGAATAACGGGGGATTTTTTTAATGTCAGCCCGCTTTCAACCATGCGGTCAAGATTGAGTCGGCCGCATTCCGCGACCGCTTCAGCCGCGGCTCAGCGCAGCTCGATCACAAGCCGGCTGCCCAAGGCCCGCGCGATCTTCTGGAGGGTCAGCATCGTGACGTCGGCGTGCTTGAAAGTCTCGATGTCCGAGATGACGTGAATTCCGAATCGATCGCATGGCACACCTTCGCGATCAGGTCCAATCCGGGCATCGACCTCTTCTGAAGCAGGTTGTAGGCGGTCCTCCGCGGGATGTTGTAGCGTCTGGCGAGCTTCGCTTTGTTCAGATGCCGCAGGCTGGCCGCCAGGATCTCCAGCGCCGCCTCATGATCGCCTTCCTTCATGCACGCGGTGAACGCGGCCAATACTCGATCCGGGGTCGCCACGGTGCGTGAGGTATCGTGGCCGTAGAGGCGAGGCCTGGCCGCCTTCTTAGCCTTCTTCTTCGAACGCATCCTCATACCTCCGCTTGATCTGTCGCGCCTTCCGGATATCCTTGCTCTGTGTCCCTTTGGATCCGCCCCACAAGATTATCAAGTTCGCTCCGGCGATCCTCTTGCGCGAGTAATAGACGCGCATCCCGTTCTTCCACTTGAGCTCAAGGAGACCCCTCTTCAGACTCTTCGAGGCCCTGAACACGCCCACACGCATGTTATCGAGCCAGGCATCGATCTTCGTTTGATCGACCTCTCCGAGCGACTTATACCAGGCCCTGAACTCCGCCGTCGTCTTCAGGGTCAAAGGGGGCGGGTCGCCCATCAGAACCTAGCCATTAACAGTGTGCCATATCTGGCACACTTTGTCAATAGGGAAATACCCCGGGGCGCATTGGATGCCGCAGAAACCCCCTCTTCCAAGACCAGCCCACGCCAACAAGTACGAATGAGCCGGCTGCGGGTTCCCCTGTAACGGCGTCGGGCATTGAGTTCTTTGAATTGTTTGACTAACTCACCGCAGCATCAGCGGAATCAGTCAAACGGCTCGATACCTGACACCGTCCAGAATCGGCTGTATTTAGAAACGTTTTTCTTAACCCCCTGCCGGCCCGCTGTCATTGACTTGTCAGCGCATCCCGGCCATACTTATAGCGCCGTCACCCGAAGGAGAACACACCATGAAGCCCAGAAACTTCCTTTTCACCACCATACTGGCCGCCGCAATCCTGAGCCCGGCCTTGGCGCCGAGCGCTCATGCCCAGACGACGTTTCCCGTAACGATCGACGCCGGCGCCCTGACCGGCGGCTGGTACATCCCGGGCTCGAGCCCCTGGCATACCAGCGGCCAGGTCATCTCCCTCGACCTCCTCCCGGGCGCCTACGGCTTCACATACGGCACCGTCGCGGGCTTCGGGTTCACGGTCGACGCGGGCGGCAAGATCCACTACGACCCGGGCCTGAGCTTCTTGAGCGGCGAGGGATCGTCCACGCTCATCGTCGACGGCTTCCCGGCAACCGTGAACGCCGACGCCGTGCCCAACCGCTGGTACATCCAAGGCATCACCCAAGGCTCTCCCACGGGCGACACCATCTCCACCGTCCTCATCCCGGGCGAATACCACCTCCAACATACCGGGGGCATGACCACCACATTCTCGGTCGACGAGAACGGCCTCGTCCAGTATGACCCCGCCCTCACCTATCTGAGCGGAGCGGGGACGTCCACGCTCGTCGTCGCCCCCGACACCTTCGAGATAACGATCGACGCGTCCGCCCTGGCCGGCAGCTGGTACATCCCGGGCGTCGGATCCACGCCGCCCGGCGGGCACGCCGTCTCCCTCACCGTCCTCCCGGGCCAATACGGCTTCATATACGGCACCGTCGCGGGCGTCGGGTTCTCGGTGGACGAAAACGGCCTTATCCAATACGACCCCGCCGAGAGCATCTTGAGCGGCGCGGGCACGTCCACGCTGGTCGTCGGCGGCTTCCCGGTCACCGTGAACGCCGACGCCCTGACCGGCGGCTGGTACATCCAAGGCGTGACCCAATGGTCCACCTCCGGCGAGACCGTCTCGGCGGTCTTTATCCCGGGCGACTACCATCTCCAACACGCCGGGGGCACGACCACCACATTCTCGATCGACGAAAACGGCCTGTCCGGTATGACCCCGCCCTCACCTATTTGAACGGAGCGGGGACGTCCACCCTCGTCGTCAGCCCCGTCACGCTCACCGTAACGATCGACGCCGGCGCCCTGCCCGGCGGCTGGTACATCCCGGGAGCGAGCCCCTGGCATACCAGCGGCCAGGTCATCTCCCTCACCATTCTCCCGGGCGAATACGGCTTCACATACGGCACCGTCGCGGGCTTCGGGTTCACGGTCGACGCGGGCGGCAAGATCCACTACGACCCGGGCCTGAGCTTCTTGAGCGGCGAGGGATCGTCCACGCTCGTCGTCGGCGGCTTCCCGGTCACCGTGAACGCCGACGCCGTGCCCAACCGCTGGTACATCCAAGGCATCACCCAAGGCTCTCCCGCGGGCGACACCATCTCCACCGTCCTCATCCCGGGCGAATACCACCTCCAACACACCGGGGGCATGACCACCACGTTCTCGGTCGACGAAAACGGCCTCGTCCAGTACGATCCCGCCCTCACCTACCTGAGCGGAGCGGGGACGTCCACCCTCATCGTCGCCCCCGACACCTTTGAGATAACGATCGACGCGACCGCCCTGACCGGCGACTGGTACGTCCCGGGCGTCAACTCCATGGTGCCCGGCGGGCAGGCGGTCTCCCTAACGATCCTCCCCGGCGCCTACGGCTTCACATACGGCACCGTCGCGGGCGTCGGGTTCTCGGTGGACGAAAACGGCCTCATCCAATACGACCCCGCCCAGGGCATCTTGAGCGGCGCGGGCACGCCCACGCTCGCCGTCGGCGGCTTCCCGGTCGCCGTGAACGCCGACGCCCTGACCGGCGGCTGGTACATCCAAGGCATAACCCAATGGTCCACCACCGGCGAGACCGTCCCGACGGTCCTCATCCCGGGCGACTACCATCTCCAACACGCCGGGTACACGTCATACGAGTTCTCGGTCGACGAGAACGGCCTCGTCTACTATGATCCCGCCCTGACCCTATTTGGCGGCGAGGGGACCTCCGCCCTCATCATCAACGGCTTCCCCGTCACCATCAACGGAAGCTTCCTAAGCGGCGACTGGCAGGTCCGAAGCGTCACCGGCTGGCTGACCGGCGTCCATACCGTCACCATCCTCCCCGGCGCCTTCGCGATCAATCAGCCGGGCCAGCCTCTCATCGTGTTCACCCTCGACGAAAACGGCGACGTCCAATCGGATCACCCCGACCTCTTCGGGGACGCCACGCCCCCCTCCATCACCGCGCCCCCGGGCCTCACCGTGGAGTGCGCCGCCCACGGCGGCCAGGCCGTGGATATCGGCATGGCCGTTGCCGCAGACGACACCGATCCGGACCCAGCTATCGCAAATGACGCCCCGGCGCTATTCATCAAGGGATCCACGCTGGTGACCTGGACCGCCACCGACTTCAGCGGCAACAGCGCGGCGGCGCTCCAGACCGTCAACATCCAGGACACGGCCCCGGCCCAACTGGGCGCCTGCCAGGACGTGACCGAGCTTCAAGATTCGGCCGCCGGTACGGCCATCACCCTAAATCCGCCGGCAATCGCCGACGCATGCGACCCCCAGCCGTCGCTCGCCAGCGACGCCCCGGCGATCTTCCCGGTGGGCGCCACCCAGGTGACCTGGACGGCCGAAGACGCCGGCGGCAACACGGCCCAGACGACCTGCGCCGTCACCATATTGACCCCCGCCGAGGCGACCGAGCACCTGGCCGGGACCGTCCAGGACATGGAGCTCCCCGGAGGAGCGGAGAACAGCCTAATGTCCCAACTCGACGCCGCCGCCGCCTCGCTAGCCAAGGGCAACGCCAAGGCCGGCGCCAATAAGCTGCGCGCCTTCATCAACCACGTCGAAGCCCAGCGGCGCACGGAAGACCCCGAGACCGCCGCTCAGGCGACGGCCAAAGGGGGCAAGAAGCCCGCCAAGAAGAAAGGGAAGAAGCTCACCGGCCGGCAAGCCGACGACCTGATCGAAGAGGTCATGAAGATCCTCTCGCATATCTGAGGGGAGGGAAACGCCTAGCCTCGCCTTGCTTGCGGTGTTGGGGTCCAGCCCCGGCGATGGAGGGGTCAGGCGTCTCTATTAAGGAAAGAACAAGGGCCAGCGGAAATAGTCGCCACCCTGCTGACTGTGGGGGAGGTTGCGCTACAAACGAGGCAAACGCCAGAAGCGCCGCCGGAGGTCACAACAACTGTCCCCCTCCCAGGCCCGGGGCATGGGACTGTCCGTGGGAAAAACAGAAGACAGGACAATTCCTGGTACTCACAGATCCATTCCACCCCGCAAGCCCGAAAGAGCTAGAATGCTACCGAATCACGGCTGATACGCATGTCGACCAGCATTTCGGGCTATGTGGGGAACACCGACTTCGAGTGGTACCAATTCCTCTCGAACCATCCCGAATTCCGAGAGGTTAATTTCTGGCAGCCCTCGGGCGGCCGCGGCTTCCGAGCCATATCCCCTGGGGAGCCCTTCTTCTTTCGGCTGAAGTCCCCTCATAATGCGATTGGCGGGTTCGGATACCTCTCCCGCCACGAAATTCTTCCGGCATGGCTCGCCTGGGACACATTTGGAATGGCGAACGGCGCACTGACGTTCCAAAAAATGGTCCACCGTATTGCCAAGTATCGGCGGGCCCCGGAAGACCCGCACGGCAATAATCGGATAGGATGCCTCATGGTCGTGGACCCGGTATTCTTTCCGCCGTCATCCTGGGTCAGGGAACCTGCCGGGTGGCACCAAAATATCGTACAAGGTCGGACTATCGACTTATCGGAGGGCGATGGACTGCGCATCTCCGTCGAGTGCAACGACCAAGCCAAGAATAGCACGCCGGCACTGAAGGGCGGTGAGGGATCCGAGAGATTCGGCGAGCCGTTGGTCGTCCGTCCCAGGCTCGGGCAAGGAAGTTTTCGCCTGGCCGTTACGAGCGCCTATGGGCGCGCCTGCGCCGTCACGATGGAGCATTCTTTGCCTGTCCTCGACGCCGCCCATATCCGGCCATACTCTGAGGGGGGTGCGCACGAGATCTCCAACGGGCTTCTTCTGAGATCCGACATCCACCGCCTCTTTGACAGAGGGTACGTGACGGTGGCGCCGGACCTGCGCTTCCAGGTGAGCCGAAAGCTCAAGGATGATTTCTCCAACGGCCGGAGCTACTACGGCCTGCACGGCCAGCCCATCCACCTCCCGACCCAACCGGATGAGCGGCCAAACAAGCTTGTGCTGAATTGGCACAATAAAAACCTTTTCCTGGGGTGAACACCTATGCCTGACAAAATCCAGGTCCTATCCGCTGCCCTCGCCGAATTCGCCCGCGACCGCGACTGGGAACAATTCCACACTCCAAAGAACCTCGCCATGGCGCTATCCGTTGAAGCCTCTGAGATCGTCGAGATCTTTCAGTGGCTTACCGCGGACGAAAGCAAGGACCTTCCCCCAGAGAAAGTCCAGCATCTCCGTGAGGAATTAGCTGACACGTTCATCTTCCTCCTCAAGCTCGCCAACCACTACGGGGTCGACCTCATCGCGGCTGCTCACGAAAAGATCCAGAAGAACGCGAGGAGATACCCGGTCGAGAAGGCTCGGGGAAGCGCGAAGAAGTCTCACGAGCTGTAGATGGAGCTCTACTCCGGCAGTTCACAGCAGTTCATTGAGGACTCCGTCCAGAACCGCATTGCCGGCAAGCTCAAGGCTGCCTTCTTGGAGCAGTTCCGCTACCGGCCCTCCGATAATGAAGTCCGCTCCTGGCACAATTCCCTGGGAAAGATCAAAGACGTCTTCCAACGTGCCGACCTGACAGACCACGGCGTCGTCCTTGAGTACCAGCTTCCGCTCACGTCCAAGCGTCTTGATTGCATGATAACCGGCAAGGATGGCGAACGCACGGAGAACGCCGTGATCGTCGAGCTCAAACAGTGGGAGCAATGCGAGCCAGCCGACGGCGAAAACGAGGTCATCACCTGGGTCGGCGGCTCGAACCGTTGCGTCCTGCACCCATCGGTCCAGGTCGGCCAATACACCATGTACATCCGTGACGGGCACACAGCCTTCCACGAAGACGACACGCCCGTAAAGTTGGGCTCCTGCGGCTACCTGCACAACTATCACTTCGTTGAGGCAGACCCCCTTAAGGCCCCCAAGTTCCGAGAAGCCGAGAGCGAAAGCCCGATCTTCTCAGCTGACGACGTAGACCCCCTATGCGGCTTCCTGACCCAGCGCCTGAACCGTGGGGACGGCATGGCCGTCCTCTCCCGCATCCAGAGCAGCAAGTTCAGGGCCAGCAAGAAGCTTCTTGAACACGTATCCGCCATCATCAAGACCCAGCCGGTCTATAACCTGCTTGACGAACAACTTGTCGTCTACGACGAAGTGTTCGCGGCTGCCAAGAAATCCGGCTCCAAGGCCGGAAAAATGGTCCTCTTGGTGCGCGGCGGACCTGGGACTGGGAAATCCGTCATTGCGATCAACCTGATGGCCGATCTATCGAAGGCGGGCTTCAATAGCCACTACGCCACCGGTTCCAGGGCCTTCACCGAGACCCTGCGGAAGATCGTCGGACCGCGCGCAGCCCAGCAGTTCAAGTATTTCAACAGCTATACGACTGCGCAGGTCGATGAGGTCGACGTGCTGGTCTTGGACGAAAGCCACCGGATTCGGGCATCGAGCGTCAGTAGATACACCCGGCGGGATGCGCGCAGCGGTTTGCCTCAGGTTGAGGAACTCATGCGGGCGGCGAAGGTCTCCGTCTTCTTTATTGATGACTTTCAAGGCATAAAGCCCGACGAGGTGGGAAGTAGCGACCTGATCCGCTCCGCAGCCGAAAGGCTTGGCTGCAAAATCGGAGAATACGAATTGGAGGCCCAATTCCGGTGCAGCGGTTCGGACGCCTTTGTGAACTGGATCGACAATAC
>JBDREN010000207.1:0-13160 GCA_043819795.1 Elusimicrobiota bacterium
AAAATCTTGGTGGGGGGTCTTGCCGCCACACTTCCCCGGTCTTCGACCCCCCCCCCCCCCCGCTTCGCTAAAAGATAAAATACCGTGGCCCAATGACCCGTACACACCCGCGTTTCTCCGCTCGCCCCGCGGACCGACCCCCCGTAGCGGGGCCGCGCTTCGCCCGCCCATGCTCGCGGGGCCCAGGTGTTGAAGGCTTCCACCCCGCCGGGCCTTGGCCCCGGAGCCCGGGCCTTGCCGGCTTCCGGGTCTGCCTGGCGCTGGCGGCCCTGGCCGGGCTTCTCGGGGCGGCCGCCTGCACGTCCCCTCCCCGCTTCGTGCGCCGGATGCCCCTGCTGCGTTTGCTGCACCGTCCTTGGGGCATGCCCTATTTCGGGGATCCGAGGTTCTCGTTCCAGGTTAAGAAGGACTGGGTCGGACCCGAGGCGCTCGATGACGGGGTCCGGTTCTCGGATCCCAAGGGGCGCGGCCGGCTGGAGATCTTCTTCCACAAGAAGGGCACGCCCGGCTGGAAAGAGCCGGGCGCGTACCGCCGGTTCATGCGCGAGCAGGGCTCGACCGAAGACGCCCACGTGCTCGACGAGATCGTCATATCCTCCAGGGCCGCCAGCGTCGCCCGCTTCACGACCTACCTGTACGCCCCCGCGTTCCTGCTGGGGACCAAAGTGGACGTTGCGACGACGGTCCTGATTCTGGCGCCCTCCCCGCAAGGGAACTTCGTGATCCGCTTCGAGACCGTGAGGGAGCGCTTCCCCGGCCTTTATCGCGTACTGCGCGAGTTCCTGGAAACGCTCACGCTGTCGGAACCCGGGATCCCCAAGACGATAGAGATAGTCCCATAGGGACCGGTACGGCCCCACACCCCTACCCTCTCCCGCGGGGAGAGGGCAGCGATTCGGCCCCCTCTTATCCCCGCGTCCCTCCCCGCGGGGGAGGGACGCGTACTAGGCCCTAAGGCCCAATCGCGGATGGGCCTCCCGAGACCCCTTCTCTTGGGCCCGCCGACCCTTCAAAATCCGAGGGCCGCGGCTATACTGCATAGTGACATGAGACTCACCCAACTTCTGCGCAAAACGGTCCGCAAAAACACGGCCTCGGACCCCGACCCCTCAGCCTCTTCCAACCAGGAGAGGCGCCGCTACGCGCGTCACGCCAAGGAGATGGACATCTCCCTGCTCGACGCGCGTCGCCGGCCTGCGGACGAGGCCGTCCGTTTGATCGACATGAGCTGCGGCGGGCTCGCCATCGAGTCCAGCCGGCAGTTTGCCGTCGGGGACACCCTGGGCTTCCAGCTGTGCCTGGGGGAAGGCCGGCCGCTCGCCGCCATGGCTCGCGTGCGGTGGGCGCGGCCAGACGGTTATTACTACGCCTACGGGCTCAAGCTCGAGGGGATGGGCTACCTCGCGCGCGAGCGCCTCGTGCGCGCGCTCAACCCCCGCCACGTAGGGTTCCAGGAGTTCGCCACGCTCTTCATGCAGGCGGCCGCCACGATGCTCGGCGCCTACGTGGTGATCGATTGGATCTCCTCCGACCCGCGACTCCTCAACGCCGCCCTCACGGGCCTGCCCTGGCTGCTCTTCGCCGGCGCCTTTGCCATAGGCCTGTGGTCGCTGCGCCACCGCTGATACGTGGCTGTCCGACCGGCTGGTTGACGATCTCCTAGGGCCCAAGCCCACATAGGCCTTTGGCCCCATGAAGTTTCAATCCCCCTGACTTACCCTTATAGAACAGAGGCTTTTATGGAAGGACCCCCCGGAGGCGTGGAGCGGCGAAAATTCACGCGGTACGACCGCGAGGAAGTCGGCATCGCTATCTTCGAGGGCGACCGGGAGCTTCCCGAGGTGCTCTTGAGGGACATCAGCGTCCACGGGCTCGGGCTGCGTCTGCCGGAGCGGGTCGCGCCGGGCACCGAGCTGCGCTTCCGGCTGGACCTGCCCAAGGGGCCGGTCTCCGGCGAGGGCGAGATGATCTGGATCGAGCCCCACGACCTCGGCTACTGGGGCGGTTTCGAGTTCCGCCGCCTAGGCTGGAACGAGACTCGAAAGCTCAAGCTCTGCCTGGAGCCGGGCAGCTTCGACTGGCTGCGCCTTTTCGATAAAGCCCTGGCCGTGGCCGCCGCGGCGATAGCGCTGCTCGTGATCGCGGACCTGCTGGGGATCGTCCCGAGCAAAAGCCTCTTCAGTCTCTTCTCCGGACACTGACTAGAAGCTTTCCCGGCAGCGCGGGTCGAGCGCGTCCCGCATGAAGAGCCTGGGGCCTTCGTCGGTGAGCTGGAAGCCCCAGCGCTCATGGCCCCAGAGCGGCTTCTTCTTGGTGTGGGCGAGGATGAACGGGGTCCCCCGTTGGCTCGGGTCGTAGGCCACGAAAGCGAGGTTCTGAGTCTCGCTCATGAGCTCGCGCGGCATCCCCACGCACGCGCCGACAGGCTTGTCCCCCTCGAAAAGGCGCATGCAGCGGCGGTGGGAGCGGGAGATCTCCACGTCCTCGACCAGCACGAAAGCTTCCCGCAGCCCCCGGTAGCGGACCTTTGAGCCGAAGTCGATCTTCATGCGCATCTGCTCCGCGTCCGGCCGGGCCGCGAAACGCTGCCCCTCCTCGTCGTCCACCGCGATCTGGAAGGCGCCCGAATCGACCTCGGCGATGACGGTCTCGCGGATCACCGAGCCCAGCCGCCCGTAGACGCTCTCGTCCACCTCGTTGCTCAGCGCGTAGAAGAGCGCCTTCGACGCGTCGAACTTGCTGCCCTTGCGCAGGATGACGGCGATGATCGGCTTGCCCACCCGCTTGAAATTGAGCGCGGACTTGGCGGAGAGCAGGTATCCCGGCGTCGGCACGGGATTGAACCCCTCGCAGGCGGCCTCGTAGGTGCGCGTGGAGCTGGCCGCGTAGAACTCGTCGATGCCGCGCGAGCCGATGACCACCATGCGCGAGCCCTTGCGGACCAGGCGCTTGCCGCCCTTGGGGACCCGCTCGATGAGCATCCACCTGGCTCCGGCCTCGTATACCGCGAAGATGCCGGGCACGCGGCTCCCGGACTGGGGAGCCGGCGAGCCGGCGGGCTTCCCCCGCGCCGGACCTTGCTCGCGGGGCTCGAGCGTTGGCTCCTCCTGCGCTTGGCGCACCGCCGGCCCGACCTGGATATCGCCCCGCGACCCCTTCCGCTTCTCCGAGACGTCCGCGGGTCCGGCGCCCGGCTCCCCGGGATCCACCGAGATGACGCCCGTACCCCATAGCGCGGATGAGAGAGAGAGCGAGAAGGCCAGCAGAAAATTGGCGGCAAGCACGATCAATAGACTCCCCGAAGAGATCTCCCAATTTTACATATGCCCGCCAAGGCGCGCAAGGCTGGCGGCCGGCCCGGGATTCGCCGCCCCCGTCATCCGCCTGAATTAGTAGAATGAATCAGATCCATGCCAGGAGAGCCCCGCATCATCCGCGGAGATGAGAATCCGGATCAGTATCTGCGCTCCGAATCCGCGCGCGAGAAGGTGCGCGAGGCGGTGGAGCGCTGGATGGGCCCGGCATGAAGTATCACAAGCACCTGAGCGCGGAGCGGGTCCGGCGGATGCCCTGGCGGACTCAAGTGGGGATGATCGCTTCGGAGCTCTCCCGAGTCCGGCATCTCAGCGACCAGGGGGGCGGTCCCGAGGTGACGGGCTGTCTGCACCGGGCCCGCGAGCTCCTGGGGGTCTTGGATTCCGTTCCCGGCCTTCCGAGAGAAGCCGCACCCAAGCTGGCGGAGCTGGCCCGGGAGTTAAGCCTCAGCCGGCTGTCCGAAGCGCCCGCCAAGGCGGAGACCTTATATCGCGAATTGATGGCTCTATATTCCCACCGCTCCGTCGCGCCGTGACGGCGGCCGATCCGGTAGGCCCTTGGTCCCGGATCGGTGGGGGCCTTCTTTTCGGCCGCGGAGGGCCCAAACGGCCCCTGCCGTTTTCCGGCGGATATCGCATAATATGCTTGAAGATGCCTAGTTTCGCGCTTGTCGTCCTGGCCTGCGCCCTGCTCCTGAACGCGGCCCCGGTCTCCGCGCAGGAGGCGCTCTCCCAGCTCCGCGCCGTCGCGGGGGACGCCGCCGTCGAGGAGGCTCAGTCCGAGGTCCCGGAGGTCGGGCCCGTGGACGTGCTGGAGCTGACCGTCCTGGAATTTCCCGGCGGCGTGCGCGTGCGGGGGACCGACCCCATCGCCTGGAACCGGGAGCCCGACGCCTCCGTCGTGCTCGATGAGATATTCAGCCGCCACTGGACGGCGGACTCCTACCCGTCCGGGGACAAGCCGACCTACCTGAGCATAACCTACGACCGCGTGGGCGACCCCTACCTCTCGGTCCTGGCCCCCGGCTGGGAGACGCCGCGCTTCTATAAGTTCGAGGGCGGCATGAAGGGCGAGTGGGAGGCCGGCGGCGAGACCTACAAGCTCAGCCTCTCGGTCAACATCTTCCGCCGGCGCACCGCCAACTACATCGTCATCAAGAAGGAAGGCGAGAAGGATCCCGTCTACCAGAAGCGCATCGAGGAGCTGGGCGACATGGCTTTCGCGGTCGGCCGGGAAGTGATCGTGAGCGGCGAGGCGTACCGGCTCTTCTTCTCGTACGGGATCAAGGGCGAGTCCACGGCCGTCGTCGATCCCGATACTTTCGGCTTCGTGCTCATCTACGACAAGGGAAAGAAGTACAAGGGGGTGTTCCCCACCTTCATCATCCCCTACGACGACCTGGGCGGGGGCAGGACCGTCCGCTACGAGCTCTACAAGAAACAGGAAGTCGGCCTCCGGCTCTCGCCGGGCGGCGGCTCCCTGGAGATCTACGACCTCTCTACTCCAAAGACAGCAAGCTGAGGAAGGTCTCGAATGCCTCGTGCTCCCGCCTAAACGAGTGCCTTGCCGCGCGGAACCGCAATACTAGAAATCCTCCGGGGATGTCGCGCAGGTGCACGCATTCGCGCTCCACGCGGCGGGACGCCCCGTGGGTCCACTCCTCGCGCGCCATGATGCGCAGGCGGCGCCTGCTGGGCTTGGGGATCCTCGGTACCGTCTCGCCCTGCGCCACGGCCCACGCCACCGTCGAGCCGAAGCAGGTCGCGAGCAGCCGACGGTCGCCCCGTCCCCCGTGCTCGGCTTGGAACTCCTCCAGCCGTTCCTTGGCCCGCAGGCGCCTATAGTCTCCGAGCAGGCCCCAGGCCCCGAGCTTGCGGCAGCGGTATAGGCGGTAGGCGTTCCCTCCCGGCGGAAAGCGGCGTCTTTCGAAGAGGCTCAGCCGCGGGGGGCGTATAGCGGCGCCGAGGGCGTCCGCGTAGGGGTCGTTGGGCTGGATGCGCCTATCGAAGGAAGTGAACTCGATGCCGTGATACACCTCGAAAGACCGGCCGCCGATACTGTGCCGGCCGAGCGACACTTCCCCTGGCCGGGGGTTCAGGTTGCGCAGGAAGCTTTCTTTGGACACGGCGTTCCCGTCGGCCTCGCTGTAGCGCTCGACCACGATGGCCGCCTCCCCCTCGTAGACATCCTTGGAGAACACCGCGACGACCGGCGCCGTAAGCCTCCCCTCGGAGCGCCGGTAGCCCTCCGGCACCAAGGCGCGAAACAAGAGCCGCCCGCCGGGCTCCGCGGCGGCGGTCGAGCGCGCCGCCTCGTAGAAGGGCTCGGCCCGCGGCTTCTGGGAGAGCGGGTCCTCGGGGGAGTACGCCGGCCGCGAGCCGGAGCAGGCCGCGGCGAGCAGGCACAAGAGCGCGATGGAGCGCTTCATGCCCCGATTCTACCGAATTTCGAAACGGGAAACGGTGCCGTGCTTGACTTTCGGGACATCCAGGGCGAATTTGGGACCGATGCTGATCACCAAAGTCCGACAATTCCCAAAAGTCAAGCACGGCGCCTTCTTTGGACCCCCACCGAACTCGCGGCGGTTTGAGTTTCACTGTCGGGCGGGATAGGACCCCTGAGGGGCGAGAGGATCGTTCTACGACTTCGACTCTATGACGGACAGCCTTCTTTCGTGGTCCTTGAGCCGCTCGCCGTGGGCGTCCAGCGTCCTGGGAATCGTAACGGACTCGCGGGCGTAGGTTTGGAGATCGCTCAAAAAGGAGTCTATGGTTTTCGTGACCCGCTCGAATCCCCGGGTCATCTCTTTTCGGAGGGTTTGCTCCAGAGCGTCAAACCTCCCCGAATGCTTGACCACCTCAACGGCGACGCGATCGATCTTTCGATCGAGTCCATGAATATCGGCCTTCAGCGTCTGCTCGACCGCCTTAAGCTCGGAACGAAGCGCCCCGACGTCGTCCTTCAGCGCCTGCTCAACCGCCTGCAATTGGACCTGTGTCGCGGGCTTGCCGCCGTTCTCGGTGGGCATTGGCCAATGTTAGCAGTTTCCCCGCGGCACCGACAGGGTCCAAAGGCCCAGGTCTTCCGGGGTCCACCATCTCCGACGGAGCGTGAAGTGCCGCCGGTGCGGCCCGCGTTTGACCGCCGGCAAGGGGAAGGGCTCCCAAGAACGCGCCGCCAGAGGCCCGTTTTCGGGCTTGCCTGACGGCCATTGGACACGGCGTTCCCGTCGGCCTCGCTGTAGCGCTCGACCACGATGGCCGCCTCCCCCTCGTAGACATCCTTAAAGAACACCGCGGTAAATACGGTCGGGAAACTGTCTCAAACTGCTTGACACATTCCGAGAGGCGGAGGATTCAGGAAGCCTTGCGGAAGTCAAGATGTGCTGCCCCACCCCGGTCGGGACGCCCGGATGCCCCGGTCCCAGGGACCGGCCGTGTCGCCGCCCTGGTCTTATAGAAGAATTTAGGTGATTAATAATAGGCCTTGCAACATATATACTTGTTAGCTATAATATCACTATATAGATAATTAAATCTATTTATAGATATGAGGGCTAGGCCACTCCACCGCCGCTCAATCATCGGCGAGCGCGTCCGCGCGCTGCGCAAGCAACGACACTGGACGCAGACCCAGCTCGCGAGACTGCTCGGCATCTCGCAAAACTACCTATCGATCCTCGAGCGTGGCAAAGGCTCCTTCACGGCCGAGCACCTGCTTGCCATCCTCAAGACCTTCAACGTACCCATCGACTACTTCGCTTCCGCACGGGCCCAACGCCAGGATCAGATCCAAAGCGCGCTGGCCCGCTTCGGGGCCACATATCTGCACGAGTCCCCCGATACCCTCCCGACCCAAGCATTCAAAGAAGTCGCCGATGCCGTACGCGAAGCCCTGGTGTCGGCGGAGTCTTCCAGGCAAATCACGGCCGTCGCTCCCGTAATCGCGCTGAATATCAACCGTACCAATCTCAAAAAGCTCCAGACCCAGTTCCTGGAAATCGGCCTGGGGCAACGCCTAGGCTGGGCCCTTGAAAACACGCTGGAGGCCTTGCGGCACGAACTATCGCAGTCCCTCCCCCGGGATCGGAAGCTCAACTACCGCCGGGCCGAGGTGATCTTGAAGTCATTCCTCTCGCTCGATTGGCCCGGCCGGAGGCCCGGAGGGCCCGAGGACGGAGTCCCTGACTCAAGCGACGTGCTGGACCACGACATCGCCAGCGAGAAGTCCCTGACGGAAGCCCATAAGGAGAGCTCCGATATCTCGAAGCGCTGGGGCATCACCACCCGGATCCAGACGGAGGATTTCATCCGGGCACTGAGAGCGGCCCGTGAAGCTCATTAGGGATTTCTTGAACGAGATCGACGCGCGCTGGAAGCCCGCCGGCGGCGAACCGATACTCCTCAGTCTCATCGGTTCGGCGGCTCTCATGCTGCAGACCGATTACGAGCGCGGAACCAAGGACAGCGATGTGCTGGAGTCCGCGGAAATCACGCCCGCGGTGAAGACGCAGTTACTGGAACTAGGCGGCCCCAAGACCTCCCTTTCCGAGAAATACCGGATGTATCTTGAAGTGGTGACCCAGGCGATCCTGTTTTGGCCGCAACGCCCGGTCTTTCATCCCGTGCGCGACTTAGCGCTTAAGAACTTCTCCGTGGAGGTCTTGGACGTTACGGACGTCGTCGTCAGCAAGCTCAAGCGGCTCAATCAAAACGACTCTGACGATATCAAGGCAATGTCCACCAGGAAGCTTCTGGACCACGGGAAACTGGCAAGTCGCTTCGAGTCGGCAGTCGATATGTATTCCATGGACGCCCGTGCCGAAGAACTCGACAAGTATATCGCCAATCTCAACCGCGTCGAACGCGACTTTCTGGGGGTCCCGGAGTCCGAGATCGAAAAGCCGGATTGGATGCGGTAGCCGGCCCATAGGCGCCGATTCTTGGTGTCCCAAAAGTGGGGATCCCCCCCCGCTCGACGAGATCGACTGGACCCGGCTCAAGAGGAGTCGGCTGCGGGGTTACGCCAAGCGCTTCCCTCCTCGCGCGGCGAAGAGACTCCTGTCGCATCTGCCTTACTTACCGGGTCCATAGACGCCCCGACCGATCAGCGCTACCGTTTTTCCGGGAAGAGGACGAGCGCCTCTCCGGTATGGGCGTCGAAGACGCGGGTGCCCTCGCCCGGCGTCGTGACCGCGACGCGCCGGGCGTCTTCGCTGTAGGCCAGGGTGGTCTCCTCGTTTGGATGGATGAGGCCGTCGCGCTGCCAGCGCGCGTAATGGCGGTAGGCCCAGGGCTCGCCCTCGTGCAGCAGGAACCAGCCGCTCTCGGTGCGCCACCACCAGCGCCCGCCATGGCGCGCCATGCGCTGGGCCTTGTCGGCCACCGTCCACCAGCGCCGATTGCTGAGGATCATCCAGGACCACCGGCCCCCGTCGCTACGGCCCCAAGACTTGCCCACGTGCAGGAACGGGGTGTTCTCTTCATCGATGTGCCAGTGGGGCTCGTCGCCCCGGCCCCGGTGCTTGTCTTTCTCCAGCCACCTCTCGTATTTTTCGTGCTCCCCCGGCGGGATGAGCTTCTCGAGATGGGCCGGTCGCGGCGTCTTGCTCTCGAAGGGCTTGCCGTCCGGCAAGGACGGCGGGAACGCATGCTTCAAAGACGCGAAGGTGGGCGCCTCCATCTTGGCCGTGGGCCGCTTGATCGGCTTCTTGCCGAGCCAGTCGGAGAGCTTCGGCTCCTTAAGCTTGGGCTCCTTCTTCTTTGCCTCATTCTCCTTGGCGCTTCTCTTCCGGTACCAGGAGCCGAGCTCGAGCCCGCTGTCTTTCAGGGACGCCCGCAGGGAACGGGACGACGCGTTCCTGCTGCCGTCGAAATCCACCCGGGGACGTTGGCGCGAGAGAGCTCGGCCCCCGCGGGCCAAGGATCGCGTCCGGCCGCGGCTCTTGACGCGAGCCTCCCGGCCATGAGAACGGGCTCCGGACGATTTCCGCCGGCCCGCGCTCTTTCGCGATCGCGAAGCCGCCCGACTCGTACGCCGCGCGGCGCGGAAGCCGCCCTCGCCAGAGCGGCGCGTGGTGACCTCGATCCTGCCGCGGCCGTCCTTGCGCGCCGACCGCACGCCCTTCAGGGCCCGGTCCCAGAACTCCGATCCGGGGGCCGATCCGCCGGCGCCGGAACGCAGCGCGTCTTGGAGCGGCGGGTCCATGGCATCGAACAAGGACGGAGGGCGCTTCCGTGAGCCTCTCGCTTCACGCGGGTCACGAGGGAGTCCCCGCGTTTCCGCGCCGCGGGCGGGGGCTTCGTCGATGGCGGCGGGCACGGAGGCGGCCGGCCAAAGAGCCTGCGCGAGGGATGAGGCCGAGGCGAGCTTCGCCCGGCCGGAGAGGGCGTTATCGACGAAGCGATCGAAGCGGAGCAGGAGCGCGATCAGGCCCAGGCACACCGCCAAGCCCAGCATCCGCAGCCTCATGGTCATAGTATGGCATGGCGGCTATCTCAAGAAGGAGGGCCGGACGTGCTTCGGGAGGCCGTATATGGTCCCCCGCCGCAATGGGGCCCTGGTCCCAGGTTGTCGAAGCCCGCTTCCCAGGCAGGTGAAGCGCCCTTATCCGGCCCGAAGGCGGGCCGGTCCAAGCGTTCGGGCGTTGAGCGGATATATCGGGCGCGGTCCGGTTCAGCGAAGCCGGCCGCGGAGCGTCTTCGGCGCCGTCCTCTCGAAATAGGACTTCACCGCTTGCCACGAGAGCTTTTCCAAGAGGCGCGGCATGGGCTCTTTTTCCGCGTCCTCGAAATAGACCAAGGCACGCGCGGCCTGCAGCAGGAACTCCGGCCGATCCGGGAACTTCCCCTCCGCGACGCGCAGCACGGCATCAAGCCCGATCCGTCTACAGACGCAGTATAGGTCCAGGAAGTCCTTCCGGGATCCCCGGCCGACGATGGCGCTGAGCTTCATGGCGGCGATGTCTTCGACCGACGCCACCGGAAGCCCGCGCCAATCCCGCGCGGGCGACAATAGGGGGTAGGGATAGTGGAACAGGCTGACCGGGGTGCCCCCCAGGCGGAAATGGCATGTCCCATCCTGGGCTTCTCGGATGTCCAGGCTTCCCGTACCCGCAAGGGCCTTGAGCAGCGATGCGCGCCGGGCCTCTTCCAGCGGATCGTCGGGCGAGAACAATTCCAGGTCGAGGGATATCCGGTGTCCCAAACGCAATGCCAAGGCGGTCCCGCCCGCCAAGTAGAACTCGGAGGACACGACGGGGGCGAGGCGCGCGGCGGCCTTTCGCCCTTTAGCGTCAAGGACCTCCTCGTGCCAGTTCATCTCGCTGTCTCGGGCCATGGATTGGCCGCTCTCCGCCAAGACGGGACCGGCCGGGGCCGGACCCTGAAGAACAGGGCCCACAAGCGCAGGGCGCGGGCGGACAAGAGCCGGGAGCCGTCTTCCTCCAAAAAGCGAGCGATATCCTTCCGGCCGTAGCGCCGCAAGAGCCATTTCATGTCGCTTCTTCCGCCGCCCTCCAACACCCGGGCCAGGATCATCACCCGATCCCTGCCGGCGTTCAGGTCCCCCACGCGGTATTCCGGAAAAAGAGGCTGCAGCCGGGCCGGAACAGGTTGGGCAAAGAGAGGATCGCGGCCCAGGCGCTCAACGGCGGTCCGGTCCAGAAGCCATTCCCCGAGGACCTTTCCCATGGAGGGCAGTATCCCGTTCTCGATATGGCGATAGACCTGCCGGCGCGTCCGCTTGAGCAGGCTGCACGCCTCCTTCACCGTGCACACGGGACGCGCGCGCCCCCCGCCCCGGACCTTGAGCGACATCCTGCCGTCCGGCGACACGCCAAGGGCCATATCCATCTTCATTACATATAGTATGACATGAATACATTACATTCGCAAGACCCCTGTCGCCACGCCCGGGCTCATGAGCGCCGCCCGCCGAACTGGATGCAGGATTACCAAGCCGCGCTCGACGACGCGCTCAAGGCCGTCGAGCTGTCGCCCAAGATCGAGAAGACCCTGCGGCCGCTGATCCGGGAAATCAGAAGAAACTTGAAGCAGCCCGCCTCATCGTCGAGGTCCCGGGCGCGGGTGTCTACCGCCTCTCGAGCCGCTCGAGCCTTTCTCGCCAAGCGGCGGCCCCGGGGTCGCCCCGCAGCAGGGCCGCCCGGTATCGCGCGCGAAGCACGGGACCGCCCAGAGGATCCAGGTCCAGGGCTGAGTCGAGAGCCATTTCCGCGGCGTGGAGGCGTTCTGGTCGCCCGGCCTGGGCCTGCTTCAGGGCGGTGAACCCGCATAAGTAATGCGCTTGCGCATGCTTCGGATGGAGATTTCGAGCTTCTGCGGCGTGCCGCGCTGCCAGGTCGAAGCGCTCGAGCCGGGAGAGGCCGTCGTGCGCGCGTTGGGTCAGGTGGCGGACGATCCGCTTCCGGTACTCGAGCTCCCAGCCATTGAGACGCACGGCGCTCAGGAGACGTTCGAGGGCCTGGTCGTTGAGGCCGAGCCTCTGAAGCTCCAGCGCGGCCCTCAACTCGCCGTCCGCGCGAACCATCCGCCAGGAGAGCCCGACCGACACGATACCCGCCAGAAGCAGCAGGCCGGCCGGCAAAAGGGCGCGCGGCGTCCCTGGCTTCGCCCCTACCTTGAGAGGTCCTATCGGGACGCATAGCATTCCCATGAACATGGCGGCCATCGCGAGCGCGGCGAGCGGGGGCGGGTTGAACTGCATGTTGAGCAGCAGCGCGATCAACGCCGAGGCGAGCGCGGCGGCAAGCGTGCCGCCGGTGGGTTCCCGCAGGCGCCTCCATGCGGCCATCGCGAGCGCCGCGATGAAGAACGCGTAGGCGGCCGTGCCCGCGAGCCCGGTCGTGGCCAGGGCCTGCAGGAAATCGTTGTGCGCGTGGACCTGGAACGAGGCTAGGTTTGCGGACCGCACGTACGCCTCGCTCTTATGTCGCCTGAATACGAGCTCGAAGGTGTCCGGCCCCCATCCTGTCGCGGGTCTGTCGAGGAATGCCGCCCATGCCGACCGCCAGATCTCCCGGCGCGAGGTTTGCGTCCAGTCGGTTCCGCGCAGCGACAGACGAAGGGCAAGGATGAGGGCGGCCGCCGCCACGCCGAGGATGGCAGCCGTCCGGACCCATCGGCCCCACCGACGAGGCCGCAGACGGCCGGTCAAGGCCAGGTAGGCCAAGGCCCCGGTCCCCGCAGCCAGCCAAGCACCCTTGGAGATGGTCGCCCAAAGCCCGGCTGCGATGAGGGCAAGGGAAACGGTCCCGTACCATCGCTCACGGCTCTTGACCAGCGCACTGTCAAGCGCCAGCGGGAGCACCAAGGCCAAGTAGGCCCCCAAGTACACCGGACTGCCGAAGGCCGAGACGGCTCGTCCTTGGGGGATGTTTCCGCTGAGCTCCCACGGCTCGAAGCCGAGCCCCTGCAGGACGGCGTAGCAGGAAACCGCCGCGCCCACTACGATGGAAAGCATCCGGACCCGCCGCTGCCGTTCTCCTTCCAGTCCCCAGGCCGCCAGGTAGTAGACCGCGACGCACAGGAGCATCGGCCAGACGCCGAAGGAGTGCTCGTTATAGGAGCCGGACAGGCTCAGCAGACGGTCCCGCGAAAAGACAGTGGCGAGAGCCAGGGCGGCCGCCGACGCCAGCAGAGGAAGGTCCATCTCGGTCGAACGGACCCTAATGGCTCCCGAAGCGGCTCCCCAGAAGAGCCCCGCGGACGAGACGAGGACCCCGGCGGAGAGAAGAAGCAGCTTGGGCAGCGTGTATTCGGCGAACAGGGATGTCGACCAGGCCAGCGGCATCGCCCCCGCGACCAGCCAGAGCCCCGCCTCGAGCA
>JBDREN010000208.1:0-32309 GCA_043819795.1 Elusimicrobiota bacterium
CGGCTGGACCCGACGGGCTGCGGGCCCGCGGGGTCCTGGGCGGCGAAGCATCTTTGCTGGCGGGCGGAGGCGGCCATGTTCCGCGGGGACGTCCGCGCGGCGTTCCGGGGCATGGGGGAAGCCCTGCGGCTCAGCGGCGGAGCGCCCTGGGTCCGGGCCTGGCGAGGCCAGATGGAGCTTTGGTGCGGCCGCTACGACCGGGCCTTGACCGACCTGGAGCGGGCCCTGCGAGACGGCGGCAGCGACTGGGCGCACGGCTCGAAGGGCTGGACGCTGGGCTGGCGCGGCCTGGCCAAGCTCAAGCTCGAGCGGGCCGCCGAAGCCGTGCGCGATTTCAAGCGGGCCCTGGAGCTGAAGCCGAAGGACCCGGAGTCCCATGCCGGCATGGTCGAGGCACTTTGGCGGCTGGGCCGCGAGGATCGGGCCCGCCGCGCTTTGGCGCCCGCCCGGAGGGCCGCGCCGGGCTCGGTGTGGCCGCACGTTCTGGCCTCGGTCCTCGCCGGAGACCGCGCCGCGGTCCACTGGAGGCGGGCGGCGCGGATCTGCCCGGCGCTGGCGGCCTACGTCGCTGAGCGTGTGGGGGAGGGGCGCCCGCGCGCCGCGGCCGAGGCGGCGCTCGACCTGTGCGCCGGCAACCGGACGCTGCAGCCGAGCGCGGTCCAGGGTCGCGGCGCGTCCGTCAAGGTCGTGGCCTTGTGGCGGGTCGCGGCGGGGAGAAAACGGTAGAGGAGTCTTCGAGGAAGCTATGACGAACGCGGATAAACACTTTCTTGCGGCGAAGAAGAAGCACGAGGAGCGCTTCGGCGACCAGATCGTCGTGGGCCTGGACCAGCTTACGCCGATCGACGCCAAGCATTGGGGCGGCTACTGCATGTGGCGGGTGCTGTGGTACGACCCGTACCGCCACGGCCGCGCCGTATTCGACCTCGATAAGGTCCTCGCCCAGCGGCCGCGGGACGTCGAGGCCCTGGCCCTGCGCGGCCGGATCCGCCGGATCCTGGGCGATCTCAAGGGGGCGCTGGGAGATTTTAAGAAGGCGCTGACGATCAGCCCCAACCACGCCTACGCCCGGGCCGCCTTGGCCGAGACCAAGATGGCCTGCGGCGAGCAGACCTCGGGGATGCAGGAGTTCGCGCGCGCCGAGAAGGCGGACCCGAAGCTGCTTTGGACCTACATCTGGCGCGCCTCCTGGGAGATGAGCGAGGAGGACCTCGAGGGAGCGGAGCGGGACGTCGCCATCGCCCGCGGGATGGGGCACGAGACCGTCATCGAGTACATCCTCGAGGGACTGCTCGCCATGAGGCGCCGGCAGTACAAGAAGGCCATCGACATCTACCGCCGCGCCAACAAGATGGACCCCGAGTCCCCCGGGGTCGTGATCATGCAGGGCGAGGCGAAGCTGCGCTCGGGCGACGAGAAGGGCGCGGGCGAGCTCTACGAGCGGGCCATCGTGATGGACCACGACTGCAAGGTGTCCTATCACACCTTCCTCGACTGCGGGGAGCCCCCGCAGGACGAGAGGGGGCTCAAGATCTTCGACGAGGCGCTCAAGAAGCGCCCGAAGGCCGCGTGGCTCTACGGCCTGCGCAGTGAGATCCTGCGCATGCCCAAGCTCGCGGCCTACCGCGAGTCCGTCTACGACCTGGAGAAGGCCGTGGAGCTCGCGCCCAAGAGCTCATGGCTGATGTCGTTTCTCGGGCGCGGCTACGCCCAGACCGGCCGGCTGGAGAAAGGGGTGGAATGCCTCAACAAGGCCGTGGAGCTCGACCCCAAGTGCGGCTGGGTGATCGCCTGGCGCGGGGAGGCCCTGCGCATCATGGGCGACCTCAAGCAGGCTATCAGCGACTTGACCGCCTCGATCCGGTTGGAGCGGCGCTACATGTACGCCTACCCGTGGCGGGGCGGGATCTTCCGCCTGCTCGAGCGCGTGGACGACGCCCTCGACGACCTCGATGCCGGCATGGACCTGCACCCCCGCTACCACCACACCTACCACCAGCGGGCCATCGCCAGGCTCTACGCGGGGATGGGCAAGCTCGCCATGCAGGACATGGAGCAGGCGGCGCGTTACCTGCCCAAGTACGCCTTCATCATGGGGCGCCTCAAGGGGCGCGAGAAGGAGTCGGCGCGCATCATGCGCGGGCTCGGCGAGGCGGTCAAGAAGAACCCCCGCGACGCCCGGCCCCTGGCCTGGCGCGGCGAGTCGCTGATGAAGCTCGGCGACTGGGAGGGCGCGGTCAAGGACCTTACGGCCGCGCTCAAGCGCGACCCCGAGATGGGCTGGGCCCACGCCTGGCGCGGGGAGGCGAACTTCAAGCTGGGACGCTGGGCCGGCGCGCTCGCCGACCTCGAGGAGGCGACGCGTCTCGACTCGACGTATCACCGCGCCTGGGCGTTTCGGGGCGCCGCGCTCTACCGGCTCGGGCGCCACAAGGAGGCCATCGAGGCGCTCGACATGTCCATGAAGCTCGACACGCGCTCGGCGTGGGCGTGGGCCTGGCGCGGCGAGGTCAAGCTGCGGCTCGGCGACTTCGAGGGCGCTCTCGCCGACGTGGACAAGGCCCTGAACTTCGAGATGAACTTCGTGGAGGCGCTCGTCTGGCGCGGCGACGCGCTCAAGGGCCTGGGCCGCTTCGAGGAGGCCATGACCGCGGTGAACCGGGCTCTGGAGCTCAACCCCGACCACGCGATCGGCTACATCACGCGGGCGCTCATCAAGGAGAAGCTCGGCGACTTCTTCGGGGAGATGCTCGACTTCGCGCGCGCGCTGAAGAGCTCCCCCGACCTCCTCGACAAGTCCGCCCGGGAGACCCTTCGCGGGCAGCTTCTGGCCACGGCCGCCAAGGCGCTCGACGCGGGCGACGACAAGACCGCGCTCACGGCCGCCGAGGCCCTGGCCGGCATCGATCCGGAATGCGCGCAGGCCCATGCGGCGGTGTGCGAGGCCAAGCGCCGGCTCAAGGAAGAAGGCGCGCTGGAGGCGCTGGACAAGGCCCACGCGGGCAACGAGTACGGCGTGTGGTGCTACCTGGCCGGTCAATGGGAGAGCTTCGAGGACCTGTTCGGCCGGTTCGAGAGCGGGCCCGGCGGCCTGGGCCAGCGGACGATCCTGGGGCCGGACACCTACGAGCGCATCCTTTCGGAGACCGATCGTCTCATGAAGGGAGCGGAGGCCCGCGCCTGGGTCCACGGCCTTCGGGGGGAGGCCCGCTTCAAGACAGGGGACCTGGCCGGAGCCGTCGACGATTTGACCCGAGCGCTGAAGGCGCGGCCGGAGGACGCGAAGGCCTTGGCCTGGCGCGGCGAGGCGCGCTACTGGCGGGGGGACCGGAAAGGGGCCCTCGCCGACTTCGACAAGGCGGTCGCGCTCGAGCCCGGGTCGGCGTGGGCGCTGGCCTGGCGGGGCCAGCTCAAGCTTTGGATGGGACGCTACAAGGACGCGGCGAAGGACTTCACCGCGGCCCTCAAGCGCGACCCCAAGCACGCCTGGTCCTACGGCTGGCGCGGAGCGAGCAGGATGTGCCAGGGCGACATCCGGAAGGCTTTGCCGGACCTGGACCGCGCGCTCAAGCTCGATCCGCGCGACGTGGAGGCCCGGGTGTGGCGCGGCGAGGCGTACCGGCTGCTCGGCAAGCACGAGCGGGCCCTGACGGACCTCGACGAGGCGGTCCGGCTCTCGCCCGGGCAGTTCTGGGCGTTGCTCAACCGCTTCCTGGCCAACCAGGCGCTGGGCCGGAGCGACCAGGCCCGCCGCGACCTCGCCTCGGCGTCGCGGATCGGGAACGGGCGCAGGCTGCCCGGAAAGGACATGAAACAGGCCGCGGCCGCGGCCGAGCGGATGCTGGCGGAGGCCCGGGGAAGCCGGACCGAACCCGGCGTAGGAGCATGATCATGGGGAAAAAGAGAAAGAAGTCTGCGGAGCTCAAGGCGGTGGAGCGTAAGCTCATGGCGCGCGGCGTCTTCGGCACGGCCGCGTACCTCCCGGACGTCCTCAACCTGGACCAGAGGCTGTATCTGGGATACACGATACCGCACGGCCAGCAGTACGACCTGGGCCGCTACGACGCGGAGCTGGAGGTCCTCAACCGGCTCATCAAGAGGTCGCCCAACGACGCGCGGCCCTTCGCGCTGCGGGGCAGGATCCGGCGCCACTTGATGCGCAAGCATGACGCCCTCGCGGACCTCGACCGGGCCGTGGAGCTGGACCCGGAGGACGCCCAGTCCTACGGGTGGCGCGGCGAGCTGTTGCTGGCCCTGGGCCGCTTCAACCTGGGCATGCAGGACCTGGAGAACGCCCGGAACCTGGACCCCAAGTGGGTCTGGCCGTATATATGGGCCGCGATCGGCTGGCTGCTCCGCAACGAGATCGAGCCCAGCCTGGAGCTTCTCGATAAGGCGCTGCGGATCGATCCGGACTGCGGCTTGGCCCTCATACTGCGGGGCCGGGTGCGCCTGCAGCAAAAGAAGCCGCAGGAGGCGTACCCCGACCTCAAGCGCGCGACCGAGCTCGACCCCAAGTGCATCGCGGCCCACGGATGCAAGGGCGTGGCGCTGGCGGCCATGGGGGACACCGAAGGGGCCGTGGCGGCGTTCACCGACGCGACCTACCTCGAGCCCGACGCGAAGACCTTTCACGACATCCTGATCTCCCACGACGGCCTGCTGGAGAACAGCCGGGAGTCGCTCGAGAAGCTCAACGCCTACATCAAGAAGCATCCCAAGGCCGCGTGGGCCTACACCCTTCGCGGCGACCTCATTCGCAACGCGCGTTTCGGCCGCTACGAGGACGGCATCAAGGACCACCTGAAGGCAACGAGCCTCGAGCCCCATAAGTCGTGGCTCTGGGCGTGCCTCGCGCGCGCGCGCATCCAGTATTTCTACGTCAAAGAAGGGCTCAAGGACATGGAGAAGGCCTGCGAGATCGATCCCGAATGCCCGTGGCTGCTCATGTGGCTGGGTGAGTCCAGGAGGCGCGACGGACAGTTCCGGGCGGCCATCAAGGACTTCAACGACACCATCAAGATGCAGCCGGACCTGCCCATGGTCTGGCTGTGGCGGGGCCGCATCCACAACGAGAAGGGGCGCTACCATCTGGCCATCAAGGACTTCGACCAGGCCATCCGCCTGGACCCGGCCTACGGGTACGCCTACGCCAAGCGGGGCGAGTCCCTGATGAATCTCGAGCGCTACCACGAAGCCGTGCGCGAATTCGATTGGGCGCTCAACACCCGCCTGCCCAACAACCATGAATGGGTGTTCGGGATGCGCGCGCGGGCCCGCTACGAGACGGGCGACTATCTGGGGATGTTCGAGGACATCTCCCGGACGCTAAAGCGGGACATCAAGCTCTGCTGGTTCCCGCTCGAGTACACGGCGAGCGTGGAGGACCCTAAGTGCTGGGAGATCCACCAGACGATCAGCGAGGCCCTGGCCCAGGACTCGAACGCCACCTGGCTCTACGGCTGGCGGGGCGCGGTCAAGCTGGCGCTGAACAAGCCCCTGGAAGGCGCGGCGGACCTGAGCCTCGCGATCCAGTGCGCCCCCACCTTCGCCTGGCCTCACGCCTGGCGCGGGCGCCTGTACTGGCAGACGGGCCGCATGAAGGAAGCGGAGCGCGATCTGAAGGAAGCCGCGCGGCTCGACCCCACGTGCTCCTGGATCCACGGCTGGCTGGCCGAGCTCTACGTGACGTGCGGCGCGTTCCGGCAGGCCGTCGACGAGGCCACCACGGCGCTGCAGCTGTGGCCCAAGCTCGTGGACGCCTACTACGTCCGCGGGGAGGCCCTGCGCTGCCTCAAGCGCTACGATGAGGCCAAGCTGGACCTCGGCCGGGCCATCGCGATGAACCACCACCACAAGCTCGCCTTCGTCAGCCGGGCCATCCTGCACGGGGAGACCGGGGACCACCAGGCCCAGATCCAGGACTTCCGCCGGCTGGCGCAGTTCGCCCCCGAGATGCTCCGCAAGACCCTGGACCAGCTCGAGGTCATCGGCGGCAACGCTAGGGTGAAGGTCACCCTCGAGCAGATACTGATGCAGGGGTCCGTGGCCACGCCGCCCGGGTTCGGAGGCAGGGAGCAGGCGGGCCAGCCCCCAAGGGGAGGAAGGGTATGAGGCCTTCGCAAGAGCTCGCACGGATCGTCGGCGCCTCGCGCGTCTCGACGGCGCCCGACGTCATCACGGAGTTCTCCCGCGACTTCGCGGGCCACGACCTGGGCCGGGCGATCGCGGTCGTGCGGCCGGCCACCGAGCAGCACGTGGTCCAGCTCGTCCAGTGGGCGCGCAGGACCAAGATCCCGCTGGTCGCGGTCGGCTCGCGCTCGAGCTTCTGGGCCGCCACGAAGGTGGGCGGGCGCGTGGCGGTGGACGTGCGCGGCATGACCAAGGTGATCAACATCGATAAGACCGAGCTCATCCTGCGCGCGCAGGGCGGCATCCAGCTGGCCGACCTCGACGACATGCTCCGCGCGCAGGGGCTGTGCCTGCCGATGGTGCCCGACGGCTTCGGCGACCCCGTGATCGCCACGTTGGTGAGCAATAACGCCATCACCGGGCTCGGCATGTTCGGCGGCGGGATCTCGCCCATGATCGTCTCGGCCAACATCGTGCTGGGGACCGGGGAGGTCCTGAAGGCGGGGTCGTCCTCCGCGGTCTCGGGGCTGCATGACTTCGCCCGCAACGGCCTTCCCGACCTGCTGGGCCTCTTCTTCACTTCCGAGGGCGCGCTCGGGATCATCACCGAGCTGTCCATGCGCTTCGCGCCCGTCCCGGAGACCCGCACGCTGGCCATGAGCTTCGAGCCCTGCCTGGAGAACTACCGCAGGGCGAAGTCCGCGGTGATGTCTTTGCGCGGCGAGGATACCGTCTCGTACTGGCGCAACCACTCCTGGATCTCGGGGGACCCCGACACCGTGGAGATCCAGGTGACGGGAAAGCCGGAGGAGATGGGCGCAAAGGTCCGCCGGCTGCAGCGGGTCTGCCGGGACCACGGCCTGCAGGAGCCCCAGCTGCTCCTCAACGAGCCTCCGCGCTGGGAGGAGCGCCCACTTAATAAGGAAAATTGGATGGGCTGCTCCATGCATTTCCCCTACGCGAACGCGGAGAAGCTCTATTCCATCTGGCTCAATTACATGCGGCCCCGCATGTCCGTCTTCGCGTCGCCCGACGGCTTTCTGAGGAACTACTTCAGCGCGGCCGGCGTGGCGGGCCTGTTCGCTTGGAACTACCGGGACGGCGAGCCCATGGAGTCGGCCAGCAGGGCCCTGGCGCGCGAGGCGCGCAAGCGCATGGCGCCGCTGGGCATCCCGTACCGCGTCGGGACGGCGTGGCGGCCCATCCTGGAGCGGCGGCTCGATCCCCTGTATTGCCGTCTTCTCGAGCGGCTCAAGAATATGTTCGATCCGGACAACATCCTGAACCCGAACGTGGGATCTTTCGGAATAGCGCCCGCGCCGGCCAACGGCGCGCGTCCCGCGCGCAAGGCCGCCAAGCCCATCGAGCCTCGCGCCGAGGTCCAGGGCTATCCGCTCCGGCGGCCCTCCGGTACGTTCCGGACCGGCCGGCCCATGGGCACGGGGCTGGAAGCCCTGCTGCGCGAGCAGTACAAGTCCGAGAAGAGCGGGAAGGGGGGGCCAGCGGTGTCCAAGCCGGGACGCCCGGCCCTGCCTCCGGAGAGCTGGACCGAAGGACAGAGAGAGCCCCGGAGGCCCGCTCAGCGGCCCGCCCGGGCTCGGGCCCGGACGCTTCCCATGGAGGAAGGGGGCAGGCCCACCTTCCAGGCGCTTTTGGAGAGCAGGCTGGCCGAGAAGGACGTGCTCCCGGGCCAGCGGCCCCGCGCCGCGCGTCCGGCCAAGGCTCCGGCGCGCGCCCGGCGCGCCAAGACGGGACCGGCCGGCGAGCTCGAGCGTCCGGAAAAAGAGCCGATGCTGCCGGCTCCCATCGCGGCCGTCCCTCCGGCGGCCCGGCCTCCGTATAAGGTCGCGGTTGAGGACGATCTGGCGAGCGAGGTCCCCAGCCCGGCAAGGCGGCCCGCCCCGGCCCGGCGTAAACCGGCTCGCGGTCCCGCCCGGAAGGCGGCCACGGGGCGGGTCCGTTCAAAACCCTCGCCTAAGCCGGTCGAGGAGACTGCGCTTCCCCCGATGCCGGGCTATTACGAGGAGAGGAAGCTGTTCGGCGGGGTCGCGCGTCCCTCCGCGCCCGAGCCGGCAAAGCTTCCGGCGGGCAAGCCTCGCCGTCCGGCGCCCGCCAAGGCGCGTCCCAAGGCCGCCAAGCGAGCCGTGCGTGAGCCGTCGAAGCGGCCCTCCATGTTCGTGCGCCTAGGCGGGGGCGACGGGGCCTCCCGTCCCGCGCCGGTCAAGCCGGCGGTCAAGGCGCCGCGTCCGCGCAAGGCCGCGAAGCGCGCGCGGCGCCAGAAGGCCGGGACCGGCGAGAAGATGCTCGATCGCCTCTGGGTCTTGATGACCGGGCATCACATCAAGACCCGCCGCAAGAGCCGCCGGAGGAAGCGCCGGTGAGGGGACTCGCCGAGCGCCTGCGCCAGGTCGAGCGCTCCCTCCGCAAGGGGCCGCGCGAGGCATGGCTTCGGGACCCGTGGGGAGGGCGCGCCAAGCGCTCCGAATACCCGCGCGTCCTGCGGGAGCTCGACGAGGCTATCGCCCGGTATCCGCGCCGCGCCTGGCTCTACGCCTGGCGGGCGGAGATCCAGCGAGACCAGGGCCGCTGGACGAGGTCCCTCCGGGACTTCGAGAAGTCCGTGGAGCTCGATGCCAACGCCGGTTGGGTCCACGCGCTCATGGCGCGCCCGCACTTCTTCCTCGGCCGCGGGGCCGAGGCCCTGGCCGACCTGGCGCGCGCCCACCGCCTGTGCCCGAAGGACGGATGGATCGCGGGCTGGTGGGGCGAGGTCTACCGGCGTCTCGGGCGCGACAAGGAGGCCATCGCGGTGTTCCGGCGCGCGGCCCGCCTCGATCCCAGCGACCCCCTGGTCTTCTCGTGGTGGGGAGGCGCGCTCAGTCGCCAGGGCAAATATACGGCAGCCCTCGAGCCCCTGACCAAGGCCATCGAGCTCGATCCCGACGGCTCGAAGGGCGGCAAGGCGCTGGGGACCGCGCTCTTCGAGAGAGGCAAGGCCCGGCTGCACCTGAAGGATTTCGCGGGAGCGCTGGAGGACCTGGACCGCGCCGCGGACGCGGACTCGCGCAAGGGCCAGCTCTTCGACGCGGAGGCGAACACGGAGATACTCGATATCACGCCGCTTCTCGACGAGGCGGCGCGGCGCCTGCCCCGCGACGGGAGGGCGCTGGCTTGGCGGGGATGGGGCAAGCGCCTGCGCCGGGATTACGCCGGGGCTCTGCGCGATTTCCGCGCGGCATTGCGCGCGGGCTATCCGCCGCGGGTGGGCGTGCTGTGGGTGGGCGAGGCGCGGCTGCGCACCGGCGACCTGACCGGGGCGATCCGCGCTCTGACCCGGGCTCTCGCGCTGCAGGAGACGGCGTACGCCTACGGATGGCGCGGGGAGGCGCTCTTGCGCCTGCGGCGCTTGGAGGAAGGGGTGCGCGATCTCGAGCGCGCCATCCGTCTCGCGCCCAAGACCTCGCACGCCTATACCTGGATGGGCTTCGCCCAGCTCGAGATGGGTCGTCCGGACCGCGCCAGGAAGTTCTTGGATAGCGCGGTGGACTACGGCCCCCGGCATCCTCCGGCCTACCTGTGGCGGGCCACGGCGCGCGAGCGCCTGGGCGACCTCTCCGGCGCCTTCGAGGACATCGAGAGCGCGCTGCGCAAGCATCCCGACTACGGTCCGGCCCACGCTCTGCGCGCCGTCCTGCGCCTCGACTCCGGAGCGGCCAAGGAGGCCGAGAAGGACATGCGCAAGGCCCTGGAGCTGAGGCCGGGCCATATCGATGTCAGGCTCGCGTACGCCGCCTATCTCAAGGGGACGGGAGAGCACGCGGACGCGCTCGCCGTGCTCGACGGGGTCCTGCGCGAGGACCGCTACCGCGCCGAGGTCTGGGCCATGCGCGCCGAGGCCCGCCGCATGCTGGGCAAGTTCCGGCCCGCGCTCGCCGACGTGGAGCGGGCGATCGCCCTGAGCCCGCGCCGGGGCTCGCTGAAAGTCCTGCGCGCGGAGCTTCTTCGCGCGGTCGGCGATCACCGCCGGGCCGCGAAGGCGGCGGCCGAGGCCTGCCGGGCCGAACCTCGCGATCCGTGGCCCTGCGTGGTGGCCGCGAAGATCGAGGCCGATCGCCGGCGATGGGGCGCGGCCCTTCGCTGGTTGGAGAAGGGATCGAAAAGAGGAAAGAAGGACGCCAAGGTCTTGGCCTGGCGCGGCGAGGTATTCCGGCGCATGGGGCGCTTTCCCGAAGCGCTCCAGGCGTTGGACCGGGCCGTGGCTCTCGATCCCTCAATTGCCTGGGCGTTCGCGGTCCGGGCCCAGGTCAGGGCGGCCACGGGGCGGTTCCTGGATGGGCTGGGCGACTTCAATAAGGCGGTGCGCATGAACCCGCGCTGCGAGGCGTTCCACGATCTCTCCGGCGCGAAGGGGCCGGGGCGTGACCTCGCGTGGCTGCTGGCGTGGCGCGGCGAGGCGGCCCGGGAGTTCTTCAAAGACCCGCGGTCGGCCAAGAAGGACCTCGACCGGGCGCTCCGCCTCGATCCGGACTCGGTATGGGCGCGCCTCAGCCGCGCCGTCACGCTCGGCGAGCTCAAGGAATTCAGGGGGCAGGTCAAGGATTTCCAGAGGTTGGAGCGCGCGGCGCCGGGCATTCTCACCGTGCCGACGATCCCCTCGCAGGGGCGGCCGCCGGGAGGAAAGGCGTGATCGGCTCGGCCAAGCTCCGCCGCCTGATGGAGGAGACGCGCGTGCGCGGCCGCGCCTCTGTGTGGCGCGCGCGGGCGTGCGCACGCCGCGCAGACGTGCCCGCGGCGATACGCCATATGGAGGCGGCGATCTTCCAGGAGCCGGACTGCGCCTGGCGCTTCGACCTGGAGCTGGACCGGCTCTCCGGCCGGGAGGATGCCGTGCGGGTGATGCGCCGCGTGGACGAACTCTTGCGCAGGCCGCGGCCGCTCAACACCGCCGAGGCGCTCGCGTCCAAGCGGCGGCGCGGTTTCCCGCCGAAGAGCTGGCTATGGACCATACGCGGGGAGACCCTGCGCCTTCCGCACTTCAACCGGCCCACGGAGGCCATCAAGGAGTTCGAGCGCGCCTTCCGCGCGGAGCCGCGAAGCGCCTGGATCGCGACGCTCCTCGGACGGTCGCATTTTAACTCCGGGAGCCGGAAGACCGGCATGAAGTACCTGAGCCGCTCCGTGGAGCTCGCCCCCACCATGGGCTGGGGCGTGGCGTGGCGCGGCGAGGCGCGCAGGTTTGACGGCGATATCCGCGGCGCGAAAGCGGATTTCGAGCGGGCCATCGAGGTGGCTCCGGAGTATCCTTGGAGCTACGCGTGGCTCGGTGGGGTATTCAGCGCGCTCGGCCGCTACAAGGACACGTGCGCCTACCTGGACCTGTTCCTATCGGTGATCCAGGTCAAGCTCTGGGCCTTCTACGTGCGGGCGGACGCGCGGCGCCGGCTCGGGGACATCCCGGGGTGCGTCGCGGATCTCAAGCGCACCGCGCGCGGGGACCTGAACGTAACGCTCTTGGGCGCCGGCGGCCGGCTCAAGCCCGAGCAGGTGCGGCGCTATCGGGCGGCGGTCCGCGACTTCGGAGCCTACCTCCGGCGCAAGCCCCGCTACGCCTGGGCACACGCCTGGCGCGGCGAGGCCCGCATCCGCCTGGGACAATACCGGCCGGCCTTGGCGGACCTGGACGCGGCGCTCGGCTTGAGTCCCCGCCTCTCCTGGGCACACGCCTGGCGCGCGGAGTCCTTGGTGGGGCTCGGCGAATACGCGTCCGCGGAGGAGGCCGTGGCCAAGGCGATCCGGCTCGAGGCGGACTATCCGCGCGCGTTCGCCCTGCGCGCGTGGCTGCGCCGCCGCCGCGGGGACTTCCGGGGAGCCGTCACCGATTTCGGCAAGGCGGCGGGGCCGCAGACCTCCTCGGCGTGGTGCGCGGCCTGGCGCGGCGAGGCCCTTCTGCAGGCCGGCGATCCGCGTGCCGCGGCCGCCGAGCTGGACCGGGCGATCGAGCTCGACCCGCTCTTCGCCGACGCCTACGCCTGGCGCGGCGAGGCGCTTCGCCGCATGGGACGGCGGGGGCGGGCGCGCCGCGACTTCGACCGGGCTCTGGAGATCCGGCCCGGGCACCAGCTGGCGCTCGTGGGCCGGGGCTTGAGCGCGGGCGCGGCCGGGGACTTCCGGGCATCAGCCCGGGACCTGGCGGTGGCGGTCCCCGCGGAAGAGGCGATTGTTTTGTAGAGGGATCAGGACGTCGACGGGCACGCAAGACGCATAAAACGGTAGAATAATTCGATATCCGAATAGGGGAGGGAGCACATGAGCACCATGACCAGCGCGAGGCGAGTGTCCGGGAAAGGAGGCGCGGTCCAAAGGGACCGGCGGGACGCGCCGGTGGACCGGGCTCAGGACGTGGATCTTTCGACCAACGGGTGGCTCGACCACGCCCGGAAGGCGGCCTACTACGTGGAGCCGCGCGCGGGCTGGGTCTACGCGTGGAGGGACTACGTGATCCCGGACCCGACGGAGCACCTTCGGCTGCGCGCGACCCTGCGCCGCGTGGTGGGACGCGGCACCGCGAACGCCGAACTGTGGTCCTACCTCGGCGAGATCGAGCGCAAGCTCGACAACCCGCAGGAGGCCATGCGCTGCTTCGACAAGGCGCTCAAGCTCGACCCCTCCTTCGGCCCGGCCTACGCTTGGAAGGGAGAGGCTCTGCGCGACATCCAGCGCTACGATGAAGGACGCGCCGCTTTGGAGCGCGCGGCGAAACTGATGCCGAGGGAGCCGTGGGTGCTGGCTTTGCTCGCGCGGGCAAACGGGGACTTCAGGCCGGCGCACCTGCACTACTCGCTGCCCATCTTCGCCAAGGCGATCGCCCTGGCCCCCAAGGCCGGCTGGATCCGCGCCTGGCGCGGGGAGGCCTGGCGGCGGCTCAAGAAGCACAAGGAGGCGCTCAAGGACTACACCTTCGCCGCGAAGCACGGCTCGCCTCTTTCGTGGACCGTCATGTGCCGGGGTGAGGTGTACCGGAAGCTCAGGCGGATGGACCTCGCGGAGAGGGACTACCGGCTGGCCGAGCGCATGGACCCGAACAACCCCTGGATTCCCGTGGCGCGCAGCGAGGTCTGCCGTACGGAGCGCAGGTTCGAGGACGCGATCAAGCACCTGAAGGACGCCGTCCGCCTGAGCGGCAAGGCGGCCTGGGCCTACGGGATGCTGGGCCGCGTGGAGTTCGTCTACGCCTACCCGAAGGAAGGCCTGGAGGATATGAGCCGTTCGATACGCATGAAGCCCTTGGGCTGGTGCGTGGCGTGGCGCGGCGAGGCGTACCGGCACCTGGGCCAACTCAAGAAGGCCCTGGCCGACCTGACCTGGGGGCTCAAGCTCGATCCCGACTACGGCTGGACCTGGGCGTGGCGGGGCGGCACGCGCCGCCGGCTGGGCGACCTGAAGGGGGCGATGGAGGACCTCAACGAGTGCGCCAGGGCGTACACGTTCTATCCGTGGGTGTTCTCAGAGAGGGCGCTGGTCAAGCGCGCGATGGGGGACCTCCCGGGCGCCTTCGACGACATGGAGGAGGCCATCCACCGGGACCAGAAGTATTTCTGGATCCAGCATCCGTCCCAGGAGAAAGAGGGGCTGAGCTGTCTGGAGCGCTACCTCAAGAAGCGCCCGCGTGACGCGCGCGGGGTCTCGTGGTACGCCCAGGCCCTGACCCAGGCCAAGCGCATGGAGGAGGCTCTGGAGAACTTCGAGCGCGCCGAGAAGCTTCTCAAGGGGAAGACGACCGAGTTCCACGGTTGGATGCTGACCTGGTGGGCGGAGGCCCTGTTCCGGGCCGGACGGGGACGCGAGGCCCTGCCGAAGGTCCAGCAGGCTCTGCGCCTGGCGCCGAAGTACATGCACGCGCACGCCTGGCACGGGCGGATCCTGGCGACTTTGGGCAAGCTGAAGGAAGGTCGCAAGGCGCTTGAGAAGTCGCTCAAGATCTTCCCGCGCACGGCGTGGGCGTGGGCGTGGCTGGCCGAGGTGACGGTGGCTCTCGGCGACCGCAAAGCCGCGGCGTACGCCGTGGACCAGGCGTTGATGGTGGAACCGAACTACGTGTTCGCCAAAGAGCTCAAGGCGTTCATCGAGAAGCTGTGAAGAGCGCGAACAAGCGCCTCCTCGCCGCGAAGCGCAAGTGGCTGGATTACCGCATGGACCAGATCGTCATGGGTCTGGACCAGCTCACGGCGGTCGACGCCGCGGACTGGTCCGGCTACGCCATGTGGCGGCCGCTGGCCGTGGACCCGCACCGCTTCGGCGGCGTGGTCTTCGATCTCGACAAGGCGCTGGAGAAGGCGCCCGAGGACGTCGAGGCCCTGGCCATGCGCGGCCGGGCGCTCCGGATCGTGGGCGACTTCAAAGGCGCCCTGGCCGACCTGAGGCGCGCGCTCGAGCTGCGTCCCGACGACGGATACGCCCGGGCCTGCCTGGGCGAGCTGAGGCTCGCCATGGGCGAGGAGGGACAGGCGGCCGACGCCTTCTCCCGCGCCGAGCGGGGCGACCCGGACATGATCTGGACCTATGTCTGGCGCGGGGCGTGGGCGTTGCTCAAGGGCGACCTGACCCAGGCGGGCAAGGACCTGGAGACCCTGCGGGTGATCGGCGAGGAGAAGGTCGTCATCAACCTGCTCGCGGGCGTGCTCTCGACGAAGCTGAGGGACTTCAAGGAGGCCATCCGGCTTTTCGACCGGGCAGCTGTTATTGACTCGCATTGCGGAGGGACCCTCGTGATGCGCGGGCACTCGCGCCTGTGGGACGGCGACGAGAAGGGCGCGGCCGCGGACTACGAGGAGGCCATCCGCTTCGACCACGACTGCAAAGTGGGCTACTACCAGATCATCGGCTGCGGGGACCTGGAGCCCACCGCGAAGGATCTCGCGTTTCTCGATGGGGCGATCCGCAAGCGTCCGGACGCGGCCTGGCTCTACGGCCTGCGCAGCGAGATCCTGCGGATGCCGAAGCTCTCGCTCTACCTCGACTCGGTCAAGGACCTCGAGAAGGCCGTGGAGCTCGATCCCAAAAGTCCCTGGCTCATGGCGTTTTTGGGGCGCGGGTATGCCCAGACCGGCCAGCCGGAGAGAGGGGTGGAGTGCCTCTATAAGGCTGTGAAGCTGGACCCGACTTGCGGATGGGTCATCGCCTGGCGCGGCGAGGCGGTACGGATAGCCGGGAAGTTCAAGGAGGCTATCGACGACCTGACGAAGGCCATCAAGTACGAGCCGTACTACATGTACTCCTACGTCTGGCGGGGCGGGCTCTACCGCCTAATGGAGCGGGAGCGCGAGGCCCTGGCCGACCTGGACTTCGCCATGACTCTGCACCCCCGCTATCCGCACGGCTACCATCAGCGGGCGTTCGCGCGGCTCTACGCGGGCATGGGCAAGGAAGCGATGGAGGATATGGCCCAGGCGGTCCGCTTCAACCCGAAGTACAGCTGGGTGCACGGGAAGCTGGCGGGTCGCGAGAAGGAGTGGCGGCGCGTCTTGAAGGGGCTCGATACGGCCGTGGCCCAGGAAAAGAAGGGCGGCTGGCCCCTGGCCTGGCGCGGTGAGGCGAGGCTCAAGCTCGGCGACTGGGAAGGGGCTTTGGAGGATCTGGCCGCCGCGGTGAAGCGGGACCCCAAGCTGGCGTGGGGCTGGGCCTGGCTCGGTGAGACCAAGATCAAGCTCGGGAAGGCGGGCTCGGCCCTGCCGGACCTGCAGAAGGCGACGCAGCTCGACCCGACCTACGCCCGCGCGTGGTCCTGGAAGGGCGCGGCCCTCTCGCGGCTGGGGCGCTGCCCCCTGGCCCTCGAGGCGTTCAACGAGGCGATGCGTCTGGATCCGCGCTCGGCGTGGGCGTGGGGCTGGCGCGGCGAGGTGAAGCTGCGGGTCCAGGACTTCGAGGGCGCGCTCAAGGACCTGGACAAGGCCCTCACCTTCGACCTTCGTTTCGTCGAGGCGCATATGTGGCGCGGCGAGGCGCTCGCGGGACTGGGCCGCTTCGAGGACGCGATCGTCGCGATCGACCGGGCCCTGGAGTTCAACCCGGAGCACGCCATGGCCTACGTGACGCGGGCTTTGGCCAAGGAGAAGCTCGGCGATTTCTTCGGGGAGATGCTCGACTTCGCCCGGGCGCTCAAGTTCATGCCCGAGCTGATGGACAAGACCGCTCGCGAGCGGCTGAGCGAGCAGCTGATGGAGCGGGTCGCCGAGAAGCTCGAATCGGGCGATCCGACGGCGGCTCTCGAGGCCGCGGAGGCGGTGCTCGGCTTCGATCCCGGCAACGCGGACGCGCAGGCCGTGGTCCGCGATACGAAACGTTCCTCGAAAGACGGAGGCTCGCGCCGGACCCGGCCCAAGGGGTCTCGGCACGGCTCCGCTCCGCGGTCGAAGCCGTCCCGCGAGCCCGTTCCGGCCGGCCGCGCGTCGAGGCGCAAGCCGGCGCGCCTTAGCGCGCCGGTGATCCGGCTGCGCCCGAGGAGTTGATCGGGAGGAGCTTGAGATGAAGAGGAACAAGCGGATGCCGCCGGAGCTGCTCGCGATCGAGCGCAGGCTCAAGACGCTCGGCTACGAGGACAAGATCGCGGGGCTGCCCGCCATCCTCAACGTGGAGCAGAAGTACTTCTTCCCGTACGCCCTTCCTTTGGGCCAGCACTACGACCCGGACCGCCACGAGGAGGCGCTGGTCCTTCTCGACCGCTACGTCGCCGGAGCGCCGGACGACGCGCGGGCGCTGGCGCTCCGGGGACGGATACTGCGGCTCTTGAGCCGCAAGGACGACGCCCTGGAGGACCTCGACGAGTCGCTCGACCTGGACCCGCAGGACGCGCAGGCCATGGGGTGGCGCGGGGAGCTGCTGACCCACATGGGGAAGAGCGACCTCGGCCTGGGCGACCTCGAGACCGCGGTCGGCATCGCGCCGGGCTGGATATGGCCGTATCTTTGGATGGCGGTCTGCCAGCTCACCCGCAACGAGGCCGACCTGGGGGTCGAGACCCTCGATAGGGCGCTCGCCGTGGACCCGCGCTGCGTCCCGGCCTACCTGCTGCGCGGGCGCGTGCGGTTGGAGGAGAAGAAGACGGGCGAGGCCCTGGCCGACTTCGAGGAGGCGGTGCGCCTAGACCCTCTGTGCACGGGAGCTCTCGTCCTGAAGAGCCGGGCGCTGGCCGCCGCCGGCGACATCAAGGGCTCCGCCCGGGCGATCTTCGAGGCGACGCGCCTGGAGCCCGACGCGAAGACGTTCTACTCCGAGCTGATCTCGGGCGCCGGGCCCCTCGAGAACAGCGAGCAGTCGCTCAAGAAGCTCGACGACTTCATCAAGCGCCACCCCAAAGCGGGCTGGGCCCACGCCCTGCGCGGGGACATGCTGCGCATGGCGGTCTTCGGGCGCGTGGAGGAGGGGATCGAGGAGCTCAAGGCCGCGGCCAAGCTCGAGCCGAAGACTCCCTGGATCCGCGCCTGCCTCGGCCGCGCGCGCATGCAGTACTTCTTCGTCAAGGAAGGGCTCAAGGACCTCGAGAAGGCCGCGCAGATGGACCCCAAGTGCGCCTGGCTGCGCATGTGGAACGCCGAGGCGAAGCGCCGCGCCAAGCTCTTCGACGAGGCCCGCAAGGACTTCTCGGCCGCCGCCCGGATGGCTCCGGGCATGCCCGAGCCCCGCATGTGGCTGGGGCGCCTGCACTGCGACAAGAAGCAGTACGCGAGCGCCATCCCGGAGTTCTCCCGCGCGGTACGGCTGGACCCGGCCTACGGGTACGCCTACGCGAGGCGGGGCGAGGCGTTCTTCGCTTTGAAGCGCTACGACGAGGCCGTGCTCGACTTCGACCGGGCGCTGAACCTGAAGCTTCTGGGATACGAGGACGAGGTGTGGGCCCTGCGGGCGCGGGCCAATTACCTCATCGGCGACTACCTGGGCGCGTTCTCGGACCTGGCCCAGGCGATCCGCCGGGACATCAAGCGATGCTGGTTCCCGCTCGAGTACGGCGGCACGGCGATCGATCCGAAATGCTGGGGTGTGCTCGAGTCGCTCAACGACGCCATCGCGCAGAACCCGAACGCGGGCTGGCTCTACGCCTGGCGCGGGGCCGTGAAGCTGGCGGTCGAGAAGCCCACCGACGGTGAGCAGGACCTGGACCTCTGCATCCGGATCCAGCCCAACTTCGCCTGGGCCCGCGGCTGGCGCGGGCGCCTGCACTGGCAGACGGGCCGCGCGGAGAGCGCCGCGGCCGATCTCGACGAGGCGTTGCGGATGGACCCGCAGTGCGCGTGGCTGTGGATCTGGCGGGCGGAGCTGCGCATCTCGCTCGGAGCCTACAAAGAAGCGGTCGAGGACGCCGAGCGCGCTCTGGGGCTGTCGCTGGAGACGGCCGACGCGTACTTCGTCCGCGGGGAGGCGCTGCGGCGCCTCAAGCGCCATCAGGAGGCGAAGGCGGACCTGGACCGCGCGATCAAGGCCAACCCGCGGCATCGCTTCGCGTTCGCCAGCCGCGGCATGCTCTGCGGCGAGATGGGCGACACCGAGGGCCAGGTGGAGGACTTCCGCCGCGTGGCCCAGCTCGCCCCGGACCTGTTCCGCAAGACGGTCGAGGCCCTGGGCTCGTTCGAGGGGGCCCAGGAGATGGAGGACCTGGTCCGCCAGATCATGACGCCGGATCCCGAGCCAGCTCCGGGCGGGATGGGCGAGCTGGCGATGACCGGCGACGAGATCCCCCAATAGGGTACGAGGAGACGACGATGGCGAAGAAGGCCCGAAAGAAGGGCGTCCGGAAAAAGAAGGCGTCACCGTTCGACGGAACGATTTTGCCGCCGATCCCGCGCATCACCATACCCCGGGAGGTGCGCGAGGCCTTGCCGGAGCCCGTGGATCCCCGGCTCAAGGCATGGGCCGAGCAGGCCGAGGTCGAGGTCATCCGGGACCGGATCGGGTTCGACGTGAGCAAGGAGGTCACCCACTTCTCTCGCAACCTGGGCCTCAGCGGGGAGCAGAAGAGGCGGGTGACCCTCCACATGTCGGCCAAGAACCGTCTGCTGAGGGAACACGCCACGGTCCGCCGGGCGCACCGGGAGAAGACCTTCGCGCTGCACAGGCAGATCCTGGCCCTCAACCGCAAGTTCGACAAGATGCTCAAGCGCATGGAGGTCGAGGAGGACGAGGTCCAGGCGCGCGTCCGCAAGGAGCTCCGGCCGGACCAAAAGAAGCAGTACGACCTGCTGCTGCAGGAGCGCGACCGCATCGAGAAGGAGTGGCTCCGCTCCTACGAGAAGCGGGTCAGGGAGCTGCCGCCTCCGCGCGGAAACGTATAGGTGAGCGTCCAATCGGAGCTCTCGCGCTTGGCGCCGCGCGGGCGCGTGGTCTTTTCAAGCGAAGGGCTCAGATACTACGCTTCCGATTTCGCCGGCCACGCCTGCGGCAGGGCGCTCGCCGCGGTCCGTCCCGTCTCGATCGAGGAGGTCGCGGCCCTGGTGCGATGGGCGCGGCGCCGCCGGATCCCCCTGGTCCCGGCGGGCTCTTTGACCAGCTTCTGGGGCAACATGAACGCGGGCGGCGCCGTCATCGTGGACATGCGCGGCATGTCGCGGCTGGTCGCCTTCGACGAGGCCGAGCGCACCGTGACCGTGGAGGCCGGCATGAGCGTCGCGGCTCTCGACCGCGCCCTGCGCGCCAAGGGCTTCTGCCTGCCCGTCTCCCCCACCGGCTTCGGGGCCGCGACCGTCGCTTCCATGGTGGCCAACGACACGAACGCCGGGCACGGGATGTTCTCCGGCGATGTGGCGCCGCACCTGGTGGGCCTGACCGCGGTGCTGGGCACCGGGGAGGTCCTCCGGACCGGGGGCTCGGCCCTGCCGCCGGAGCTGCCCCGGTTCTCGCGCGCCGGGCTTCCCGATCTCGCGGGGCTGTTCCTGGCCTCGGAGGGGGCTTTGGGGATCATCACGGAGCTCGTGCTGCGCGTGCCCCCGGCCCCGCGGGTCCGCGCCTTCGAGCTGCGAGTCCCGCGGGACGTCGAGTCCTTCGAGCGCGTCGTGGCCGCGGCGCAGGCCGTGCGCGGCGGGATGCTGTGCCATTCCTGGATCCACGAGAGCTCGACGACGTCTCAGCCGGACGTGTCGCACATCCAGATCGCGGGTTACGGCTCCGGCGAGGAGCTCGAGGCCAAGCGCCTCTATCTGGCCCAGGCGTTGCGCGCCAACGGCCTTCCGCCCGCCCGGGCGCTCCGGGAGCCTCCCTCCATGTGGTTTTATCCGAAGGCCCAGCCGCGGGGGGAGGAAGGCCCGCGCCAGGCCACGAGATGGAAGGGGGTGGCGTTCGATCTTCCCTACGCGCGCGCGGTGAGGGCTTACTCGCTCTGGCAGCAGCGGCTGCGGCGGGACGTCGCGCGGCTCGCCCTGCCGAAAGGCGGGCTTCAGACCTACTTCGGGCGCGAGGCCGTTCTGGCGCTGCCCTGGTGGCTGCACTCGACGGAGGCCGGAGAGGAGCGGGCGCGCGAGCTCGAGACGAGGTTCCGCGAGGTCCTGGGCCCGCTGGGCGTGCCGTACCGGCTGGGAACGGACGTCGGCTCCCGGTTCGCGGAGCGCCTCGACCCGTCGTACCGCGAGGCCCTGGGCGCGGTTAAGCGCTGGTTCGACCCCGACGGCGTCCTGAACCCCGGCGTCGGCGTGTTCGCGGCTGCGGCCCGGAAGGGCCGCAGTGCCGGGAAAAGAATCCCGCGATCGGGCGCCGCAAAGGCGGCGGCCCGGCAGTGCCGCAGTGCCCGGCCGCCTAAGGCAGGCGTTGCGGTCCGTGGTGCAGTGGCCCGGCAGGGCCGCAGTGCCCGGCCGCCTAAGGCAGGCGTTGCGGTCCGTGGTGCGGCGAGCCGCCGCCGGCGCTGATTTCCGGACTATGATCCTGAAGCGCTTCCTCGTCCTCTTCCTGCCGAGCCTCGCGCTGCTCGTCGCCGCCGTCGGGTTCCTGTATCTGCAGGACCTCAGGAAGGAGATATCCATCATCGAGTATGACCGGGACCGCGCCGTGGACCTGCAGGTGGAGATCATCGCCAAGGAATACGGTTCCGTGGCCTCGGACGTCCTGCGCCTGGCGGAGCAGAGGATCCTGCGGGACTTCCTCGTCGGTGATCCGGACCAACGCAGGCTTGCGGCGGAGTATCTCCAGGGCCATCTGGGCGAAGGGCTTTACGACCGGATCGGGTATCTGGACGGGGGGGGCAGGGAGGTGGTGCGGGTGGAATACGCCGACGGCGGGGCCCGCATCGTCCCCGACGGCCGCCTGCTTCCGGACGCGCGCCGGCTCTATTCCTCGCAGGTCTTCATCCTCAAGAGGGGGGAGGTCTACGTTTCGCCTTTCGGCCTGGGCGAGGAGGAGGGCGGGACCGCCGGCAAGCTCGATCCCGCCGTTCGATTCGCCACCCCGGTCATGGACGGCAAGGGGCACCGGCGGGGCATCCTGGTCGTCCACTATCAGGGAGAAAGGCTTATCCGCACGCTGAACCAAGTCTCGACGAACGCGTCGGGCTTGGTCATGATCGTCGACGAGGACGGGTTCCGGCTGCGCGGTTCGGGCGCCGAAGGGGCGTCCGCGCTCGGCGGCCTCGCCTTCGCGAAGGCGCACCCGAAGGTCTGGGAAAGGATATCCAAGACCGGGAGCGGACAGTTCCTTGGGGGCGAGGGCCTGTTCACGTTCAGGACCCACGATCCCGGGGGCGCGCGTCCGGACGGGATCGTCCTGCGCACGCCTCCGGACGGGAGCTCCTTGAAGGTCGTTTCCTTCGTGCCGAGGGACCTGCTCTATCGCAAGTCCAAGCGGCTCTTGAGAAGGCTGCTGTTCCCGTTCGCCGTCGCGGTCCTGCTCTTCTCGGTCCTGGCCGGGTTCCTGTCCTATGTGGGAATGATCCGCGAGAGAGACCAAGGGAGGATCCGGGAATCGGAGTCCCGGCTGCGGCGCCTTTCGTCTCACTGGATCGCGAATCAGGAGCGGGAGCTGCGCGGGCTCTCGCGCGACCTGCACGACGACCTCGGGCAGCTTGTGACCGCGGTCTGCCTCGATCTGGAGCGGTCCCTGCGGCCGGGCGGGGGGGCGCGGAGGGAGAAGGCTATCAAACGGGCCCTGGAGGGGGCTCGGGGGGTGCTGGATAAGGTGCATGAGATCTCCTCCCGGCTCAGGCCGAGGGTCCTGGACGATCTCGGGCTGAAGGACGCCGTTCGGAGCTACCTCTCCGAATACGAGGCGAGGACCGGGATCGAGACGCGGGCCGACCTAAGGTTCGAGCATCAGGACGTGCCGGCCGACGTTCGCGGCAACGTCTACCGCATCCTTCAGGAGGCGCTGACGAACGTGTCCAAGTACGCCCGCGCCAAGAAGGTCTTCGTGGGAATGCACGCCTCCTCGGAGCGCATAACGCTGACGGTCAAAGACGAGGGCGTGGGCTTCCGCACCGACGAACTGAAGGGCGATTCGCTCGGCATTCTGAGCATGAGAGAGCGCGCGGAGCTGCTGGGGGGGGATTTCAAGCTTACGGCGGAGCCGGGCAAGGGGACCGAGGTGCGGGTCTCCATGCCCATCTCGGCGGCGGAGTCAAACCAAGTCTAAGGGGGCGGGACGGATGGCGAACCGGAAAGCCGTGCGGGTGCTGCTGGCGGACGACCACGGGATCGTCAGGGAGGGCTTGGCTCAGGTCCTTAAGGAGAGCAGGGGTATCAAGGTCGTGGGCCAAGCGGAGAACGGAGAGCAGGCGTTGGACCTGGCCGCCACGGCGCGGCCGGACGTCATCGTTCTGGATTACAGCATGCCCGACATGGACGCCCCGGCCGTGATCGAGCAGCTGGTCCGACGCCTGCCGCGGACCAGGATCCTCATCCTGACGGTACACGAGAACATCCACTACGCCGTGAAGGTCCTGGAGAGCGGCGCGCACGGCTACGTCATCAAGTCCGCCGCGGTCCAGGAGCTGGTGGACGCCATCGGCGCCGTGCACAAGGGGGAGCTCTACATCTCCCCGAGGGTGTCGCAGAAGGTCATGCAGCACATCTGGCGCCCCAGGAAGCGCCGCGCCGGCCTGGAGGCCCTTTCCCAGCGAGAGTTCAGCCTGCTGCGGGTCCTGGGGGCCGGGATGAGCCTCAAGGACTGCGCCAAGTACCTGAACATCAGCACCAGCACAGCCTCCACCTACCGATCCCGCCTCATGGAGAAGCTCAACCTCAAGAGCACCTCGGAGATCATCCGCTTCGCCCTGGAGAACGACGTCGTAGGATAGGCGTCAGGTGTTAACTTTGTTAACCAGCTCCCGGCCAGTGGGGGCACTTAGTTGACAAAGTTAACACCTGACGCCCATACTACTTTCCCGTCGGCTGCAGCTTCCGCAAGGGAGCGGGCCGGGGCTCCCGGATCTTGCCGTGCTCCTTCTCGTATTTGGAGATGGCGCTCTTGAGCTCGTAGAAAAGCCGCTTGGTCTGCGTCGCGTCCAGGCGGAGCCGGGCGACCATGTGGGTCATCTGGTTGCAGATCGCCGTGTTGTGGATGTGCATGTAGTCGACGACGAAGCCGTCGTCTTCAATCTCAACGGCGGTATGATTAACGAACTTGGGCTTACTGACCTTCGGGTCCACGAACACCTGGATGGCTCTTTTCTTGACGGGCATGGGTCCCTCCGTGACGGAAAAACTAACATCGATATTCTATCAAGGCTGTTGTCGCCCCGCAAGCTGTCGCCCCCCGCGCTTCGCGCGGGGCTGATGCCTCGCTGCGGAAGGAATCTGCTCCGCTCGGTGCTCCCCCTGGGGGCTTCCGCCCCCTCGGGCCCGCAAGACCCACATCGCCTGAGTGGGCCTTGCGGGTCACCCCCACTAAGGTGCGCCGGACCATGCCGGCGTCCAATAGGCCGCACCCGGCGCTATTTCACGATCTTGAGGATGTCCTTGAAGCGCTTGTCGGTGCAGGCCTCGAGGAGCTCGAAGAGCGCGCTCTCCACGGTGGTGACGACGGCGCCCTCCGCGCGCATCCTGGAAAGGGCGGTCTCGTAGTCCTCGGCCTTGCGGGAGCCGACGGCGTCCCTGCAGAGGTAGACCTGATAATCGCGGGCAAGAAGGTCGAGGGCGGTCTGCTGGACGCAGACGTGCGCCTCGATCCCGCAGACGAGCGCTTGCTTGCGTCCCGTGGCCTCGACGGCTTCCAGGAATCGCTTCTCCCCGCAGCAGGAGAATGCCGATTTCTCTATGGGGGCGAAACTCTCGCCCGCCGCTTGCCGCACGGCCCCATGCGTGGGCCCGATGCCTTTGGGATACTGCTCCGTGATGACGAGGGGAAGCCCGAGGACGCGGGCGCCGGAGACTAGCCGGGACGCTTCGCTCACGACCCGCTCGCGGACGGCCGGATCGTAGACTCCGAGGAGCTTCTCCTGGATGTCTATCACGACCAGCAGTGTCTGGTCCCGTCTAAGAAGCGTCTTGTAGCGCATTGAGGTCCCCTCCCTCGGGACGGCCTGAATATAGCAAAATCGGTCCTGCCCGCATCAGCCGGGCTCATGGCCCGGAGACGATGCGCAGAAAAGGCAGGAACAATAGGGCCACTAGAATCATGATAGGAACGGCGGCCCAGTAGACATTCCTGAAGACCGAGCCCGCGGACGGCAATGGCCATCTCTCGTCTAGGAAGGCCAGGAAGATCCCCTTATCGGTCGACCAATCCAGGCTCCAGAACAGACCGGCCGCGAAGTAGACCACGGAGCACGCCACGAGGTTCGCGAGCCACGCCTGCGGATACGCGCCGTCCCTCAAGAGGATGTAGAGGTCATAGGACCAGCTCGCGGAAAAGAGCCAGAGGCAGCACGCCACGAAGACCTCGCTCATGCGGGCCCCCATCCTGCGCGCCCTGTCGAGGATCCCGACGACGCCCGGGGCGGAAAGGAACGTGAGGACCGAGATGAAGGCGGCGTCCACGCGGTCCCAAGTCGGATCGATGTTGTAGGGTGCGGCGAGGACCAAGGCGGCCGCGGCCAGAAGGAACGTGACCGCCTTCCAGGGCCGCAGCAGGAAGCGCCAATACCTCTTTTGGAAGAACACGAAGGAGCGGAAGCCCCTGGCGTAGAGGCAGGCGGCGGCCAGGCAAAGAAGGACCCAGCCCGCCAGATACGCCTTATGAAACGCGCTCATCGATCCTCTCTGTCCTGACGCTCGGCTATGTCTTGCTGTCTCCCGTCTTGCACCAGGTTGCGAAGAGCATGAGGCTCACGACGTTGAGCCCCATGGCCCAGTTCCAGAAAAACAACGCGGCCCCGACCACCAGGAATACCAGCTCCAGCACGGTCGCGGCCAGATAGTCCGTCAGGCGAGACTGCTCCCGGGGCCGGGCCTGTTCCTCCCGTATTTCATCTTGCAGGCGCTCCCGGATCTCATCGAGCTCCGGGGCGGTCACGGTCCGGTCGGAAAGCGCGTGAGCCTTCTCGTAGCATTCAAGAGCGGGCTGCCAGGCCTTCTTTTTCTCCAGGATCTCCGCTTTGGCGGCGTAGGCGGCCGCGTTGTCGGGGTCCCGGGAGATGGCGCGGTCGGCGGCTTGGAACTCTTCCTCCATGTCCGAGGTCTCCTGGAGCCGCATCCGCGCCGCGGGCGCGGCGGCTCGCCAGTAGAGATAGCCCAATGAGACGGGCATCAGCAGTGCGCAGGACGGCGCCAGCAGCATGGAGAGCAGCCATACGGCTATGGGCACGCTGAGCCCGAAGACCATGAACTCGCCCACGGGCATCCCGCGGGGAGGGCTCCAGTAAAAGCAGGACGCGAGATAGACGATGCCGTAGAGCATCGCGAGCTGATAGATCAAAAAGGCGGTGATGCTTCCCATATCCTCGTCATTGTAATGGCCGAGGAGAAGGCCCGCAAGGAGGCTTCTCCCCGCCCTTGCGCCGCCGAGCGGAGTTTTCCACAATAGCCCTACGCGGCGTCGGCCTAATCGCGGCCGTATCCGGGAGCGGCCGGCGCACTCCTAGAGACATGTACGATGTGGCGATAATCGGAGCGGGGGTGGTCGGTTGCGCGATCGCGCGCGAGCTCTCGCGCTATCGCCTGCGCGTCGTGGTCCTGGAGAGCTGCGAGGAGGTCGGTTTCGGCACCACCAAGAGCAACAGCGGAATCGTCCATCCCGGGCATCACACATCCTCCGACACCCTGAAAGGCCGGCTCGTCGTCCGCGGCAACGAGCTCTTCACCCGGCTGCACGAGGACCTGGACTTCGCCTTCAGGCGCATCGGCGAGCTCGTGGTGGCGCAAAGTGAGGCGGAGCTTCCGGTCCTGGAGCATTTGAAAAAACAGGGGGAGGATAAAGGCGTGCCCGGGCTGGAGATGTGGGGCCGGGAGCGCTTGCGCCGCGAGGAGCCGAACCTGTCTAAGAGCCTGGTCGCGGCGCTGCACGCCCCGTCGGCGGGCGTGGTCAACCCCTTCGAGTTCGCCTTCGCGCTCATGGAGAGCGCGGCGGCCAACGGCGTGGAGCTGAGGGTCAATAGCCCGGTGGAGAGGATCGCCGCGGTGGACGGGGGCCTCGCCCTGCATACGCCGGGCGGTCGATTCGCCGCGCGTTTCGCGCTCAACTGCGCGGGCGTCTTTTCCGACGAGGTGGCCCGCATGCTGGGCCTGAGCGACTTCACGATCCATCCGCGCAAGGGCGAGGAGTACCTGCTGGACAAAAGGCTCGAAGGCCTCGTGCGGCGCCTGATCTTTCCCGTTCCCAAGAAGACCACCAAGGGCACTCTCATCATCCCCACCTTCGACGGGACGATCATGGTCGGCCCGACCGCCCGGGACACCGAGGACCGCTACGACGTGGCCACCACCCAGGAGGGGTCGGACGAGGTATTCGGCTTCGTCGGGAAGATCTGCCCGGCCATCACCGGGAGCGACGTCATCGCCGGCTTCGCGGGGCTGAGAGCCGTCAGCGACACCGAAGACTTCGTCATCGGGCCGACGAAGGCGCGGGGATTCATCAACGTGGCCGGCATCCAGTCCCCGGGGCTCACCGCGGCCCCGGCCATCGCCGAATACGTGCGCGACCTGCTTGCCGCCGAGGGACTGGCGCTCCGGGAGAAGGACGATTTTCAGCCTCGCGTCTTGGGCCCGCCGAGGTTCGCCGCGTCGAGCATCGAGGAGCAGGAGCGGCTCATCCGGTCGAACCCGCTGTTCGGCCGCGTGGCCTGCCGGTGCGAGCTGGTCACCGAGGCCGAGATTCATGACGCCATCGACCATGGGGCGCGGACTTTGGACGGCGTCAAGTTCCGCAGCCGGGCCGCCACGGGACGCTGCCAGGGCGGCTTCTGCACCACGCGCTGCATGGACATCCTGGCCGAGCGGCTGGGCCGCCCTCTGCACGAGGTCACCAAGCGCGGCGAGGGCTCTTGGATCGTGACGGAGATGCCGGACGCCGGCCGCAAGGGGGGGCGAGGGTAGGGCGATGCTGGGACGGATGGAAGGCAAATACGACGTGGTCGTGGTAGGCGGCGGCCCCGCCGGCATGGGAGCGGCGCTCGGCGCCCGGGATTCAGGGGCGGAGCGCGTGCTCATCGTGGACCGGGAGCCCGAGGCGGGGGGGATCCTCCTTCAGTGCGTCCACTCCGGCTTCGGGCTGCACTATTTCAAAGAGGAGCTCACCGGACCGGAGTACGCCGAGCGCTTTCTGGAGAAGGTCATCGACCGCGACGTGGACCTGGTGACAGACAGCTACGTGGCGGGAGCGGCGGCGGGCCCCGACGGCGTCAAGCGGGTCCGTGTGATGAGCGAGGCGCGGGGGATGTCCGTCCTCGAGGCGAGGTCCGTCGTGCTGGCCATGGGATGCCGCGAACGCACCCGAGGAGCCCTCCGCATCCCCGGGACGCGGCCCTCCGGGGTCCTGACCGCGGGGCTCGCCCAGAAATTCGTCAACATGCGGGGGCTGCTGCCCGGCAGGCGCATCGCCATCCTGGGCTCCGGCGATATCGGGCTCATCATGGCGCGCCGGCTCACGCTGGAGGGCTGCGAGGTCGCGGGCGTGTTCGAGCTCATGCCCTACTGCAACGGGCTCACCCGCAACGTCGTCCAGTGCCTCGACGATTTCGGCATCCCCCTGCACCTCTCCACCACGGTGGTCGACATCCGCGGCCGTGATCGCGTGGAGAAGGTCACGGTCGCTCCGGTGGGCGAGGGCTTCAAGCCGGATATGAGCCGCGCCCGGGACGTGCGGTGCGACACGCTGCTCCTGTCGGTGGGCCTGATCCCGGAGAACGAGCTCTCGCGGGGCCTCGGCATCGACCTGGACATGATCACGGGGGGGCCGCGGGTGTCGAGCACGCTGGAGACGAGCATGCCCGGCGTGTTCGCGTGCGGCAACGTGCTGCATGTCCACGACCTGGCGGACTTCGCGACGAGCGAGGCGCTTCTGGCGGGCGGCTTCGCGGGCGAGTGGGCGCGGGGCGCCAGGCGGCCGGCGGACAACATCCGGCTCGTCGCGGGCGACAACGTGCGCTATTGCGTGCCCCATACCCTGAGCCCCGACCGCGAGCACACGCTCTACATGCGCTGCAAGGAGGCCATGAAGCCCTGCAGGATCCGCGTGGGGGACCTGATGCAAAAGAAGCTGCGCTTCGTGGTCCCCGCGGAGATGATCACGCTGAAGATCAAGCCGGACGTCCTGGAGCGGTTCCGGGGCGATACGCTGCGCGTCGACATCGTCCCCGCCGAGAAAGGAGCGACGGGTGGCTGAGGCCAAGACCTTCACCTGCATCGGCTGCCCGATCGGCTGTCCGCTGCGCCTGGAGCACGAGGGCGGTGAGATCATCGAGGTCTCCGGCCACGAGTGCAACCGCGGGGCCAAGTACGCGCGACAGGAGTTCACCGAGCCGCGGCGGGCCTTGAGCACCACCGTCGCCGTCGCGGGCGCCCGGTGGGAGCGCCTTCCCGTGAAGGTGGCGGGCACGGTGCGCAAAGAGCGCGTGATCGAGGCGGCGCGCGAGATCCACGCCCTGCGGGTGGAGGCTCCGGTGAGGCTGGGCCAGGCGCTGATCAAGGACCTTCTCGGCGAGCAGGGTCTGGACGTCGTGGCCACGCGGACGATGGAGCGCCGCGAAAGGAATCCCGCCCCGAACACATAGTTGCTATCATACCCGAATACTATCCGGGGGCCACGGAAGGCCCGCCGCCAGGAGGGAGCCGACACATGGCCACCGCAAGCAAGACCGCGAGCACGAAAGAGACGGGCGCCAAGGCGGGTTCGTTCGAGTACCACGATCCCTTCCCGCTCGGAAAGGATGCGGTCAAGTACCGGCTGCTCACCAAGCAGCACGTGCGCACGGTCACGTTCCGGGGCGAGGAAGTCCTCGTGATCCGGCCGAAAGTCCTGACCGAGCTCGCCCGCGAGGCCTTCCGGGAGGTCTCCTTCCTCATGAGGCCCGCGCACCAGGAAAAGGTCGCGGCCGTCCTTAAGGATCCCGAGGCGTCGGCAAACGACAGGTCCATCGCCCTGGCCATGCTGCGCAACTCGGCGATCGCGGCCCGCTTCGAGCTCCCCACCTGCCAGGACACCGGCACGGCCACGGTGGTGGCCAAGAAGGGCCAGCGCGTCTGGACCGGGGTCGACGACGCTGAGTACATCTCCCACGGCATCTGGAAGACCTACACCGGCGAGAACCTCCGGTACTCCCAAGTCGCTCCGCTGACCATGTACGAGGAGCGCAACACGGGCTGCAACCTCCCCGCGCAGATCGATATCTACGCCGTCGACGGCAAGGAATATAAGTTCATGTTCATCGCCAAGGGGGGCGGGTCGGCCAACAAGACGTTCCTCTACCAGCAGACCAAGGCCCTGCTCAACCCGGACTCGCTCAAGAAGTTCCTGACCGAGAAGATGAAGTCCTTGGGCACGGCGGCCTGCCCGCCCTACCACATCGCCATAGCGGTGGGCGGCACCTCGGCCGAGGCCTGCCTCAAGACGGTCAAGCTGGCCTCGACGGGCTACCTCGACACGCTGCCCACGAAGGGCGGCCCCCACGGGCAGGCCTTCCGCGACCCGGAGCTGGAGGCCGAGCTCCTCGAGGCCGCCCGCGGCCTGGGCTTCGGCGCGCAGTTCGGCGGCAGGCACTTCGCCCACGACGTGCGCGTGGTGCGGCTTCCCCGGCACGGGGCGTCCTGCCCGGTGGGGCTGGGCGTGTCCTGTTCGGCGGACCGGAACATCCTGGCCAAGATCGACAAGGAGGGCGTCTGGCTCGAGGAGATGGAGCGCGAGCCCGAGCGGCTCATCCCGCCGGAGCTCCGCTCGGCGAAAGAGGAGGGCGTGGTCCCCATCGACCTCAACCGGCCCATGAAGGACATCCTGGCCGAGCTCACTGAACACAAGGTCACCACGCGGCTCGCCCTCACCGGCCGCCTTGTCGTGGCCCGCGACATCGCCCACGCCAAGCTCAAGGAGCGACTGGACAGCGGCGAGGGCCTGCCGCAGTACTTCAAGGACCATCCGGTCTATTACGCCGGCCCGGCCAAGAAGCCCGCGGGCAAGCCCTCCGGCTCTTTCGGCCCGACGACCTCGGGCAGGATGGATACCTACGTGGACCTGTTCCAGTCCGACGGCGCGTCCATGGTCATGCTGGGCAAGGGCAACCGCACTCCGCAGGTGGCCGAGGCCTGCAAGAAGAACGGCGGCTTCTACCTGGGCTCGGCCGGCGGCGTGGCCGCCCTGTTCGCGGAGAACTGCATCAAGAAGGTGGAGGTCCTCGACTACCCCGAGCTCGGCATGGAGGCGGTCTGGGCCATCGACGTGAAGGACTTCCCCGCCACGATCCTGATCGACGACAAGGGAAACGACTTCTACGCCCAGCTCACGCGCTGAAGCGGGCCGGCGCCGATTCCGAAGCCGGGGCGCCCGCTGAGCCGCCCGCCTTCCCCGGCCGCGCCCTCTTTTGGGATCCCGGGATGTGTTGTACAATCCGGATACCCGCCTCCGGGGACGGAAGCGATCCATGAACGGAAATCCCGCGACAGCCGCGCGTCGCCCCTCGCCGGAGGAGGGGCGATCCTTCCTGCGGCGCGCGGCGTGGCCCCTGCTGGTCGCGGCGGTCTATGCCGGCTGGCTCCTGCTCATGGCGGCGGGGGGAAAGTGGCGCCTTTTCCTGGACGCCTGGTTCATGACGGCGACCATGGTCGCCGGCTCGTTCATCGCGGGGGCGACCTGCCAAGGCGGGGGCGCGGTCGCGTTCCCGGTCATGACGATCGTCTTCGGGATCGAGCCCGCCGTGGCCCGCGACTTCAATCTCATGATCCAGTCGGTCGGCATGACGTCCGCCGCGTGCGTGATCCTGTCGACGGGCATCACGGTCGAGCGCCGCTCCATCCTTCTGGCCGGGCTGGGAGGCGCGGCCGGGGTGGTGATGAGCCTCTCGTGGGTGGCCCCGCTGGCCCACCCCGCCTACGTCAAGATCTTCTTCACCTCCCTGTGGTTGAGCCTGGGGGTCATGCTCTACCTCCTCAACCGCCACGAGCACAGCGGCGTGTTCGACCGCATCCTGCGGTTCGGGCCGCGGCACGGATGGATGCTCGTCCTGGCGGGCTGGGTCGGCGGCGTGGTCAGCGGATTGACGGGGGTCGGCCTGGACAGCGTGGCCTTCGCGCTGCTCGTCCTGTACTTCCGGGTCAACGAGAAGATCGCCACCCCGACTTCAGTGGTCCTGATGGCGGCGATCTCTCTGGTCGGCTTCGCCTGGAAGGCGGCCGTCGGCGGGGGCATGCTCGCGGAGGCCTGGGACTACTGGTACGTATGCGTGCCGGTCGTGGTGGTGGGGGCCCCGCTGGGCGCGCTATACATCCGCGCGCTGCCCCGCCTGCTGCTGGTCAAGCTCATCTGCGTCACGATCGTCGTCCAGTACTTCGGGGCGCTATGGGTGGTCCCCCAGACCCCCGCGTTGCTGCTCTTCGGTCTGGCGACGGTCGCGGCGGGCGTCGCCGCGTGCCTCGTCATGAACCGCCTGGGGCTGAGGCGGCTGCGGACCGCCGCTCACGGAAGTCAAACCTGACCCCGCTATCCGCGGAACACCATCCCGTAGTGGGTGTCGTAGCCGAGGCGGCGGACCACCGCCACCTCGCCCTTGACCTTCATGCCGGTCTTGGGCTCCGGGATGTCGAGCTGGCCCAGCACCCGGACCCCGTTCTCGAGCTCCACGATGCCCA
>JBDREN010000209.1:0-54789 GCA_043819795.1 Elusimicrobiota bacterium
GTCACTACGCCGAACGCGAAGCAACAACGCGCCTACGACCTTTTGGAGACCATCGCGGTGTAGACAGAACGGCGAAGTCGATTCTTGCGAAATCCTCTAATATTATCAGGACATCTCTCGGAAATTGCCGGGGAACTTCAGTTTAATCTGGGGGTGCCCACGGGGAAGGACGCCCTTTCTTCCGAGGCCATCGAGCCCGTCTTCAAGGGATTGGCCGATTGGGATCTGGGCGGGGGCTTTTCCTTGGGGACCAATGCCGGCCTGGATGTCCAAGGATGGGACAATAGCGGCGAGGACTTCGCCCGGTTCCTTTACGCGGCTTCCGTCGGCTACGGCGTCCCTTATTGGGAAGGAAGGATGCGCGTCTTCACGGAAATGGCGGGAGTCGCGGCCCTGGGCAAGGCCCGGCCGAGCGAGCACACCTTCGACGCCGGCTTTACCGTCCTGATCACTCCCGATATCCAGGCCGACGCGTTCGTACAAGTGGGGGTGACGGACGCGAGTCCCGATCTTCAGGCCGGCGCCGGCTTGAGTTGGCGGATCTAGGCCGGTCGCCGGGAGCCGTGTCCTCGACGGCCGGAGCCTTGAAGCCTGACACCGTAGGCCGGCGCCGTATCCGGCTTGCTCGCCGCAACATGCTATCATAGGGCTATGGTTAAAAGACTGCTCTTTGCCGCATCCGCCCTCTTCCTGGCGGGCTGCACCGCCTCCCAGACGACGCGGGGTCCCGGCGGAGCCCTGCTCGGCGCCCGTCCGGCCGGCGGCGACCCCGTCATGGAGCTCGATGTCTGCCCGTTCGCCTCCCCGCGCGTGGCGAGCGTTTCCGGGTATAAGTGGGGGGCCGTAGTCCGCAACTATGAGCGTGCGGTCATCCCGGCCATGGTGAAGGCCTTCAAGTCGAAGAAGAGTCACAGCGCGCCCTTCCGCTCCATTCAAAACATCAAGTCGCTCGACGACTCCCGCGGTATCGCGGCTTTCGGGTGCGATATTGCCGTGGAGATCGGCATCCTGAACAAGAAGATTGCCGCCTGGACCTACTCCGCGCGCACCAAAAGGCAGTTGTTCGAATCCGTTTTCACCGGCGTCCCCGTAACGGGCGGCGATTGGGGCTTCAAGATGCGGGAAGCGGTATACAACGAGTTTCAGAAGGCCCCCGCGCTTTTGAAGCAGATCCTGGCCCAGCGCGACGCGGCGGCCGCGGAGGCCGCGGTGGCGTCGGGCGGCGTGTCCCAGGAGATGCTGGAGAAGATCGTCGCCTCGGCCGTGGCCAGGGGGAAGGAGGAGGAGAAAAAGCCCGCGGCGAAGACCTCGGACGTGGACACGCCGGGCTACCGCCGTCCGGAGCGCCCCCACGACTTCGCCGTGGTCGTCGGGATCGAGAAGTACTCCGAGATCGCTCCCGCCGCCTACGGCGAGCGCGACGCGGCGGCCGTCGTGAAGCATTTCGAGGCCCTGGGGGTCCCGCGCCGGAACATCGTCCACCTGCCGGGCGTCAAGGCCACGCGGACGGGACTGCTCAAGTACCTCAACGCCTGGCTGCCCAAGAACGTGACACCCAAGAGCCGCGTGTATTTCTTCTACTCCGGGCACGGCGCGCCCGACCCCGAAAGCGGGGAGGCGTATCTCGTCCCCTTCGACGGCGACCCGAACTTCCTCGCCGACACCGCCCTGCCGCTCAAGAAGCTCTACGCTTCTTTAAGCGGCCTTCCGGCGAAGGAGATCGTCGTGGCGCTGGACGCCTGCTTCTCGGGCGCGGGCGGACGTTCGGTCCTGGCCCGGGGAGCGCGTCCGCTGGTGATGCGGGTGAGGGGCGCCGCGCCGGTGTCCTCCAAGATCATCTTGCTGACGGCGGCCTCCGGCAGCGAAATCACGACGACGATCGAAGAGCAGGGCCACGGCATCTTCACCTACTACTTCCTGAAGGGCCTGCAAGGCGAGGCGAAAGACCGGCGCGGCCGCGTGACCGCGGCGGGCCTCTACGACTATCTCAAGCCGAAGGTCCAGGACGAGGCGCGCCGCCAGAACCGCGACCAGACCCCGGGCCTCGTCGGCCACTCCAAGCGGGACCTCCTCCTCCGGTAATCAGGGTAGTGAAGACAGCGTCCCCGCCGGCCGGAGCCTGAGTCAGGCTCCGGCGTCCGGGATTCAACGCTTCCCGTGGGATTCGGGCTTTCGTCGGGGAGCGCTTGCCGCGGTGATCAACGCGAAGGCCGGACGAGCCGCACGCGGCCGCGTCCGTCCACGCTCACGAGGCCGCTGCGCTTGAGCTCCTCGATGAGCTCTTCGGGGCGGCACCCGCTCGAGAGATCCGCGCGGCTGGCGATGTCGTTGATGAGCGATTTTAGACGCGACGGCGGGTCTTTGATCCGCGCCAGGCGCGCGCCGTAGGCGTGGGCCGCCTTAGCGAGCTCCGAAACGGCGGGGGGATCGGCCGGCTTTCCCCGGCGCCGGCCGCGTGAGGCGCGGGCCGGCTTGGCCTTCGGCTCGGCGCTCGCGCGGCGCTCCCGCCGTTCGGGATGAGAGGTCCAGAGCACGGCCTGCCGGCCGATGCGCTGGAGCTCTTCGACGATCGCGCCGAGCTTCTTGTCGGCCGTCACGAGGGTAAACGGGATGTGCATCGGCAGCGTGGAATGGAGCAGCCCGGAGTGCAGCGCCATCACGAAATCCGCGGCGTTTCTGCCCCCCTCCCCTGAGAGCACGGGCAATCGCATCGGGATCGGGCTCAGCTTGCGCTCGAGGGCTTTGGGGACTGTCGCTCCCGGACGTAGGAATACGCGGACGAGCGTATCCTTCGTCAAGGGGAAATCCGGAGGAAGATGCGGGTCGTTGTCGCCGTCGATCAGGAGAACGGCGCTTATGGGGTCCTTCGTGCGCGCGGCATCGCCTTGGGTGTGCTCGGACATACGCCTACTATAGCTTTAAGTGATGGATCCGGCCAAGTTTGTCCGTGGGGCGCGGCTCCACCGGACACCAGGTAAATGCTGGTTTTATGAGAATTTCACACCATCTGCCGTGCCGGATTGATGGGCAGTTCCGGTGGTTAGGGCGTCAGGCTGCAATGAAACTTATGGTTCGGCGGCGGACGCGGCGAAAGACCCGGCGAGGGGCATCCGCTCGGCTTTTAGGATGGCCGTATGAGATCTGTTGAGAAACCGCGCGATATCGATGGGCTGGCGGCCATGCCCAAGCGCGTGACGGATGAAGGCGCGGCGAGCCTCGGACACCGCGCGCCGCCGGCTGGGGCCGCGAAGAGCCGCCACGCCGACCCGCTTCTCCCGGCAGTACCGCTCAGCGAGAGAAAGCAGGGGCGTTTGTCTGAAGGCGGCGCGCCCAAGGAGTCGATTATCCGGCGGAGGGGCCGGTGGGGACGTGGACTCCTTTGGGACCGCAACCTGAGCGAGGCCTTCCAGGACGAATCGCCGGTAGCATCCCTGCGCCGCCGCCATTTCCGGCGCGAAGATGCCGAGAGGAAGCCGCCAGTCGATCAAGCCGCGCGGGGCGGGAGCTTGTCGGCGTTGTGACAGGCCACCCTGTGGCCGGGACCGTCTCCCGCGACAGGCCTCAGCGCAGGAACCTTTTCCGAGCAGATCCCGCTCTCATACGGGCAGCGCGGGCGGAACACGCATCCGGAGGGAGGGTCCAGCGGGTTGGGCATCTCCACGCTCTTGAGCGGCAGGGCCTTGGGGGTCCCTCCGGCCGCCGGGCCGGCGGAGGGAATGGCCGAGAGCAGCGCCCGCAGATACGGGTGCGCCGGCCTCTGGATGCACTCGCCTACGACGCCCGTCTCTACCATCCTCCCGAGGTACATCACGATGATCCTGCCGTTCTCCGCGAAGTAGCGCGCCGTGGCCAGGTCATGGGTGATGTAAAGGAAGGCGATGCCCTTGTCGCGGTTCAGGCGCTTCATCAGGTCTATGATGGCGAGGCGCAAAGACACGTCCACGGCGGAAACCGGCTCGTCGGCAATGATGAGCTTGGGCTCCAGGATGGTGGCCCGCACGATGGACACGCGCTGCCTCTGGCCGCCGGAGAGTTGAAAGGGATGCTTGTTCACGAAGTACTCCGGCGGGTTGAGGCCCATGGATCCCAGAAGCTCCAGGACCCTTTGCTCCGTGTCCTTCCGCCCTTTCGTGATTCCGTGGAACCGCAGCACGGCCGCCAGGGTCTGATACACCGTCCTCACAGGGTTCAGGCTCGCGTAGGAGTCCTGATGGACCACCTGGACCATGCACCGCGTCCTCCTGTCCATCCTGAACTTCCTATCCCAGATGCTCCTGCCGTCGAACAGGACCTCTCCCTGGGAGGGCCGCAGCACGCCCAGGGCCATCTTGCCCACCGTGCTCTTGCCGCAGCCCGATTCTCCGACCATGGTGAGAATCTCGCCGGCATCGATGCGAAAGCCCACGTCGCGGGCGGCCTGGAGCATCCTGCCTCCGCTCACGTCGAAATGCATGTGCACGTTCCTGAGCTCGACGATGGGAGACGACCTCTTGGTTGCCGGGATATCCGTCATGACGGGCCATCCGCCTTCTTCAGGCACGCGACCTGCCTGTCGAACGAGCTCTTATGCGAGGAAGTGCCGCCTCCAGACGTCGTTAGGGGGCGGCTGCCCGGGACCGCGGCGAGTTCGGGCGCCTCGGCCCGGCACGCCTCCTCCGCCGCGGGGCAGCGCGGGTGAAAGACGCAGCCGGAAGGCTTGTTCAAGAGGTCCAGCGGCGGGCCGTGGATGGGCTTGCACCGCAGTTCGCTTCCTGAGATCGACGGTATCGCGTTGATCAGCCCCGCGGTATAGGGATGGAGGGGTCTTTGGAACACCTCCTCGGTCTCCCCGGTCTCCAGCACCTTGCCGCCGTACATGATCACGATCCGGTGGGCGAGCATCATGGCGGCGGTCATGTCGTGGGTGACGAGCACCATGGTTAGGCCTCGCTTGGCATGGATGTCCAGCAGGATGTCGAAGATATGGGACTGGATGATGGTGTCGAGCGCGGTCGTGGGCTCGTCCAGCAGCACGAACTCCGGGTCCAGCACCAAGGACAGGGCGATCACGCATCTCTGCCTCATGCCGCCGGAGAGCTCATGCGGATAGCTTCGGAGCACCCGGGCCGGGTCCAGCCGCACGAGCCGGAGCAGGTCCGCGACCTTGGCTTTGGCCTGCCCCCGGGAGACTCCCGCGTCGTGGTCGAACACGGTGTCCAGGAACTGGTCCTCGATCCTCATGGTGGGGTTGAGGGCGTTCTGGGCGGCCTGGAATACCATGGAGGCTTCGTTCCACCGGAACATCCGAAGCTCCTTGGGGGAAAGCCGGAGGAGGTCCCTGTCATGAAAGAGCATGCCGCTCCCTTCGCGGATCACGGCATTGGGCGCGGTAATCCCCAGGATGGCGGCCGTGAGGGTGCTCTTGCCGCAGCCGCTCTCCCCGATGACGGCCGTTATCCGGCCTTGCTCGATGTCCAGGTCCACGCCTTCCACCGCGGCCAGGATCCCCTCCCGCACCTTGTAGTCCACCGACAGGTTCCTGATCCTCAGGATGGGGTCCATTCAGCGGCTCCTCAGCCTCGGGTCGAAGAGGTTCTCGACCGCGCTCCCGAAGCAGATGAGGCTGTACTGGAACAGCACGATCGCCAGCATGGGGGAGAGAAGGTACGGCAGCGCGTTGGGCACGAAGATGGAGCCCGTGGAGAAAGCCGCCAGATTCAGCATCATCCCCCAGTTCGTCAGGGAGAGCGGCACCAGGCCCAGGAGCATGATCCCCACGCTGGCGGTGATCGCCCCCTTGGCGATATGGATGAAATTGATGGTGATGAAGGGCACGATATTGGGCAGGAGCTCCTTGAACATGATGTGGGATGTGGACATGCCCAGGCAGCGGCAGACCTCGATGAACTCCGCCTGCTTGAGGGAGAGGACCTGCGCCCGGATGGCCCTGGCCAGGGGCGGCCAGCTCCAGATGGCCAGGACCAGGCCGAACGAGACGGGGTCGCGAATCTTCAGCAAGGACGCGAAGATGGCCATGATGGGGAACGTGGGCACGGTGAGGAACACCTCGACCACCCTCATTAGGAGGAAATCGGTCTTGCCGCCGATCAGCCCGGCGGAGATTCCGACGAGCACCGCGAGAAGGACGCCGAACACGGCCGTTGAGAAGGCTATGAGCATCACGTCCCTGGAGCCGTGCACGATCTGCTGGAAGGTGTCCCTGCCCGAGTAGTCCGTTCCCAGCCAGTGCTCCAGGGAGGGAAGCTGGAACCTCCCCTCGTAGTTCGTGGTGGTGTCGAGCTCCACGATATGGGGACCGGCCGCGGCCATCAGGAAGAACCCGCAGAGGATGATGAAGCCCGCGAGCGCCTGCTTGTTTCCCCTCAGTATGCCCCAGAAACGCTTCATTTCCCGGCCTTGATCCGCGGATCGAGCAGTGAGTACAGGAACTCCGACATCAGGACGGCGAAGATCATGGCGAACGTCGTCATCAGGAAGATGCCCTGGATCAGCATGAAATCCCGGTTCCCGATCGCCTGCCCCACGTAGAAGCCTATCCCCGGATAGTTGAAGATCCCCTCGATGAACATAGAGCCGCCCAGCATGGCGCCGAACGAGATGGCGAGCCCGGTGACCAAGGGGAGCATGGCGTTGCGCCCCACGTAGTGCAGGGTGATGGTCCTCTCCTTGAGGCCCTTGGCCTTGGCCACCGTGACGTAGTCCTCGTTCAGAGTGCTGGTCGCGGCGGCCCTGGCCTGGAGCGCCCAGGCGCCCATGCACTGGAGGGTGAAGGCGCTCACCGGCAGGACCGCGTGATAGAGCGCGTCTATGAGGAACGCCGGGTTGAACCCGGGCGCCGTGTCCGAGCTATAGGCCCCGACGATCGGGAACCAGCGCAGCTTCACCGAGAAAACGACCAGGAGCAGCAGGGCGATCAGGAAATCCGGGATGGCCTGGGTGAACGTGGCGTAGAGGGTGATGGCATGGTCGAGAGCCGAGCCTCTCTTGCGCGCCGCGATCATCCCCAGCAGGGTCCCGGCCGTGAAGCTGCCAAGCAGGGCCAGGCTGCAGACGAACAGGGTCCAGGGCAGGGATTTGAGGATGATCCTGCCGACCGGCATTTTGTAGACGATGGACACGCCCATGTTGCCCTGCGCGAGCCCTGCCAGGTACTTCACAAACTGCATGAGCACGGGGGCGTCCGGGTCGTAGTTGAGCTGGGCCTTGGCCAGCTCATAGGCCTCGTTGTAGGGGACCCCCTGGGCCTGCTGCAGCTCCAGGGCGATCATGTGCACGATGTCGCCCGGCATCATGCGCAGAAGGAAGAAGGTGATGACCAGGGCCACGCATGCCGTGAAGACCGCGACCAGGATCTTCCGCCGGGTGGGGCCGCTCATCGCGGGATCCCCTCCAGGGTGCCGTCGATCATGAACGAGACCAGCGCCCCCTCCACGCCGTAAGACACGTTCGACCAGACCGGATTCTCCACGCCGGGCCAGCCCCGGACCCTCTTGCCGTCCACCACGAACACCATCAGGTTCTTCTCATAGACCGAGAGGAAGGGGATGTGCTCGTGCGTGATCCAGGCGAGCTTCTCTATCAGCTCTCTCCTTTCCTTCTCGTCCCGGGTCTCATGCAGTCTCTCGACGGTCGCCGAAAGGTCCACGGTCCCGCCCCCCGGACCCCGGACCTTGTCCGCAATGCCGGTGGCCCTCCGCATGAACTCGCTCTTGTAGTACAGGCGCTCGTAGGACAGGACCGGCAGGCCGAACCTGGCGAAATTCGGTCCGAACTCGACCGCGACGTCGAAATCCCCGTCCCTCAGGTTCGTGCCGTAGAGCGCGCCCATGACGATCCTGACCTTGGATTTGACGCCGATCTTGTTCAAGAGCGAGGTCGCCACCTCGGCCCCGAGCACCCAGTCCGTGTTCTCGGAGGAGCTGATCTCAAGCTCCATGGGCGCGCCGTCGGGGTCGCGGTAGTAGCCGTCCTTGCCTTTCCTGTAGCCGGCCTCATCGAGGATGCGCATGGCCTTCCGAGGGTCGTACTCGTACTTATCGAGCTTGCGCAGGAATTCCGCGGAGAGCCAGCGGTCCCTCTCCGAGCGCACGATGCCGGTGTTGTAGTCCGTGACCGGCCGGGAGTAGTAGTAGGAGATCTTGGTGACCCTTTCGCGGTCCACCGCGTGCGCGAAGGCCTTCCTGAAATTCACGTCCGACATGGGCTTCTTCCTCAGGTTGAAGATGAAGCCGAACTCGTGAAGATCGGACGGGCACACCAGCTTGGTCCCGGGGTTGCGCTTGATCACCTGCTCGGCCACGTCGCGCGGCGTGGCCGGGCTGGACGCGTCGATCTCGCCGGCCATGATGAAGGCCCACATGATCTCGTTCTTGAGCCCGCGGAGGATCTTGATCTTGTCGATTTTGAGCTTGTCCCGGGCCCAGCCGTCCGGAAACCTCTCGAGCAGCATCTCGGAGGAGGTCACGTTCACGACCCGGAAGGGCCCCGTTCCGATCGGGAGGGGGGGCCGGTACCGGCACAGTTTCTCCCGGAGCGCCTGCTTCTCGGCCGTCGCGGCCGCCCTCCCGATGAGCGGCAGGGCCTGCGCGGCCCATTCCTGGTACGGGTCAAAGGGGGAGGTGATCTTCTCGGTGAGTATCCGGATCTTGTCGTATCTTCGCAGCGGCTTCTTGAAGGCGAAGACGACGGTATGCTCGTCCGGGGTCTCTATCCCTTGGAGGCGCTGCCAGACCTGCCAACCGTGGATCGCGCCGAGCTGGAAGGTCGCGGCCACGTCCCTGGAGGTGAAGGGCTTGCCGTCGTGCCATGTGACGCCCTTTCGCAAGCGCACGCTCAGCCTTCTTCCGTCGCGGCTCTCCACGGCCTCCACCCCGAGCCTGGGCAGGTAACTCTCCCGGGTGGGAAGGTAGTAGAAGAGCGGCTCATGGACGTACCATGAGGCGCAGCCCACGGACTGGGGCGCCCAAGGGTTTCCGGTGTAGGCCGGGGGTATGGCCCACGACCCGGCGCCCACGAACACCCGCTCCTTGGGCCCGGCGTCGCCCTTGCAGCCGGCGAGGCACAAGCAAAGGGCCAGTACTAGTGGGACCTGGCGAGAGGAGAACGGCCGCGCCGCGGGATCCGTCATCAGGGAAGCAGGGCCTTGAGCCAGCTATTATCCACGCGGTCGTCCGCCTCGAGCAAGGCCCTGTTCCTGCCGACATGGGCGCGGGTCGCGCCGCAGAGAAAAGACACCTTGGGCACGTCGCCGATCATCTCCCAGGGAGTGTCCGGGAAGCAGACGGGAAAGGGAAGAAGCCGCTCCAGCGTCAGTCGCCCGTCCTTCTCCCGAAGGAAACCCGCCGACCACCAGTACTGGTAGGGATCGCTGCGCGCGTGATAGGTAAAGAGGTAGCGCGAGCCGACGGCCAGGGGTTGGGCGCCCAGGCCGATTTTGTACACGCTCCACGCCGGCAGAGGCGCAAGGACTATCCGGTTGTCAACGGGCGGGGCAAGGCGGGGCAGGGCTCCGGGAACTCGGCTGCCGCCGGTCCCGTCGGCCGCGTTGCGCACCGCCTCCTCGAACCCGCGGCTGAAGTCGCCGCACCAGATGCAGGGCGGATCGCCCCACTCCAAAGGCCGGTGGAAGAGAAAGGTCCGGCTTCCCGCCTCGACGCAGGCGGCGTTCTTGTTCCCGCGCATGGCCACTATGCCGGCGGGAACCGCCTCGTCGGGAGCCCTGCCCAGGGCCACGCCGATGTAGTCGTCGTAACGCGCCCGGTTCGGGCTCCGGGTATCCCTTGCCAGGAGAAGGGAGTGCGTGTGGACCAGCCACTCCCGCATGGGCGAGCACCGGTCGTCCTCGCAGCCGACGGAGTAGTCGTTAACCGTGTAGCCGGGCCAGATGAAGTGCTCCTTCTCCTTGAAGAACGCGGTCCCGTTCGCGCTCGCATGGAGCCGGATCCAGCCCGGGTAGTTGCCGTGATGGGTGGAGAAGCGTACGAAGAGGTAGGTGTGTCCGTCGGCCGCGCGATAGGCTCCCGGATTGAAAAGGGCCTGCCCGGACTCGCACAGGACGACCGTCTTTTTGACCTTGCCGGCGAATACCCCGGCGGAAAGCTCGATCGTCTCGGCCAGGGTTCTGGCTCTCGCCACATTTACTAAGATGTTACCAAATCTTTCTCAAGGAGGAACTTGGGATGAAGATCGCGTTCATGGGGTCGTGGAGCAATGTCTTCAAATAGAAAAATAAGTCCGTTTCCTCCATGGCAAGTTAGGCGGCCGTTTATTGCGGCCGCATCTGCATGTGGAGCCGGCGCGGCCCGGAGCCGGACGGGCCGCCGGGATTGAGGGCGCGATATCGCGGTGCGGGTTCGGCGGCAGGCGGCCGCTCCGGCTATGCCGGGGGGATCACATCTTCTCGGGCTTCGAGACGCCGAGGAGGTCGAGGCCCTCGGCGATGAGGGCGCGCACGCCGGCGCAAAGCGTCAGGCGGGCCTTGCTGAGTGCGGGCGCCTCCGGGTCCAGCACGTGGCAGAGCTCGTAGAACTTGTGGTAGAGCCCGGCAAGCTCCAGGAGGTAGGTCGGCAAGGCGTTGGGCGATAGCTCGCGCTCGCAGGCCTCTAGGGCGTCGGGGAACCAGGCCAGCTTGAGGAGGATCGTCCGCTCGATCGGGTGCTCGAGCAGGGCGAGGTCCTCGCTCCACGGGGTTTCGGCGGCGGCTCCTCCCGTCACGAGCGGCGAGTCGCCGGGGAGCAGGCCCCGCTGCACGGCCTCGCGGAAGATCGAACAGATGCGCGCGTGCACGTACTGGACGTAGAAGACGGGGTTCTCGTTGGACTGCTTTTTGGCGAGCTCCAGGTCGAAGCTCATGTGGGAGTTCGGCGTGCGCAAGGCGAAGAAGAACCGGCAGGCGTCCAGGCCGGCCTCTTCGACGAGCTCGCGCAGCGTGATGAACTCGCCGGCCCGTTTGGACATCTTCACGACCTCTTTCCCGCGCATCAGATGCACGAGCTGGTGGACGATCGCGTGGAAGGTCCCCCTGGGGTAGCCGAGCGCTTCGATCGCGGCCTTCATCCTCGGGACGTAGCCGTGGTGATCGGCGCCGAAGATGTCGATGAGCTCGGTGGAGCCGCGCTCGAGCTTGTCCTGGTGGTAGGCGATGTCGGCGAGGAAGTAGGTGGGTCTGCCGTCCGAGCGGACCAGCACCCGCTCCTTCTCCTCGTCCCCTCCTTCCTTGACGGCGCCGAGCCATACCGCGCCCTCCTTCTCGTGGACGCGGCCGAGCTTTTTGAGCTTGTCCAGGACCGCCTCCAGCGCCTGGCGCTCGTGGAGCTCGGACTCTCGGAACCAGCGGTCGAAGCGCACGCCGAAGAGGTCCATGTCGGAGCGATGGGATTCCAGCATCCTGGCCACCGCGAGGCGTCCGAAGTCGGCCGCCTCCCAGCCGGAAGCCTCGGCCGGAGCCGCCTTGGCGATCTCCACGATGTAGTCGCCCTGGTAGCCGCCCTCCGGGACCTGGGCATCCTTCCCATGGAGCTGGTCGTAGCGGGCCTTGACCGAGAGCCCGAGCAGCTCCACCTGCTTGCCGGCGTCGTTGAAGTAGTACTCGCTCAGCACCGTGTGGCCGCGGCGACGCAGGATGCGCGCGAGGACGTCGCCCAAAGTGGCGGCGCGCGCGGACGCCACATGGACGGGGCCGGTCGGGTTGGCCGACACGAACTCGAGAAGGATGCGGCGCTTGGCGGCCTCCTCGGGAGCCGCCTCGCCGCGGCGCCCGGGCCCGGCCACAGTATCCGCGAGGTTGCGGGTCAGGGCCTCCCGTGTGAAGCGCAGATTGACGAAGCCGGGTTTGGCCGCTTCGGCCGACTCGATCGCCGGGAGCTCTCCGGCCAGGAGCGCCCCGGCTTCCCGGGCGATCTCCAGGGGATTGCGCTTGAGCGCCTTGGCGAGCGCGAGGGGCCAGGGCAGCGCGATGTCGATGTCCCGCACGTGCTCGGGGGCGGGCTTGAGGACGACCGGAGGCGGAGCCTCGATGCCTCGCTCCGCGGCCCATGCGCGCAGTCGCTTCTCGATGTCCGCTTTGAGGCGTTCGAGGATCAAGCGTGCTTCCTTATCGCGAGCAACTGGATGAGGTTGTGGGGATCGCGGGCCTTGGCCAGCGCCTCATCGCGGCTGACGACGCCGTTTTTCACGAGGTGGGCAAGGTGCTGGTCCATCGTGATCATGCCGGACCTCGCGCTGGACTCGATCACGCCGTGGAGCATGTGGATCTTCCCCTGGCGGATGAGGTTGCGCACCGCCGGAGTCGCCACCATGACCTCGCGCGCGCATACGCGGCCCTTGCCGTCCAGGCGCGGGAGCAGCGTCTGGCTGACGACGGCCTTCAGCACCATCGAGAGCTGGACGCGGGCCTGCTGCTGCTGCTCCGGGGCGTAGACGTCGACTATGCGGTCGATCGAGGTGGGGGCGTCCTGGGTGTGGAGCGTGGCGAAGCATAGGTGGCCGGTCTCGGCGGCGGTCATCGCCAGCGAGATCGTCTCGAGGTCCCGCATCTCGCCGATCATGATGACGTCGGGGTCCTGGCGCATGGCGTGGCGCAGGGCCTCCGCGAACGACTTCGTGTGCTGGCCGACCTCGCGCTGTATGACGATGGACTTGGCGTCCCTGTGGACGAACTCTATCGGGTCCTCGACCGTGAGCACGGTCTTGCGCTGCGCGGCGTTGATGGCCTGGACGAGGCTGGCCATCGTCGTGCTCTTGCCCGAGTTGGTCGGCCCGGTCACCAGGACGAACCCGCGCGCCTCACGGGTCGTGCGGATGACCGCCGGCGGCAGGCCGATCTGCTCCGGAGTCGGGATCTTCGAGGGGATGACGCGCAGGACGGCCCCGAGGCCCTTGCGCTGCCTGTAGACGTTGACGCGGAAGCGGGAGACGTCCGGGACGTTCAGCGAGCAGTCGAGCTCCCAGGCGTCCTCGAAACGCGTGCGCTGGTACTCGTAGAGCACCGAGTAGATCAGCCGCCGGCTCTCGTCCCGGGTGACCGTCTGGGCTCCGTCCAGAGGGACGATCTCGCCGCCGACGCGGATCAGCGGCGGCCTGCCGACGACGAGGTGCACGTCGCTGGCGCCCTTCGCGACGGCGGCCTTCAGGATGTCCAGCAGCTTAAGCACGCTTCTTGCGCGGGCGCGTCTTGCCGCCTGCCTTCCGGGCCTGCGTCCTGCCGGCGGCCTTCCGGGGCTTCCCCACCCTGGCCTTCCCCGTCTTGTGGTTCCAGCGGACCTTCTTGGCTTTGTGGAAGACCTTGTCGAGCGCGTAGAGCTCGCGGGCGCTCGGGTGCATGAGGTGCACCAAGAGCCCCCCGTAGTCGAGCACGCGCCAGATCCCGCTGCGGCGGCCGTCGCGGTGCTGGGCGAGCATTCCCTCGTCCTTGAGGGTCTTGCGGACGCTCTCCTCGACGGCCTCCAGGTGGTTCGCGGAGGTCACGCTGACGATCAGCGTGTAGTCGGCCAGGGCGCTGACCGGCCGCGTATGGAGGAGGGCGATGTCGTCCCCTTTCTTCTCGTCCGCGGCCCGCGCCGCGGCCGCGGCCAGGCGCTTGTAGAGCTTGCCCTGCTGCTGTGGAGACGGGCCGCCCGGCATCAGATGCTGGCCTGGGTGTTCGTCTTGAGCCGCGACCGGAGCTCCTCTTCGGTGCGGTGGCCGATGTTCTCGAGCGCCGAGGTAATCAGGCGCGCGGTGGTGGTCAGCGTGCGCGCGAACTCGTTCTGCTGCTCGGGGTTGAGGGGTCTCGAGCGGTGGAAGACGATAAAGCCCATGACCCGCTTCTTGCCCGGGAAGATGACCTGGTAGGTGCTGTCGTCGAGCCAGGAGTTGGTCTCTGGGGACTCGGAGACCTCGAGCTTGCCCTTGACGGATTCGTAGTCCCGCTCGATGTCGACGAGGTCCATCTCCTCGTTGAACTCGTTGTAGACGTAGACCCCCGCGCACCAATCGTCCTCGAGGTACTGCATGAGGCGGTGCATGACCTTGTCGAGCAGGTCTTTCGGGCTCGCGCAGGGGTCGAGCAGGAGGTGGCTCAGGTCGAAGAGCAGGGTCAGCTCGTCGGTGGAGTTCCGCAGCCGGTGCGAGAGGGTCTTCACCAGGTGGGAGTAGAAGGCCGTCGCGGGGACCGGGTGCTCCTTGAGCCAGCCGTCGAGGTCGTGGCGGGTGAGCCGGAACAGCACTGACTCGCCCGAGGCGATCGCGTCGGCCGAGCGCGTCACCGATTCGACGAGCGCCATCTCGCCGAAGCAGTCTCCGGGACCGAGGATGGCCAGCTCCTTATAGTCGGCTCCGCCGCCCGTATGCGAGCGCAGCTTCTTGGCGATGCGGACGTTTCCGCCCGAGACGAAGTAGAGGCTGTCGTCCTTCGAGCCTTCCTCGAAGATCGTCTTCCCGTCGGGATAGGCCTCGGTCTTGAGGAGCGTGCCCAGCTCAACCAGGTCATCCTCGGGGATGCTGCTGAGCAGCTTCAGGGATTTTAGCAGCTGGAGTCTGTTCTCTTCGGTCATGGCTTCACCCCATCACGGTGGCTTTCTGGGCCGCGACCTTCCGGCCGACGAGCATCTCGAAGGTCGGGAGGTTGTGCACGCGCTTGGCCGCCTCCTCGATGTCCACGAGGCCCTGCTTGACCAGCTGGGCCAGCGCCTGGTCCATCGGCACCATCCCGAACTTCGCCCCCCGTGTCGATCGCCCCGTAGATCATGTGCGTCTTGCCCTCGCGGATGAGGTTGCTGATGGCCGGGGTCGTCACCATGATCTCGCGCGCGGCCACGCGGCCGGACCCGTCGGAGCGTGGCAGGAGGATCTGGCTGACCACTCCCTGCAGGGTGACCGCCAGCTGGACGCGGATCTGCGTCTGCTGGTGCGGGGGGAAGACGTCGATGATGCGGTCGATCGTGGAGGGAGCGTCCTTGGTATGGAGCGTCCCGAAGCAGAGGTGGCCGGTTTCGGCCGCCGTGATCGCGAGCGCGATCGTCTCGAGGTCGCGCATCTCGCCGATGAGGATCACGTCGGGGTCCTGGCGCAGGGCGCCCTTGAGCGCGTTGCCGAAGCTCTTGGTGTTCTGGCCGACCTCGCGCTGGCGGATGATGGACTTTTTGGACTCGTAGACGAACTCGATCGGGTCCTCGACCGTGAGGATGTGGTCGGGCCGCGTCTGGTTGACGAGATCCATGATGGCGGCCAGGGTCGTCGATTTCCCGGAGCCGGTGGGCCCGGTCACAAGGACGAGGCCGCGCGGCAGCTTGGAGAAGTTGATGACGGACGGCCCCAGGCGCAGCTGCTCGGGCGTCGGGATCTTCGAGGAGATCACGCGCATGACGGCCTCGACGCCGTTCTTCTGGAGCAGGACGTTGACCCGGAAGCGGGCGAAGCCGCTGACCGCGAAGGAGCAGTCGAGCTCCCAGGTATCCTCGAAGCGGGCTCGCTGATCCTCGTAGAGGATCGAGTAGATGAGGCGTTTGGATTCGTCGGCGTTGATCACCGGGAAGCCCGGGATCTCCTGTATCTCCCCGGATGAGCGCATCATGGGGGGCTTGCCGATGACCAAGTGGATATCGCTCGCTCCCGAACCGACGGCCTGTTTGAGGATCTCTACAAGTTCCATGCTTACCTCCAGCTATTCTTCGCGCAGTTGGCTGCAGCGGGCGTAGTCGCCTCCTATCAGCACCATGACCGAGGCCCGCGGGCGCTCCTCCATCGCGGTGAGCACCTCGCTGTCGGGGCAGCCCAGCGCGGCGATGACGGCGCGCGTTCCGTCGGGCCGCCCCACCCGGTCCATGAAGCGCGTGGTCCGTTCCCGGACGCGCGCGTCCCCGAAATGGACGACATCGAACCCCTTCCATCTTAATACTTTTGTGGCTTTGAAAGCGACCCCGGCCGTCCCCATGGCGTTGAGCACCTCGACAGTGACCGGCCCGTCGGTCTCGGGGAGCCCGGCCGCGTGGGAGAAGACCGCTTTAAGGAAGGGGGAGATCAGCTCCGGGCCCGGCATGCGGCCGAGGTGCACGCGCTCGGGGTCGAGCCGCTGGTACCGCGTCGCCAGCAGGAAAGCGTCGTAGGGCTTCAGGCCGGCGATGTCGTTGCCGAGGATCCCGCGCGCCGCGGCCGGAAAGCGCGGCCAGAATAGCGGGTCCTTGGCCCAGGCGACGAGGCGCCGCTTCATCTCGTCAGGGAAAGCCGGGCGCGCGTCGGCCGGAAGCTCGAGTTCCAGCCAGAACGCGGGGGGCCGCCGCCGCGGCCACGAGGCGTCGGCGCGCAGCAGCGCGAGCGCCGCGCCGGCCATGGCGCGCGACGCCCCCGGGATCAGGCCGTCGGTGGCGTATTCCTCGCCGTACACGTCGGCCAAGGTCCGGCCCCGCTTGCGCCCCGTGGACTCCCGGGCCACGGGAGTCGACGCGGGGATCACAACCAGATCGAGCGTGTTCTCGGCCGGGCCGTGGACGAGCAGGTAGAGGGCCGGGGGGACGACGCGTCCCTGCCCCTTGAAGCGCACCGAGAGCAGGCCGGCGATCGGCTCGTTTAGCCGCAGCGCGCCGGCCACCGGGGAGGCGCGGTCGCGCCAGACGGCCAGGGCGAGGGCGAGCAGCACGCATGCCCCGAGGATGCGGCTGGTCCAGGCATGGCGCGGGCAACTCGCCCCGGGCTCCCTAAAGGAAGCCGGAGGGCGGGCCCGCGTGTCCCCATCCGCGTGTCGCGTGGTCATGTCCCGTCCACGATGCGGTTCCAGACGGTCACCCCCGTCGGGTGCAGCCACTGGCCGCTCTTGAGCACGTACTCGAGCTTCATGCGGACCGCCTCGCGGTACCCTTCGTCGAGATCCCGCCGCGCCGCGCGCCGGATCCTTCCCGCCTCCGGAAAATCCCGGTCGGCGGAGCAGGCGTCGGCGGTGTAAAGCAGCCTGTCGAGCGGCGACATGTCCTTGTCGCCGAGCGTATGCTTGCGGATCGCGCTGAGCACCCCGGAATCCGCGGCTCCGTAGCGGCGGCGGGCGAGGTCCGCGCTCACGGCGGCGTGAAGGAGGCTCGGGTCGCGCCGGGCGGCCGCGTCGCGGTGGGGGACCCGGAGGCCGCGGGCTTTCGCGTAGGCCAGCATGCGGCTCATGGGGACGATCCGTCCGCAGTCGTGCAGCAGCGCGGCGTAGGCCGCGCGCTCGGCGTCGAGCCCGTGACGCAGCGCCAGATCGATCGCGGACCGGGCCACGCAGACCGTATGGTGATACCGCTCGCGGCCCAGCTCGCGCGAAAGGCGCGCCTGGAGATCGAGGCCGTAGAGCTTGCGCCTGCGGATGTGGCCCAGCACGAGCCGCCCAACCGCGGAGGCGACATCCTCGCCGGCCAGCAGGCGGCAGCGCACCTCCGTGGAGGAGATGTCGGGGAAAGAGCCGGGCAGAATGCCGAGCCGCGGCAAACCGCGGCCCCGCGGGTGAGCTCGCGCTCCGGACCTTCGGCCGATGAGGAACCCGCAGGCCGCCCGCAGCTCGGCGGGCCGTTTCCACGCCTCGAAGTCCTCGAGCGCGTCGCCGCCGGCCAGGAAATGGAATTCCGCGCCGGGATGGCGCAGGCGCAGATGGCGCAGGGTTTGGTAGGTGTAGGTCGTGCGGCCGCGGCGGACCTCGAAGTCCTCGACGGCCACGCCGCGCCGGCGGCCGGCCGGGATGCTCTCCTCGAGCGCGAGGCGCGTCATCCGTAGCCGGTCCGCGGCCGGCGCCCGCGCTCCGGGCTTGAGCGGGGAGCGGTAGGCCGGAACGATGTACGTCCGTTCGGGCCGCAGATGGCGCAGAGCGGCGGCGAGCATCCGCATGTGCCCGCGGTGGGGCGGGTCGAAGCTTCCCCCGAATACCAGCGCCTTCATGCCGCGATTATAGCAACCCTTGAGGATGGAACGGGGAGGGGGCGCGTCAGCCGTCGCGTATGAAGCAGTAGTTGAACTCGGCGTCGTCGATGTTGGCGTCGCTGCCTTGGGATATCGCCTTCATCTCGCCGAATATCTCCTGGAGCTTGTCCCTGGCCGCCTGGGTCTCGAGCCTGTTGACCGAGAAGCACCATTGCCTCCCGCCCATATGCGTCGAGTCCCATCCGTAGAAATACTTTAGATCGGAGTTGTCCGTGCAGCCGGTGTTGCCGTCCAGGGGATCCGCGATGATGTCCCGGTAGTAGTCGCCAAGCTCCAGGTCGTCGCGGAGGTCGCTGGGGCATTTCGGGCTGATGTGGACCCCGGTTGCGTCCCCTTCGCCGGCGTAGTCGTCATTCTCGGCGCGATACATCTCCATGACCTTCATGAAGTTCCGCACGTCGGCGAGCCGCTTGGCGTCGCGCGCCGTCTTGCGGAACTCCACGAACTTCGGAACGATCACGGACGTCAGGATGCCGATGATCGTGATAACGATCATCATCTCGATCAGGGTGAATCCCCTCGGGCGCTTCCGGCTGGGAACCGGGCGTCTGTGCATGCCGAGCGGATGGTAACAGTTTCGCGTAGAGAAAGTCACCTCGATCATCCCATCAGAGAACCCGCCGTGCGTCGCGGGAGTCTTGTCCGGCCGGGGAAAGATAAACGTTTCCGGGCGCTTTTTGCGGCGCAGCCCGGGTCCCCGCGGACCTGCTCGGCGTGCTGGCTATAGGATAACGCGCCGGTGTTTCACGCGCAAGACCCATTATCTCGGCGCGAGCGAGGGCCCTCGGATCCGGCGAGGAGGCCGTCTTAGGGCCGGCCGAGGGCGGGCAAGGTCGGGCCCAGCCCGAGGTCGGGCTCCGAGGCGCGGCTTCCGGGGCCGGGATCCAGCCCGCGCGCGGCCTCATGGTCCTCTCGGGCCTTGAGCCGCTTGCCCGTGGACTCGTATAGTCTGGCGCGGACCGTCCGGTAGTACGCCTCTTTTGGGGCCAGCTCGACGGCCCGGGACACGTCGCGCATGCCTTTTGAGACGCGTCCACGGTTGACCTCCAGCACCCCGCGGTTGAAGTGCCAGTTGGCGAGTTGAGCCGGCTGTTTCTTGTCCAGGCCTTCCCGCTCGGCCAGCAGGATGGCCTTGGAGAACTTCTCGATGGCCCGTTTCGGCCGGGCCATGTTCGAGTAGGCGGCCGCCTGCAATGCGTGGCCTTCGGCATGGTCCGGCGCCGCGGCGATCATCTTCCCGGCTTCCGTCGCGGCTCGCGAGTAGTCCTTCATCGCCAGATATATCCGGGCGATGCCGTAGTGGCCGTCCGTGGCCTTCGGATCGAGGCCGGCGAGCGCGCGGTAGTCGGCGAGCGCTTCCTCATATCTCTTGGAGAGCTCATAGCTCCGGGCGCGGATGCCCAGAGCGGCCTTCTTGGCATCGGAAGCGTTCGCTTCGGGCACCGGCTCCTGGAGCGCCTGGGTGGCGAAGCGTACGGCTTCGCCCGTGTCGCCGCGGTTATGCGCCTTCCAGGCCAGGGTTATGTAGGTCTGGAAGTTCCCTCCCGCCGGGGCCGTGGTCTCCTGCCGGGCGCCCGGGACGCGTTTGCCGGCGCCGGCCTGAGGTCCGCCCGCCAGGCTTTTCAGCCGCGCCTGGAACTCGGGGGATTCGAGCAGGCCGCCCAGGTGCCGGACGGCGAAGAAGCCGCCGCCAAGCAGGAGCAGGGCGCAGGCCGGCAGGACCCACTTGACCGGACCGCCGCGCTTGGCTGGCTCCGGGGGGGCAGGCGGCCGCCGCGCGGCGCCCGCTTCCCGCAGCGCCTGGTCTATCCCCTTGCGCGGGACACCCGCCTTGAGGAGCGCCCCGCGGATCTGCTCCTCGCTGAACCGTCCGTAGTGCCTCTGGACGTATTCGAGTATCTCCCGGTAGATCATGGCCTTCCGGAGGTCCCCTCGTGGTGGCGCATCAGGGGGACGATGAGGCCGAGCCACGCCATCACGCCGGCGAGGGCGATGAACGAATAGGCCGACGTCAGGATGACGCCCGCCTGCTGGACCAGCGTGATGACCAGCGAGGCCCCGCCCTTGCTGAAGCGGTAGCCGAATACGTCGATGATCTCCTTGGCGCGGTAGCGCGCGTCGAAGGAGAGCGGGATGTAGAGGATCTCCTTGGCCGCCCGGAAGACGGAGTAGTCGAAGCACTTGAACAGCAGGAAGGCCGCCGCCGCCGTCTCCAGGGAAGGATGGGCTATCAGGGCGGCGCAGGCCGCGGCGTGGATGAGGGGGAGCCCCAAGTGGATCGTCCGGATCGCCAGCCAGCGCAGCAGGATGGGGGCCGCTACGAACTGCAGGAAGGCCGCGCCGCTGTTGACCGCCGCGAAGAACCAGCCGATGAACGAGGTCTGCTTGTCGACATCCGGGATCGCGTTCTGGAGGATGCCCTGGAAACGGAGATCGAGTCCCACCGATACCACCTGCGTGGCCACGATCACCAGGAAGAGGAACAGCAGGGGCCGCGACCTCCGGAACTCGCCGAGACCCATGTGGCCGTGGCGCCCCCCTTTCTCATCCTCGGAAGGCTGGGGCTCGCCGCACTTGGCGTAGGCGAAGTCGGAGAGGATCGCCGTGGGGATGACCGAGGCCGCCGCGAAAAGGACCAGCGTGGCGCTCCCCAGGGGCCTGGCCAGGGCGCCCACCAGCATCCCGCCCGAGATGGCGCCCAAAGACGCGACGCCGGCGATAGGGCCGTTGAGCTTGCGGGCCGAATCCCGGCCGAAGGTGCTGTTGATGAAGGACCAGTACTGCTCGATGATGAGGACGATGTACGCCTGGCGGAATACATAGAGGGCCCCGATGGCGAGCGATGAGCCGGCCCGGACGGCCGCGTAGCAGAGCGCGATCATCGCGCCCGAGGCCAAGGTCGTGACCAGGAGGGTCCTTCTGGGGCCCAGAAGCGAAAGCGCCCGGCTGTAGAGGTACAGGAGCAGGATGACGCCGAGCGGCATGAGGGCCATCGCCACGGGGAGGTTCTCGGTCCCGTAGGCGGCCTTGAAGAGGGTGATCGACGGGCCGCGGACGAACTCGTAGCCGCAGAGGAGGAAGCCCGCGGAGAAGGCCGTCGGGATCGCGGCCCAGAGGTGTCGTGACGGGATTCCCATGGCGGTCGATGGCCCGGCTCGCGTGTACGGTACAAATTAAACCGCCGTCTTGGCACCGGCCTGTGTCGAACCTCGTCCTTCTTTGGGCCGCGGAGTCCGGTGGGTTGACATCCGCGGGAGAAATTCAGGATTATGGCTCCAATGAAGAAGATAGACTCCACGGCGGCGGCCCGGGGACTTCGCGTGGCGGCCTTCCGCGGGGTCCGTTACGATTTTCGGCGGACGAGCCTGAGCCGCGCGCTCTGCCCACCGTATGACGTGATCCCTGAGGAGTTGGCTCTCCGCCTGCGGCGCGTCCCCGGCAACGCCATCCACCTCGAGCTGCCGGCCGGCGCAGGAGAGCGGCGCTACCGGGACGCGCGGCGGCTCTGGGAGCGTTGGCGCGAGAAGGGGCTTCTCGTGATCGACGAGCGTCCCGCGTTCTACGCGGTCGAGCAGACGTTCCGCTTCGGCGGGTCCGCGTACCGCCGCGCCGGGGTGCTGGCCGCCCTCGGGCTCGACGAAGGCACGGCACGGCGCGTGTTGCCTCACGAGAGGACGCTGTCCAATCCCAAGCGGGACCGCGCGCGGCTGCTGCGGGCCTTGGGGGTGAATACGAGCCCGATCTTCGCGATCTTCAGCGATCCGGGCCGGCGCTTGCGCGGCGCGCTGGACGCCGTGCGCCGTACGCGTCCCCTGGCCGCGGGCCGCGACACCGGGGGCGTGGCCTACCGGCTGTGGCGCGTCGATTCCCCGGAGCGGGTGGAGCGGATGGAGCGGGCGTTCCGCTCCCGCCGGCTGCTGATCGCGGACGGCCACCATCGCTACGAAGCGGCGCGCGAGCACCGGAGGCTCGCGGGCCGGAAGGGGGGCGGGCACGTTCTCGCCTACCTGGTGGCCGAGGAGGACCCCGGCCTTATCGTCAACCCCACGCACCGCGTGCTTCGCGACAGCGGCGAGGTCCGGGCCGCGCTCGCGCGGCACTGCGCGTCCCGGGCGGCCGCCGGCCTCCCGGCGCTTACGAAGGCGCTCGCTCGCGCCCCGTCGCCCTTCGCTTTCGGGCTCTACGACGGGAGTTTCCGGCTGATGCTCCCGGCTCGCGGGGACCGCGGCGTGGCGAGCCGGTTCGGGACGGACTGGATGGCGCGCCGCCTGCTGGCGTCGGTGGACCCCCAGGACATCTCCTATCGCCACCAGGCGGCCGAGGCGGTCCGCGAGGCGCGCCTCCGCCGCGGCTTGGCGCTCTTGGTCAAGCCGTTCTCGGTGCCGGATATCCGCCGGGCCGTGGCGCGCGCGGGGCTTCTTCCCCAGAAGTCCACCTACTTCTATCCGAAGATCGCGACCGGGCTTGTTTTTCGCCGCTGCGTCTAGAGGGCCTTGGCGAGTCCGATTTTACGCTTTGACCGGCGCCCCCGTTGCGGTACAATGTCGCGGTGAAGGTTTCCGTCATCATCCCCACCTGGAACGAGGGGCGGCAGATCGGGGCCGCGCTCAGGCGCTTGCGCGGCATCTCCTCGGGCGTGGGGACCGAGGTCATCGTCGTCGACGGCGGCAGCAAGGACGAGACCGTCGCGGCGGCGCGCGAGTGGGCCGACAAGGTCCTGCCGCTCGGCGGCACGAACCGCGGCGCGCAGCTCCGGAAAGGAGCTCAGGAGGCCCGGGGCGACCTCCTCTTCTTCCTGCACCCGGATACGCAGCCCCCCGGCGACTGGCGGTCGCACCTCGAGCGTTTCTGGCGGTCGTCCGGCGCCAAGACGGCGTCGGCCACGGTGTTCAGCGTGGACTACGGCAAGCGCTGGAGCTTCAGGATCTTCGCCTGGGGGCGGAACCTGCGGATGGGCCTGCGCCAGACGGCCTACGGCGAGGCCGGCATCTGCACGACGCGCGAGATCTACGAGCGCAGCGGAGGCATCCCGGAGATCCCGCTGATGGAGGATGTGGTGTTCTCCCGGCGCCTCAAGCGTCTGGGGCGCATCGTCCGGCTTCCGGGCCGCATCCGCCCGGCGGCGCGGCGCCTGCACAAGGCCGGCCCGGCGCGCAACGCTCTGCGCGAGTTCTGGATCCGGACGCGGTTCGCCCTCGGGGATTCTCCGGAGTCGCTCTGGCGGCGCTACTATTCGGTGAAGATGCAGGACGCGCCGGGGCTCGCCGACGGCGAGCGGATACTCAAGAGGGCGGTCAGAGGGAACTAGCCTTCCGGAGCGCGCGGATCCGCGCGTCCAGCGGCGGGTGGCTCGAGTAGAGCAGAGCGACGAGCCCGCGGTCGCCGCCGTGTATCTTGAACATCGCGACGGACGCGTGGCGGTTGTCGACGAGCCGCGCGTGCCCCTTCAGAGACTCCAGCGCGTGGACCATCGTCTCCCGGCTCGTCAGCCGCGCCGAGCCCGCGTCCGCCCGGTACTCGCGCCAGCGGGAGAAGAAGTAGATGAGCGGCAGGGCCAGAAGGAACAGGACGTTCTCCAGCAGCATCACGACGATGAAGTAGGCGAAGTATCCGAGCCCGCCCCCCTCGTCGTCGCTGCGCAGGAAGTTGTCGATCGCGAACGCGATGACCCGCGCGAAGAACATCACGAATGTGTTCACGACGCCCTGGATGAGCGCCATCGTCACCATGTCGCCGTTGGCGATGTGGGCGACCTCGTGGCCGAGCACGCCCTCCACGGCCTCGTCGTCCATCCGCTCCAGGAGTCCCACCGAGACGGCCAGGAGCGAGCGCTCCTTGCTCGGTCCGGTCGCGAAGGCGTTGACCTCGGCGTTGGGGTAGACGCCGATCTCGGGCAGCGTCTTCAGCCCGGCGCGCGCGCACAGCGAGCGGACCTTCTCGGCGAGGAAGGACTCGGCCTCGCTCCGCGGCCGGTCCGGGTCGATAAGCGCGACGCCCATGGCGCGCTTGGCCGTCCATCGCGATATCTGCAGGGAGATGAACGAGCCGAGGAAGCCGAAGGCCGCGCAGAATATCAGCAGGCCCTCGTAGTTTATCCCGCGCGCGGACAGGTAGGGCCGGATCCCCAGGAGGTTGAGGAGGATCGAGATCGTCAGGACGACGACGATATTGACCGCGAGATAGAAGAATACCCTTCTCATGGGCTGTGCCCGGGAACGAGGGCGGCCGCTATATCAGCTGAGGACTTCCTTGACCTTGCTGAGGATGGCGTCCATGCCGGCGCCCTTCTGCAGGGCCCCGTCGGCGTCGCGCAGGTGGCCTTCCTTGGCCTCCTTCGCGATGTCGCGCCCCGTCATGATGAGGATCTTCGCGCGGGTCCGCGTTTTCTTGCGGACGTCCAGAGCGGGGGTCGTCGGGTCGAGGCCGGGCATCCCCATGTCGAGCAGGATCAAGTCGGCGGTGACGTCCTTGAGCTTGTTGATGATCGCGTCGGCGGAGGCGGCCGATTCCACCTTGAATCCGTCGGCCTCCAGCGCGGCCTTCAGAAAGTCCGCCATATCCGGTTCGTCGTCCGCTATCAGGATCGTCTTCTCCGCCATGAAAGCCTCCTGTTCTAGAGCCGATTTCCTCCCACTGTCCTCTATGGCCCCCCCATAGTACTCTAGCGGAAGTCCGGCGTCAAGACGGCGGCGGGGAAGGTTCCCCTCCGCGAGCTTCTCAAGCGCCCGGATTAGCGGGGCCAAGTGCTTTGGCGAACGCGGGTCCAGGTCTAAGGGCTCGGAAAGAAATAAAGGTGCCGTTTTGGACGCCGATGCATCCCGGCCGGCCGCGTTGCTTGTCGGTCACATACCGACGGGTATGCTCCCTCCTCGCGCCTTGCCGGCCGGGCGCCTCGACGCCCAAAATCGACACCTTTATTTCTTTCCGAGCCCTAAAGCCTTCCGCGCGTCGGGCCCCGTCAGAGGCGTCGGCCATCGACGCCATTATAGCGCTTTGTCTTGACGCTTCGGCGGAGGGAATGGTACCGTGTCCCGACAGCCGTCAAACGGGTCCCCGCGCCCGGAAGGCGGGACGTCCGGGCCGGACCATTTTAAAGATGGATACCTCCGCCGAAGAAAAAAAGACCGACGAGCTGCTCGTTACCACCGAGGGGCCGGTCGGCGTCGTGCAAATCAACCGCCCCCGGGTCCTGAACGCGCTCAGCCATTCGGTCATGAAGATGCTCGTGTCGGCGTTGGAGCGCTTCGACGAGGACGATGAGATCCGCTGCGTCGTGCTCACGGGCGGCGAGCGGGCCTTCGCCGCCGGCGTGGACATCAGGGAGCTGGAGGACGCCTCGATCGTCGACTTGCTGACGAAGCGGCAGATGCTCCGATGGGACCGGATCCGTGGGATCTCGAAGCCCATCGTGGCCGCCGTCAACGGGTACGCCCTGGGCGGCGGCTGCGAGCTGGCCATGGCGTGCGACATCATCGTGGCCGGCGAGACGGCGGTCTTCGCCCAGCCCGAGATCGACATCGGCGTCATCCCCGGCGCCGGCGGGACCCAGCGTTTGACGCGGACGCTCGGCAAGCCGCTCGCGATGGATATGATCCTCACCGGCCGCCGCCTGTCGGCGTCCGAAGCGCTCGCGCACGGGCTCGTGAGCCGCGTGGTCCCCGCCGAGAGGTGCCTCGAGGAGGCGATGCGGCTCGCTCGGGAGATCGCCAAGAAGCCGGCGGTCGCCGTGCTGATGGCGAAGGAAGGGGTGGCCCGGGCGCTCGACATGAGCCTCGAGACGGCGCTGGATTACGAGCGGAAGCTCTTCTACCTGCTTTTCGGGACCGAGGACCAGAAGGAGGGCATGAAGGCCTTCCGCGAGAAGCGCAAGCCCGAATTCAAGGGGAAGTGAGCTCGCTCCGGGAGGGCGCTTTGTGACCGAGACCGTGACGACCGCCGAAGAGCCGCTGATCACCCGGACCGAGGGCGGCGTCCTGACGCTGACGCTCAACCGGCCGGACGCGCTCAACCGGCTGACCCCCGTCATGATGGATGGCCTGCGCGCCGGTCTGAAGAGGGCGGCGGGGGACCCGTTGGTACGCGTCGTCGTGATCACCGGAGCGGGCCGGGCATTCTGCGCCGGAGCGGACCTCGAGGAGCTCAAGAAGGCCTGCCGCGAGGGGGCCGAGCCCTCGCTCGGCGGCGAGCTTCGGAAGCGCTTCATCCCCCTGGTTCAGCAGATCCGCCGCATGGAGAAGCCTGTCGTGGGCGCGGTCAACGGCCTCGCGGCCGGGGCGGGCGCGAGCCTGATCCTCTGCTGCGACATCAAGATCTGCTCGGCGACGGCCAAGTTCGTGGCGGACTTCATCCGGCTCGGGCTCGTGCCCGACCCGGGCTTCACCTACCTGTGCGCGCGATCTCTCGGCTTCTCGCGCACGCTCGAGCACGCCTGGACCGCGAAGCCGATCCAGGCGACGGTGGCCGAGCATTTCGGTCTCGTCAATAAGGTCGTGCCTTCCGACGAGCTGGCCCTCGCGGTCAAGGCGACCGTCGACGAGCTCCTCAAGGCGCCGCCGCGCGCGGTGGCCCTCACCAAGCGGGCCGTGAACAGGGCGCTCGAGAATACGTTCGACGACCAGCTCGACTACGACGCCCATCTGCAGGAGGTCCTCGGCCGGACGGAGGACCACCGCGAAGGCGTGGCCGCCTTTGTCGAGGATCGCCCGCCGAAGTTCACGGGGGAATAGGGCTGCGCCGATGAGCGGGGTCCGGACCCTGGCCGTCATCGGGGCGGGCGACGCGGGGCGGGGCATCGCCGAGCTCGCCGCCCGCCGCGGCGTGGCGGTCCGCCTCTTCGACACCATCCCCCGCGACTTCGCCGAGGCGCGCGAGCGGATCCGGAAGAGCCTCGACGAGCGGGCGGCCGCGGGTGAGATCACCCGCCATCAGGCCGCCAAGGCTCTGTCCAGAGTCCGGCAGATCGCCCGCATGCAGGACCTGCGCGGGGCCGACTTCATTATCGAGGCCGTGCCCGAGGCCTTCGCCATCAAGAAGACGCTTTTCCGCGACCTGGACGGTCTTATCCGGCGGGACGTCGTGCTCGCGACGAGTACCTCCCGATCATGCGTCCAGCGCCTTGCCGAGTTCACGCACCATCCAACCCGCGTGCTGGGGATGCGTTTCGTCGAGTCCCCGTTCGCGGCGAAGCTCGTCGAGGTCGTGCGGCATGAAGACACGCGGCAGCCGATCCTGAACGCGGCGCGGGCCTTCGCTCGGCGGCTCGGGTGCGTGCCGGTCACGGTCAGGGACGGCCCCGGGTTCCTCGTCGACCGGCTCTTCTGCCGCTACTGGGGCGCGGCCCAGCGGCTGGCCGCCGGGGGCGCCGGGACCTTCGCCGGGATCGACCGCGCCGCGAGGGAGCGGGGCGTGCCGGCGGGGCCCTTCGAGACCATGGACTCGAAGGGTCTTGCCGCGAGCCTTGAGACCGCTAAGTTCGTCTACGAGGGGCTCGGTCGCCCCCGGCGCCTCCGTCCGAACCCGATCCAGGAGGAGCTCGTCGCCGCCGGCTGCGGCGGACGAGTGTCCGGAAAGGGCTTCTACCTCTACAAGCGCGGCGAGCCAGTGCGGGAGAATCCCAAGGCGGCGGCGCTCCTGCCGGCGGACGGGCGGCCGCTCACGTCCGACCGGATATGGAACGGCCTCATGAAGGCTGTCCACGGCGAGGGCGAGCGGATCGTGGCAGAGGGCGTCGCGTTCAAAGCCGGGGTGGATGAGGCTGTTCGGGTCGCGATGGGCTTCCCCCGGGGACCCTTCTCCTGGCGGCGGGCACGCCGCTAATCGCTCACATTCCCAGCCTTCCCTTCTTCGTCGGGACAGCTGTAAAGGCTTTCGGCCTATTTGGGTGTGGGCCCTCCTGCCCTGCTCGTTTGGAACTCAAGACCCCTGCGAATAGGCGCGGCCGGTGTAAAATATCAATAAGATGAAGGCGATCCGCTGGATCTTGGGGGCACTTCTGCTGGCCTGCGCGGGTCCGGGATTCACCGCTGAGCCGTCCGCCTTGCGCGGGCTCCTCGACGCGGCCGGCGTGGAGAGCCTCCCGGATGCCGGTATCCCGCAATCCGTTTCTCGCGACCAGGCCGGGAGCGCGGACACCGCGGCGATCGTGAAGGACATGACGTCCCCGCATCAGCTCTCGCGGCGGCGCAGCCGCCCGGCGTTCACCGATCTCATGGATCTCGTCATAGATCCCAGCTGCGGCGCCTACGGCGGCGACGTCGATGCCGACGTGCGGCGGGCGGTGGCGAGCCTGTTCCTCAACTCGGTGGAGGAAGGTCTTGACCGCCTGGAGGCGTGGGCCCCGGGCTTGGTGGCGGAGATCCAGTCCAACGTCGCGGGCAAGAGACTGATCGTCTATTGCGGCGGCTGCGGCGAGGGCGTCGGCAAATTCGTGACGGACACTTTGAGCAGGAACATCCTTTATTACTCCCCGGCGGAAGGCGGTCTGGCCGGCATCATGATCCGGAGCGCGGGCCGAAGCGCCCAAGGTCCCCAGTGCCGCCGGGCTCCCGGGATGCCGGGCCGGGTTCATTCCGATCCCCACCTGGCGTGGGGCGCGAACAAGAACGCTCTCTTTCACGAGTTCCTGCACTTCGCCGGCGTGGACAACGTCGACCAGGACACCCACAACCGGCTGGACTCGTGGTCCGCCGGCCGTCAGGCGGACCGGGTCTTCTCCTGCGCGGCCTTGGCCCATCCCACGCCGGTCGCCCCGGTCGCCAAGTGGTCCATGCGCGGATGGTACGCGTCCACCGTCCGGTCGTGCTCCACGTGCGTGGATCCGGATTCTCCGTTGGTCCCGAAGTGCCGGCGATCGTTCCCGGAAGGTCCCGCGCCGAACCTCGACAGATCGTAGGATGCTCTGGCCGTGGGCGACAAAAGCGAACTCAGATACGCCGTCCTTCTCATAAAGCAGGAGTTTCTCCGTCCGCCGGAGATCGCCCACGTCTTGGCCGCGGTCCGGAAAGTGCCTTTCCACGACGTGATACCCGCGGCGAAGAGCTCCTGGGGGATCATCGCGGGCGATCTAGAAAAGAAGGCCGCTCAGGAGCTGGCCGGGTTGCTGAGCGGCTCCGATCTCGGAGCCCTCGCCATCCCCCGGACGCTGATCGAGGATCTCCCCCCGGCCCGCAAGGCCGCGGAGCTTGGATTGGGTCCCGATGGCCTGCATGTCCCCCGGGATACGGGGGGGACGGAGCGGGTCGCGAAAGAACGGCTCGCGCTCATCGCCGCGTCTGGCTTTAAAGAGGCGGAGCTCAAGAAAGAGAAGGGGGAGCGGTATCCGAGCGCGGGCCACGCGGAGGTGGGCTTCGGCCTCGCGGCTGTGACGGGCCTCCCGATCGGCCCGGGCCGGCGGAAGCGGGAGCCGGCCAAGCCCCCGGCGAGCTCCGAGCTCGTGTTCTACTTCGACCTTTTTCTGAAGAATCCCTCCGAGCGCCTGAGGATCGACGCCCAGCGATTCGACTTCTCGTGCCTCAAGGCGCGCATGGCCTACAACGTTCTGGGAAACCTCAGGCGGCTCATCGAGAGCATGGTGAGGATAGCGCCGGCCGCGAGGCAGAACAGGGGCGCGAAGGTGATCGCGGAGAAAAGGCCCCTGCGAGAGATGGGTTACGAGACCCCGGCCGACCTGGATCGCGAGTGCCGCTGGCTTCTGACCTTGGATTCCTTGGGCCTTCCGGCGGATTCCTGAACCCGCTGCGTTTGCCGAAAATTTACCTTTCTGTCATGCGGCCGTAATATGAATTCGGCATTATATTGAAGAAGAAATCGCCGAGGGAGGGAGAAGCCGCCATGACTTCCTACCGGTTGTCCGTGATTGTCGCGGGAATCCTCATGTTGGCCGCGTCAGTGGCCGAGGCGCAATCGAGAATCCGGTACCGAGGGCAGCGAGGCGGCGGCCTCGCCGCGGGCCGGAGCGGCCGCGCCTACAGCCCCGGCGGAGGCTCGCACTCCATGCGGATCCGCAGGGCGGCCGTATCCCGGCCAAGCGCCATGGCTTCGCGGCGCGGGGCATCCTCTTTCGGAGCGTCTCAATCTTCGGGGCAGCGGGGCCCCGGAATCACGCCCATTCCCTCTGCGCCCTCGCCGGCGCACAACATCCGCAGGACGATGGCCTACCGCTGGCAGGCGGCCCCCGAGGCCAAGCCCGGAAAGCCGATGCCGTTCATCCGCGACGAGTTCTTGGAGCGCCTGGCGCGGGAGCGGCGCGTCCAGGAGGGGATACGCGAGCTTCCGTACACCCGCACGACGATCCGGGAAGACGACGACATCCCGGCGCGCGGCGATGGCGCGGTCTTTATCGGTGGAGGCTCCTATCTGCCGGTCGCGATCGGGAGCACCGGGACGCACAACCGGGACCAGGGGGGGCGCCCTGCGGACCCCGGAAGCCCCCCCGGCTCATCCTCCGGGAAAGGCAAGGGAAAAGACAAGAAGTAGTCCGGGCTCCAACCCCGAGAATTCCTTGCTAGAACTGGGTTTCTCTGTTATACTGCGAATGGAAGTTCACCCGCGCCTGTCGTATCCGTCGTCGATGAGTGGTCAGCGCCGGTTGCGCGGAGCGCCAACCGGTCGCTTGCACCGCTGTGTTATCAAGGGATTGCCCGCCGGTGGGGGGCGGGGCTCCCTGATAGAGTAGAGGTGTAAGCGCCGCAAGCGCAAAGCGCTTGCGATGCTGGCATGGGTGCGACCTATTAGTGGGCGGCATGGCCCGCCCACCTTAGTAGGGGTGACCCGCAAGGCCCACTCAGGCGATGTGGGTCTTGCGGGCTCGAGGGGGCGGCAGCCCCCAGGGGGAGCACCCGCGCGAGCACGGTACCTTACTCGCGCGGGCCTTCAGGCCCCGAGCGCAGCGAGGGGTGCGACAAGCGGGGGTGAATAGGTTCGACAAGCGTCGTATTACCTGGAAGCCGCAGGCCCTGGTTGGTCGGAGCCAGGATAAAATCCGGCCAAAACAACAAAAGCCAACTCACCGTTGGCCTGGGCCACTGCCTAACCCGCAGTAAGTCCACGTCGGTCCCCCGACGCCTGCTAGGGGGGTGCCGGCGTCAAGAAGCAGGCTGGGAGCCGCGTCGCGCGCTTCGTCGACGCGGGTCCGAGACCATAACGGAGCTGGTCCCGGGATACTTGTCCGGCGGTTTTCCCGGGACGAGACCAACGCCGGGCTAAGCCTGTAGTGGCCCCAGGGGGCGGCGTTTGGACGCGGGTGCGATCAAGATGGTCGCCTCCCGGAGCGATCCGGGATGATAAAACCTGGCTTAATCAGGGGAACCTAAATCCACCGCTGATCGTACATAGCGGGGGACATGGCAATCCTGAGGGGCGCAAGCCCTGCAGAGACTGTTCCCGGGCAGGGTCCGGGGACGATGGAAAACGGAATGGCTGAGACGGATAAGGCCTATCTGGCCGGGCTGATCGACGGTGAGGGCACGATCACGTTGACGCGCCATCATCGCAATCAGTTCCCTCAACCGAGAGTGTCGATCTCCAACAACAGTCTTGAGTTGTTGGAGTGGGTGAGGGAGCGGCTGGGCTGCGGAAATATCATCCGCCGTTCGCCACGCAAGGAGCACCATGGCAAGTCCTATGTGTGGCAGGTCCAGCTGGCTGGTTCAGCGCTGAAGGTGCTGCGAGAGATCAGGCCTTATCTCGTGCTGAAGCGTCGGCATGCCGACCTGCTTCTGGAAGACTATAAGGCGTGTACGCCTCGCAACGGGAAGTATTCCCCGTCCATGCTGGCGGCGAAGCGCGGGCTGGTCGGCCAGATTAGGCGGCTGAATCAGACGGGTCGGTCACGTTTTCCATAATACGTCAGGCTCCGTCGGCTTCGGCCGGCGGGTGAAGAGATAGTCCACGCCGCTCGGAAACGAGCGGGATGCGTGTCCCGCCACCTCCACCATTTTTTGTGGGCGCGGTTCGCGTCCACTAGGGGTCTTCTATGCTGGGCAGGCGCAACGTCGCGCTCCTGGGCTCCAACTTCATCTTCGCGGCGGTCTGCGCCGCCCTGTTCTTCTATCCGGGCTGGGAGCTCGTCCTCTACCCGGCCTGCGGCATCATCTTCCTCTGGAACGACTTCCGGCGCGAGGACGAGATCCACGTCATCTTCGTCTTCCTGGCGACCGCGGCCGCGCTGCTGCTCATGACGCGGGCCACCGATCCGGGCGTGCGGGTGGGGTTGGCCATCGAGGTCGTGGGGGTCTGGGCGCTGAGCTTCGGGCTCGGCCTGCACCGCGGCCAGCTGGCATCCGAGGAAGGGCGCGTCCTGAGCAAGGTGGACGAGATCGAAGCCCAGACGCGCGACAGCCAGCGCGAGCTGCGCTTCTACAACACCTACGAGGGCACGGCCGTGGCCCAGATCCGCTTGCGCCGGGACCTGACGCAGGCCGCCAAGAGCCTGGGCACGACGATGGACCCCCACGAGGTGCAGGTGCGCCTGATGAAGATTCTGGAGGGGCGCTACAAGGGAAGCCGGGTGAAGATCCTGCCCGGCATGCCGCAGGACCCGATCGTCAACTGGGCCGCCAAGACGCACGCGCCCGTGCTCGTCAAGGACATGGATCTCGAGATGCGGTTCGGGCCTCGCTCGACGGGGCACGGGTTCCGGTCGGCCCTGGTCGTCCCCCTGAGCGTCATGAAGAAGCCGTACGGCTTCGTGGCCCTCAAGGCCGAGAAGACGGGCGCCTACACCAACGACGATCTGCGGACCGTGGACCTTTTCGCGACGCTCGCCTCGCTTACGCTCGAGAACATTCACCTTTACGAGGAGGTCCACAGCCTCGCGACCCACGACGGCTTGACGCAGCTCTTCACTCAGCGTGCGTTCCGGATGAGACTGAAGGAGGAGATGCTCCGGGCCGGGCGCAGCCAGATGCCGATGGGTCTGATCATGGGCGACATCGACTTCTTCAAGCGCTACAACGACACCTACGGCCACCAGGCGGGCGACGAGCTCCTGCGCGCGGTGGCGCGCATACTCGTCAACCAGACCAGGCCTGTCGACTGCGTGGCGCGCTACGGAGGGGAGGAGTTCGCCGTCATCCTCCCGAACACGGTCCACGGGCGGGCGGTGGACCTGGCCAACCGCATGCGCGACGCGGTGGCTTCGGAGCCGTTCGTGTTCCAGGGACAGCGGACGCGGGTCACGATGAGCTTCGGGGTGTCCTCGTTCCCGAGCGACGCCACCTCCCTGAGCCAGCTCGTCCGCGTGGCCGACGAGAGGCTCTACAACTCGAAGTCCCAGGGGCGCGACCAGGTGACGGGGTGATGATTCCGCTTCGGGGGGTTCAGCGAGCGTTCGACCGAAGGGAGAGCAGCGAGCGACGACGAAACGGGGGGCGAGCAGCCCCCCTTGTGGAGCGCCGAGCGGAGCGCGCACCTTCCGGAGCGAGGCTTGTCCGACGCTCCTCCTGGGCGATTATCAATCGCCCGAGCGAAGGAGGGCGCGACCAGGTAACCGGCTGATGGATGCTTCCTGGATCCTCGGAATCCTTTCGCTGTTTCCCGCGGCCGCGCTCTGGGCCGCTTGGCCGCGCCGCAGTTGGGCCGCTTGGGCGGCCGGGGGAGGGTGCCTGGCCCTCTGGGCGCTGGGGTTCCTGGCCGTCGAGCCGGGGCTGAGGATCGGCTGGACGTTCTTGGGGCTGGGCAGCCTGCTCGCCTGCTTCTACGCCAGTCACGTGGTGGCGCGAAACGCCGTCAAGTACGCCCAGCTCGACGCGATGCTCGCCAAGCGCGAAGAGGCGCGGGCGAAGGTCGCCCGGTCCCTGGAGGCGGCCAAACCCCGCACTAGGGACATCGAGATCGAGGGGCGCGAGGTGACGGCCCTCTACGGGATGGCCAAGGGGCTCTCTGAGGCGCTGACCTGGGCCGAGATCCGGCCGAAGATCGAGCTCGCGGTCGAGCAGTATCTCCGCGTCGAGGAGTTCTCCATCTATGTGGCGGGGCGCCACGTGCAGGACAACCTGCTTCCCCTCGTGCGCCGCTGGGTCGGCACCTCGCTCGGGGCTTCCTGGCCCACGCTACAGCGCTACCTTCAGGAGCGCGGCGTCCCGCTGACCGTGCCGCACATCATCGAGTCGCCGGAGCGGGCGGTGGCCCTGCCGATCTACGAGAGCCAAAAGTTCATGGGCTATTTCTACGCGCGCGTCCCTCCGACGGCGGACGCCGAAGCCCTGCTGGCCAAGGCGCAGACCTTCGTCGACGAGATCTCCTTCGCGTTCCGCCGCATCAAGCTCTTCCAAGAGGTCGAGAAGCACTCGCAGGTCGACGGCCTTACCGGGGTCTTTCGTCGCCGCGTGCTCGATGAGAAGCTGGAGGAGGAGGTCATCCGGGCGCAGACCTTCAAGACCACGTTCTGCCTGATGATTCTTGACATCGACCGTTTTAAGTCCTTGAATGACACGTACGGCCACCAGTTCGGCGACAATGTGCTCGAGAGGATCGGAGAAATCCTTAAGAGGAGCGTCTACGAGACCGACTTCGTGGGGCGCTACGGCGGCGAGGAGTTCGCGATCCTGCTCCCGCGCGCGGAGGCGGCCGGCGTGCTGCGCAAGGCCGAGGCCGTGCGCAGGGCCGTCGAAGAGGAGCCGTTCGAGCTGGCGATGGAGCGGATCCGCGTGACGGCCTCGATCGGCGTCGCGCATTATCCGCGCGACGGGAAGACGGCCGAGGCGGTCGTCAAGCAGGCTGATCAAGCCCTATACTACGCCAAGGAGCACGGACGCAACCAGGTCGTCGACATATCGGCCGTGCGCAAACTCTCATGAACGAAGACCCCTACATCCCGGGCCCGGCCCCTGATCCGGAGCCCGATCCGCAGCCGGCCCCCGCCCAAGAGGCCGGGGCGCCGGAGCCCGGACCCGCCCAGGCCGACGCCGAGGCTAAGGCTCAGGCCGCGCCGTCCGGCGAAGTCCCGCGCAAGAGGCGCTTGGTCAAGGCGCTGATCGTGCTCTATGCGGTCAGTGTCGTCGCGGCCGTGGTCGTATTATGGCAGGCGCAGCTACGGAACGCGGGGTCCAGGGGCAAGTCGGCGCTGGACGTCTCCAAGGTACTGCTCTCCAAAAGGAGCGATTACGTCGGTTTGGTGACGATCACGGGCCCCATCTATCAAGGGGAGGGCCGCCGGATGTTCGAGCGCGGGCTTCATCAATGGCGCCGGCGCATCGAGAAGCTGGCCAAGAACAAGGACGTCAAGGCGATCGTGGTGGTGATCAACTCCCCGGGCGGCAGCGTCGGCGCGGTCCAGGAGATCCATAGCGCTCTCTTGCGCGCGCGCAAGGAGCACAAGAAGCCGATCGTCGCGCAGATGGGGGACACGGCGGCATCGGGCGGCTATTACGTCGCCGCGGCCTGCGACAAGATCGTCGCTCATCGGGGGACGCTGCTCGGCTCGATCGGGGTGATCTTCCATCACAGCAACATCGAGGGTCTCTTCGACAAGCTGGGCATCAAGTCGCGCGTGATCAAGTCGGGCAAGATGAAGGATATCGGCTCGATGACGCGTCCCATGACCGAGGAGGAGCGGCAGCTGCTGCAGGACCTCATCGACAACGCCTACGGACAGTTCCTGAAGGCCGTATCGGAGGGAAGGGGCCTCCCCGAGGAGCGGCTGCGCCCGTTGGCCGACGGCAGGATCTTCACCGGTGAGCAGGCCTTGGAGGTCGGGCTGGTCGACCAGCTCGGCGATTTCCGCGACGCGGTCGACCTGGCCGGCAAGCTTGGAGGGATCGAAGGCGAGCCGAAGCTCCTGAGCGAGACGGACTCCTTCGCCAACGTGCTCGAGTTCCTCGAGTCGAGGGCGGCCGTCCTGCTCGCTCCCGAGTGGCCGCTGCTGCGCGAGGTGCGCCGCCTCGACCACAGCGGGCTCGAGTACCGCTGGAGGAACTGATGGCGGCGACGGGGTTCCCCCAGGCCGCGGCCCGGCCGGCCGCGGCGGACGGCCTCAGCGTCTTCTACGATTTCATCGAGGCGCCGGAGCTCGCGGCCGAGGAGATCCGCCGCCGCCCTCCGGTCGCGTTCGGCGTCCTGGCCTACATCCTAGGCGCGACGAGCCTGTTCCTGGCCCAGGCCCTCGTCGGCAAGGGGGCGCTCCTCGGGCTCTCCTGGTTCTCGCTGGGCGTCGCCTGCGCGTGGAACCTCGGCACGGGCCTGCTCTTGGCCGCGGTCATCCATCTGCTCGCCGAGGCCATGGGCGGCGCGGGGCGCGTGATGCCGCTGTTCGTGCTGCTGGGATTCGGCGAGCTCGCCTGGGCGTTGATCCTTCCCGGGGTGCTTCTGCTGCAGGCGGCCGCGCCCGGCAACCCTTGGGCCCTCCGGGGGGCGTTCCTCCTGGTGGGCTTCCTGGCGCTCGTTCTGAAGGCACGCGGCATCCGGCACAACTACGGCTTCAGCGCTCTGCGGGCCTGGTTCGTGCTGATCGCGCCTTACTTCGCTGTGGCTGCGTCGCTGGTACTCGTATTCGCCGCCGCCCTGTGGGCCGTCGCCCAGCAGTTGCTGAAGGCCTTATCATGAAGATCCCGATTCCCGAGACCTACGAAGGATACCCCGTCGTCACGCCCGCCCGGATGGCGGAGATCGACCGGGAGGCGATCGAGCGGCACGGCATCCCGGCGTTGGAGCTCATGGAGAACGCGGGCCGCTGCGTCGCCGAGGAGTGCGGGCGGTTCCTGAAGGAGCATTGCGAGCGCGCCATCGAGGACATCATGATCACCGTCTGCTGCGGCAGGGGCAACAACGGCGGCGACGGGCTCGTGGCCGGGCGCTACCTGAAGCAGATGGGAGCCGAGGTGATGGCCTATATCTTGCCGCCGAAGCGCGGGGGGAAGTACTCCGGGGAGGTCCAGAAGAGCCTGTCCCGGGCCGCGACGACCGGCGTGTCCATCCATCAGGTCTCGGAGGAGCTGGTGGAGCTCGACGTCCGGCTCCGGTCCTCACACCTGGTGCTCGACGCCCTGCTCGGGACGGGCTCGAGCGGCAAGCCGGCGGGCTACGCCCACAAGATGATCCAGCGGATCATGAAGGCCGGCAAGCCGGTGATCGCCGTGGACATCCCTTCCGGGCTCAACCCGGAGACCGGATACCACAGCGGCGTGATCGTCACCGCCGCGGTGACATGCACGCTGGGGCTGCCGAAGACCGGCCTGCTGGCCCAGGCCGCGAAGCGCTTCGTGGGCGAGGTCAAGGTGCTCGATATCGGTTTCCCGAAGGAGCTGCTAAGCCCCTGATATCCCGGACGACGGGAGAACCCTCATGAGACGAGATTCCGGATTGACGACCCCGACCGCGCTCGCCGCCGCGGTCGTGCTGGGGGTGGCGGCGGCGGGCTGCTCCAAGCCCGCGCCGGAGATCAGGAAGGGCCCGGAGACGCCGGCCTCGGCCTCGGCAACGGCCCCGATGAAGAAGGGGCTGTACGTGACGCTCGACACGACCCAAGGCGAGATCGTGGCGCGACTGCTGCCCGAGGAGGCCCCGAAGACGGTGGAGAACTTCGTCGGGCTGGCTACAGGCAAGAAGGAGTGGACCGACCCGGCCACCGGGCAGAAGACCACCCGGCCGCTCTACAACGGTACGCATTTCTTCCGTGTGATCCCCGGGTTCATGATCCAGGGCGGCGATCCGCTCAGCAGCGGCTTCGGCAATCCCGGCTTTCGTTTCGAGGACGAGTTCTTCCCGGGCCGGACCTTTGACCGGGCGGGGCTGCTCGCGATGGCGAACTCCGGGCCGGACACCAACGGCAGCCAGTTCTTCATCACGCTGGCCCCGGTTCCCCACCTCACCAACAAGCACACGATCTTCGGCGAGGTCGTGAAGGGCCAGGACGTGGTCGGGGCCATCGCGGCCGTCGAGCGCACCCGGATGGACCCCCAGACGGGGCGCGTGATCGACCGGCCCGCGGTGCCGCAGGTCCTGAAGGAAGTCCGCATAGAAGAACGATAGGGTAGTAGGTGCTCCCTCGGCGCGTCTTGAATCCGGGTCAGGCTCGGCCCTCAAAAGCGGCACCCACTGAGTCGAGGCGGCGCTAGTGCGGCGCATCGCGGAGGGGCTCTACCAGCTCGAGGCCGGCGGGTTCGTCAACGCCTACCTGATCGTGGGCAGCGCCGATCTCACCTTGGTCGACGCCGGGCACTCCCGCTCGGCCGGGGCCTTGGCCGCCGAGCTCAGAGACAACGCCTTCGATCTCCGGGACATCGGGCGGGTGGTCGTCACGCACGCCCACGCCGACCACGTCGGCGGGCTGCGCTTCCTGCTCGGCAAGCACCCGATCAAGGTGCACGCCCATCCCGGCGATATCCCGGTCCTGACCGGCAAGGCCCCGGCGCGCCGCCTCAATGGCTTCAAGGGGTTCTGCCTAGGCTTCCTACACGAGCATCTCCTGCCGTGGCTGCCGGTCGAGATGGTGATCCCGGCCGAACCCGGCAGGCCGCTGCGCGGCATACCCCAATGGCAGATCCTGCACACGCCGGGCCATACGGTCGGCTCGCTGAGCCTTTTTCATCCCGTAAAGCAGATACTCGTGTGCGGCGACGCCCTTTCCAACCGCGGCGGGAAGCTGCACCTGCCCGAAGAGTGCTTCAACGAGGATCCCGAGGCCCTGCGTCTCTCGGTGGGGAAGCTTTCGGAGCTCGACTGCGACACGCTCTGCTGCGGGCACGGCCCTGTGCTCCGCGGCGGCGCCTTCCGCCATATAGAAGCCGCCCTGGCTAAGAAATAAGGATAAGTCCCCGATCATCGCCTCGCCGGATGCTGGCTAGCGAAGGCGCGCGCGGATGTCCTGCGCGATGGCGGCGAGATGCTCGCGGATGCGGGGGTTGCGCCGTTCGAGCAGCGGCAGGACCTTGAGGCGGACCCAGTTGCGGGTGAAGCGCGTCGAGCGGTTGGTGGGGTCCTTTCGGTATCGCAGTCCGTAGGCCCGGCAGTAGGCCAGGACCTCGGCCCGGCTCAGGACCAGGAGCGGGCGGATGAGCTGGACCCGGCGAACGCCGCGTCCGGCCCCCTCGCGCAGGACGCGCTTCGGCGGGATGCCGGCGAGCCCCTTCGCCTTCGTCCCGCGCAGCAAGTGCAGAAGCAGGGTCTCGGCCTGGTCGTCGAGATGGTGGCCGGTCGCCGCCTTGTCGCAGCCGAGGCGGCGGGCGCAGGCCGCGAGAGCGCGGTAGCGCAGGCGCCTGCCCGCGTCCTCGAGGCTGCGGCGCTCCCGCGAGGCCAGCTCCGAGACCGGAAGCCGCTCCAGCACGAACGGCAGGCCGAGCTGGCGGGCGAGACGCTCCGCGAAGACGGCGTCCCGGTCGGCGCCGCGGCCGCGCAGGCCGTGGTGCATGTGGAGGACCGTCGCGATCAGGCGCCGTCTCGCGGCGAGCCGGCTCAGGCGGTGGGCCAGGCATACGGAATCGGGGCCTCCCGAAACGGCGACCAGGACGCGGTCGCCCCGCGAGAGGAGGCCTTCGGCCCGGTCGAAGGCCGCCAGGCGGGAGAGGAGCCGTTTGGGAGCCGGGGGCATGGCACCATCTTACAATAGCGGCTCTCGTATCGGCAAACTTGCGCTTTCCTCACGCAAAAATAATATAATTAGCCTACTTAATCATTCGATCTCGGGAAAGCTAACCTATGGCGAAGAAAGTATTGGTCGTCGACGACGAGCCGGAGATGCTGAACCTCATCCGCTTCACGCTGGAGCAGGGCGGCTACGATGTGGTCACCTGCGACTCGGGCCGGCACGCCTGGAACGCGATCCTGGAGAACAAGCCGGACCTGCTTCTTCTCGACGTGATGCTTCCCGGCATAGACGGCTATTCCTTGCAGATCAAGATCTCCCAGGACGACAAAACGAAGGGCATCCCGATCGTCGTCCTGACCTCCCTGGAGCCCTCGAAGATGCTGTTCAAGAAGTTCGAGCAGGTCCGGGGCTTCATGACCAAGCCGTTCAAGACCGACGAGCTGCTCGCCAAGGTCGAGTCGCTTATTGGGAAGTCCTCCGAGTCCCCGGCCTAAGGCGGGACCATGTCCGAAGACGCGTTTGACGCCATTGTCGTAGGTGCCGGCCCCGCCGGCGTGTCGGCCGCCATCACCATGGCCCGGGCCGGGCTGTCGGTCGTGGTCTTGGAGCGGGGGGAGTACCCCGGCGCGAAGAACGTGCAGGGGGCCGTCCTCTATTCCCAGATGCTCCACGATATCGTGCCCGAGTTCTGGAAGGACCCGCAGGCCGCCATCGAGCGGCCGGTGGTGGAGCAGCGGACGTGCCTGACCACCGACGACTCCTTCGTCACGATGGCCTACAACTCGAAGAGGTTTCTCGAGGGCGTCCCGAACTGCTACACGATCATCCGCGTGCACTTCGACCAGTGGTACGCCGGCAAGGCCGAGGAGGCGGGCGTCGAGGTATACCCGGGCGTCAAGGTCGACGACGTGGTCCGGAAAGACGGGAAGATCGCGGGCGTGAAGACGAGCGAGGGAGACGAGCTCTTGGCCAGCGTCGTCATCGCTTGCGACGGCGTGAACTCGATCCTGGCCCAGAAGGCCGGCTACCGAGAGGAGCTCCGAGCGGCCGAGGTGGCCCTCGGCGCCAAGGAGGTCCTGGAGCTTCCCGCCGAGAAGATCGAGGAGCGCTTCGGCCTGGAGAAGGGCCACGGCGCGACGATGGAGATCTTCGGCTCGGTCTCCCTCGGCATGCTCGGCTACGCTTTCCTTTACACGAACAAGGACTCGCTCTCGCTGGGCGTCGGGTGCAAGCTGAGCCACTACCAGAAGAGCGGTATCCGGCCCTCCGAGCACCTGGAGTTGGTCAAGAAGCATCCCTGCCTCAAGAAGCTGCTCGAGGGCACGAAGACCCTTGAGTATTCGGCGCATCTCATCCCGGAGGGGGGCTTCAAGTCCATGCCGCCTTTGGCCAAGGACGGGTTTTTGGTCGCGGGCGACGCGGCCCAGATGGTCAACCCGGCGTTCCGGGAGGGCTCGAACCTGGCGATGACCTCGGGGATGCTGGCCGGCGAGACGGTCATCGAGGCCAAGAAGAAGGGCGACTTCAGCGAGGCGACCCTGTCCGCGTACGTGGACAAGCTCCAGTCCTCCTATGTCCTGCCGGACCTCGAGGAGGTCAAGGACATCGAGGACCACGTGGAGTCGTGCGAGGGCTTCCTCGACTTCTATCCCAAGCTGGCCTGCGATCTCGCTCACCTGCGTTTCTCGGCCGACGGGCAGCCCAAGAAGGACCATTTCAAGAAGGCCATCCAGCTTGTCCGGCGGCGGGGTTTCCTGCGCATGGCCCGGGACCTGTGGCCGCTCAGGAAGGTGGCTGTATGAGCACGCAAGGCCCCGTCAAAGAGACCGTCGAGGCGAAACTCGGTCTACTGGACTTCAAAAAGTACTCCGAGACCCATATCACCATCAAGGACGCCTCCCCCAATTCCCCCTGCGTCACGCAGTGCGAGGACAAGCCCTGCGTGGCCGTCTGTCCCGCGAAGGTCTACGAATGGGAGGAGGAAAAGAAGCAGGTCCTCGTGGCCTACGAGAACTGCATCGAATGCGGTGCCTGCCGCATGCTCTGTCCCTTCGACAACATCGACTGCGACTGGCCCCCCGCCGGCCACGGCGTCAAGTACAAGTACGGCTGAGCCGCTCCTCCTCCCGCCGCGTATCGGATCACCTGCCCGCCGCGGCCGATCCTGCCTCGTCGACGGCTAGCAAGGCCCGCAACCGACATCCGGCCGCTGCGGGGACAGGAGGCTGTGGAGGCCTTTCGCCGCCCCGTATCGTCGCGCGCGGTCGCCGTCACCCGACGGAGATCGTCCCCGCCGGCCGCGGCAAACCTGACAAATTATAAAAAGCACTAATTTTCAAGCGTTTTTTCAATATAGATGTCAATGCGTTGTCATTGACTTTTGGGATTCCGCAGTGTATATGAATTACAGAGAGGCGTTTTCTATGGAGCCTGATCTCGGAGATCCCGGAGCTTCTCTTAAGCGTGACGAGGATTTGAAGAGGGTCCGCGAGGCGCTCGGCAAGGCCTTGCAGGACTTCCTTCAGGTCCTTGACGTGGGCGGCCTCGAGTCCATCGGTCTTCTTCGCGAGCCCGTACCGCCCGGCGCGCAGGTCAAGAAGGAGATGGATTCGCTCCGGATGCTGGCCGAGACGGGGACCGAGCGTCTGAGCGAGGAGCAGCGCCGCTACGCCGAGCTGCAGGAGATGCTCGACGACCTCTCCCATTGGGGCGAAGGCGCCCCGGAATCCCTGCGGCGGAGCCTCCAGGACGAGGGGACCAAAGAGAGGCTCGCGCAGGAGGTGGCCGGGCGGCTGGAGAAGGCTCGCAAGGCGCGCGAGGCGGCGCTGTCGGAATACGAGCGGCGCCTCGGCAAGATGGAGGCGATCTACACGAGGTCGCTGGCCAAGGCCGAGAGGCGCTACAAGACGGAGCTGGAAACCCTCGGGTACAAACATAAGGAAGGCGACTGGATCACCGAGAGCGTGTCCGAGGAGGACCCGTTCTGGGACCAACAGCTCAAGCGAAAGAAGGTCATCGCGGAGTTTAAGTACCACGCCCGGCGCCGGCAGATCCAAAAGGCCTTCGACCGCCTCAAAGAGAAGCTTTACTCGGAGATCTGGGCGGAGGAGCGCCGGCGGCTGGAGACCACGATCATCGGCCTGGAGAAGAGGCTGGCGGGCGTGCGGGCCGCGCTTTCCTCCACCGAGCTGCGCGCCAAGGAGGAGTCGGACAGGGTAAGGCGCTACGTCGCGAGGGAGAAGAAGTGGGGCGAGGCGTGCCGGCGGCTGGAGGACGAGCTCCTGGCCCGCAAGAACGAGCTGGCGCATCTGCGCGACCCCATGGCGGCGGCCTACACGCGCCGAAAGGCCGAGGCCGAGCGGGACCAGGCGTGGGCCGTGCGCGAGAAGGCTTTCGATGAGGAGCGCCGGAAGCTCAAAGAGGAGATCGTCGCGCGGGAACGGACTCTGGAGGAGCTCAGCGTGAAGGCCGCGCAGACGCGCGCGGAGGACGCGGCCAAGCTCCGCGAGGCCTTGGCCAAGCGCGAGGCCTTGTGGCTGCGGGAGCGGGGGAAGCTGGAGGAGGAGGTCCTGGCGCGGGACAAGGCGTTGGTGGACCTGCGCGCCTCCGGCCGCGAGGAGCACGCGGGCGTCGAGGAACGCATGCGGGAGGCCGGCCGGCTCGAGGCCGAGATCCGCGCCCGGGAGAAAGCCCTGCGGGAGGCGCGGGACACCGCGGCCGAGGCCTGCGCGCGCCTGGAGGCCAAGCTGAGAAAGTCCGTCGAGGATCGCGAGGCGCTGTGGGAGGACGAGCGCCGGAAGCTGGAGACGGAGATCCTCGCCCGGCAGAAGGACCTGGAGAGCCTGCGCGCCTCCGCCAAAGACGAGCAGGCCCGGCTCGAGAGCGGGTCGCGGGAGGCGGCCGCGAGACGCGAGGCCGAGTGGGAGGATGCTTTCACGAAGCGCGAGGCGGAGTGGAAGGATGCCTCCGCCTCGCTCGAGGCGCAGTGGAAGGAGGCGGCCGCGAGACGCGAAGCCCTTTGGAAGGAGGCCTTCGAGAAGTGGGAGGCGCTCTCCAAGGCGGATCGCGTGAAGCTGGAGGAGGAGGTCCAGGCGCGGGACAAGTCCCTGGAGAAGCTGCGCGACTCCGCCCGCGTGGAGCGGGCGCGTCTCGACGCCGAAGTGAAGGAGGCCCTGGCCAATCGCGAGTCGCACTGGAAGGAGGCCTTCGCGAGCCGGGAGGCCGTATGGGAGCAGGAACGCGCGAGCCTGGAGCATGAGCTTCGGGCCCAGGAGAAGGTTTTAGAGAGCCTGCGCGCCTCGGCCCGTGCGGAGCAGGCCCGTCTGGAGGCCGAGGAGAAGGACGCGTCGGCCAAGCGCGAGTCGCACTGGACGGAGGCCATCGCGAACCGGGAGGCGGTGTGGGAGGCCGAGCGCGCGAGCCTGGAGCGGGACATCCGCGAGCGGGAGAAGGCTTTGGAAAGCCTGCGCGCCGCCGCTCGCGCGGAGCAGGACCGGCTTGAGGCCGACGAGAAGGACGCGTTGACCGATCGTGAGTCGCACTGGAAGGACGCTTTGGAGAACCGCAAGGCGGTGTGGGAGGCCGAGCGCGCGAGCCTGGAGGTTGATATCCGGGCCCGTGAGAAGGCTTTGGAGGACCTGCGCGCGTCGGCCGGCGCGGAGCGGGCCCGCCTCGAGGCCGAGTCGAAGGACGCGTTGGCCAAGCGCGAGGCGATGTGGACCGAATCGTCCGCCAAGCGCGAGGCGGCGTGGAAGGAGTTTTTCGCCAAGCGCGAGGCCCTGTGGAAGGACGAGAGCGAGAAGATGCGTGGCGAGGTCCTGGCCAAGGAGAAGGCCCTGGAGTCCTTGCGCGCGTCGACGCACGAGAGTCTGGGCCGCCTCGTGGCCGAGTCGAAGGAGGTCGCCGTGAAGCGCGGCGCCTTGTGGAACGAGGAGCGCCGGAAGCTCGAGGGTGAGCTTGCGGCGAGGGAAAAGACCCTCGATGACCTGCGCGTCTCCGCCCGCGGGCCCCGGCTGCGCAAGCTCGCCTGGGGGGCGGGGCTCTTGACGGCCGCGCTGGCCGCCGTGGCGGGCGCGGCTTGGTTCCTGTCGGCTCCCGACGGCCGGCCCGAGGGAAGGGACTATCTCCTTTCCCACAAGCACCCGACGGCTCTTGTGTGGTATGGCGGGAGCCTGTGGACCGCCGACTGGGTGACCCAGAAGGTCTATGAGTACGACCTGCGCCGGGGACGGCTCGAGGCCGTACGCTCGGCGGAGCTCCCGGACGCGCGCATCACCGGGCTCGCGGTGTCGGGCGACCGCCTCTACGTCTGCGACCGGGAGAAGCGCGAGATCCAGGTGCGCCGGCTCGACGGGAAGCTCTCGCTTGAGAGCGCTCACCCGAGCCCCGGACCGAACCCGTCCGCGCTCTTCTGGGACGGGCGCTATCTGTGGTCGAGCGACGCGGCGACCGGCCTCATCTACAAGCACGGGGCGGACGCCGGGATGGCGGTTCTCGAGAGCTATCCGGCGCCCGGCGGCGCGCCGGCCGGGATATTCAAGGACGAGGCCCACTTCTGGTCCGCCGACTCGCAGTCGAGGCTCATCTACCGGCACCGGCTCGACGCGGAGTTGAGTGTGCTCGCGGCCTACTCCCTGCCGCTTCTGGATCAGGGCTCCGAGCCCCTGTCGGGCTTCACGCTCAAAGGCGACGAGGTATGGATCGGCCGGGACGGCTCGGCCAGCATCCACGCCCTGCCGCTCGCCGCCTTCGAGGAGAACGGCCGGTCCCGCTAAGACGGGCAGAGCCAGGCCGCGCCCCGCACGCCGCTGGAGTCCCCGTACTTGGCCTTGAGAAGACGCGTGACGGGGCGGTCGGTATAGACGTATTTCCTGACTTCCGCGATGGGACACCCAGACAAAGCCGTATGGTAAGCCGCCGTTTCCCTCTATTGACTCTCTGAGGCTCTGCCGTTGCGGCGTCGTGTCGTCGGAGATTCGCGTCAGCGCAGTTCGTACGCGGTCTGAGGGACGGATTCCCCTCTCCCCCGAAGGGCTAATCTTTACCCACAACTATTTTGAGCACAAGGGGAGATGGGGATTTTTGAGAAGATTCATGATGGAGGCGTCAGTGGTAAAGGTTGTAAGCCATATCCGAGGCTCCGCCGTTGCGGCGTCGTGTCGTCGGAGACCTGCTATGCCGCGCGCACAACCAGCTGCATGCCCGCCGTGTGTTCGGAGAAGCGGCGATGCATCTTGGCGGGTGTGGAACCGGGTGAGGCGCAGACGTATGTGGTGCGGTACGGGAGGGACTCGGGAATAGGAGGGGGGCCGCCGACAAGCGTCCCCGGGCGGCGGGATACGGGACAGGACCCGCGTGGACGGCTTTCCGCCCTGACGCCCGCTAGTTCTGAATGTGGCTGATGTCGGCTACGGACTTGAAGAGGCGCACCAGGCGCGCGAGCAGGGTCAGCCGGTTGCGGCGGAGCTTCTCGTCCTCGGCCATGACCATGACCTTGTCGAAGAACCGGTCCACCTCGGGCTTGAGCGCGACGAGCGAGCGCAGCCCCTCCTCGAAGAGGCCTTGGGACACCTTCTCGCTCACCTCGCCCTCCAGCCGGCAAAGCGCCCCGAAAAGCTCGCGCTCGGCCTCGTCGGCGAGGAGGCTCTTGTCCACGTCCCCGTCGGCGTCGAATTTCGCCTGCCGCAGGATGTTCGAGGCCCGCTTGAAGGCCTGGGCCAGGGGGACGAAGTCCGGCTCCGGCCGCAGAGCGTGCACCGCGGCCAGCCGCTGGAAGGTCCGCGCGATGTTCTCCAAGCCGCCGGTCCGGACCGCCCGCAACTCGTCGATCCGGTAGCCGCGGTCCAGGAAAAGCGTCTCCGCCCGCTGCCAGAGGAACTCGAGGATGTCCCGGCGCGCGGCCGGCATGTCGAAGCCTTTCTCCGCTCCGCGGGACTTGACCAGCCCCAGGGCCTTATCCACGGCCGCGGGGACGCTCACCGGCATCTGCTTCTCGAGCAGGATGCGGACCGCGCCGTTGCCGAGCCGGCGCAGCGCGAAGGGGTCCTCGCTCCCGGAGGGCTTGAAGCCCGCGGCGATCATCGCGCAGACCGTGTCGAGCTTGCCCGCCAAGGAGACGATGCAGCCCTCCAGGGAGGTGGGCAAAGGAGCCTTGGCCACGACCGGATAGTGGAACTCCGACAAGCCCAGCGCGACCTTCTCGCCCAGGCCCTCGTGGCGGGCGTAGACCCCGCCCATGGTCCCCTGAAGCTCGGGGAACTCGCCGATCACGTCGGTCACCAGGTCGGCGTAGGCCAGCGCGGCGGTCCGCTTGACCGAGGCGACGTCGATCTCCCGGTCCTGCAGCAGCGCCTCGGAGATCCACCGGGCCAGGTCCTCCACCCGGGCGGTCTTGTCCCCCATGGAGCCGAGGCCTTTCTGGAAGGTGACGCGGGCGAGGCTCTCGGCCCGCCGCGCCAGCGGCGTCTGGCGGTCGCGCCGGAAGAAGAAACGCGCGTCGCTGAAGCGGGCGTCGAGCACGCGCTCGTAGCCGGTCTGGACGCCTTTCTGCCCCTCGGAGATCCCGTCGCGCACCCCGATAAAGTCGGGCTCGAGCCCGCCCGAGCGGCCGAGGATCGGGAAGAACATGAGCTGGCGCTTGAGCACCGTGGTCAACAGCGCCTGGGGCAGCTCGAGGTACTCCTCCTTGAAGTGGCCCAGGACGGCGACCGGATACTCGCACAGGCAGAGGGTCTTCTCGATGAGCTCCGAGTCCGCGTCCAGCCGGCCCCGGGAGCGCTTGGCCGCGGCCTCGAGAGTGTCCAGAAGGGTCTTGCGGCGCTCCTCGAGGTCCACGATCACGCAGCGGTCGCGCAGCTGCCGCACGTAGCGCTCGGGCGCGGCCACCGTCAGCGGCTTGGCGCCCAATGCGGCCAGGCCCCGGACCTTATTGCTCGACCGGACCCCGGCGATCTTGAACGAGACCACCCTCTTGCCGCATAAGGCGAGCAAAGTCCGGATGGGGCGGGCGAAGCGGTAGCGGGTCTCCTCCCAGACCAGACCCTTCGGGAACTCGAGCGAGCCGATGAGCCGGGGCAGGAATCGCTGGAGGACCTTGAGGGCCGCCTCGCCGGGCAAAGTCTTGCGCGCGAGCAGGAACTCCCCCTTCTTCGGGATAATCACCGTCTCGAGATCCTGGGGTTTGACGCCCTGCGAGCGCGCGAAGCCCGCGGCCTGCTTGCTGAAGGCCCCGCTCTCGTCTTTGAGCAGACGGGCGGGAGGCCCGGTCACCTCGCGCGTCTCGGGCGCGGACCTGTCTTGAAGGCCGGTGATCAGAAGAGACATGCGCATCGGCGTCCCGAAGGTCTTGAGCTCCTCATAACCGAGGCGGTCCTCCTCCAGGAGGGCGGCGGCGTTGCGCTCGAGCTGCCTTAGGGCGGGCAGGAGGAACCGCGCCGGGAGCGACTCGACTCCGATCTCAAGGATGACGCTCTTCATGCCGGCACCTCCTGCCGCTTGGCCTCGGCCTCGAGGTAGGCGTTGATGACCTTCTTGGCGAGGCCTCGGACGCGCGCGATGTACTGCGCGCGCTCGGTGACCGAGATGGCGCCGCGAGCGTCCAGGAGGTTGAAGAGGTGCGAGCACTTGAGCACCATGTCGTAGGCCGGCAGGGGCAGCGCCTCGGCGGCCAGCCGCTTCCCCTCCGCCTCGTAGTCGTCGAAGTGGCGGGCCAGCATGCCGGCGTCCGAGGAGTCGAAGTGGTAGGTGGAGAACTGGCGCTCCGCCTCCTTAAAGAGGTCGCCGTAGCGGACGCGCTCGTTGTAGGCGATCTCGAACACGTCGTCCTTCCTCTGGCAGTACATCGCCAGGCGCTCGAGGCCGTAGGTGATCTCGACGGAGATCGGATCGAGCGTGACGCCCCCCATCTGCTGGAAATACGTGAACTGCGTGACCTCCATGCCGTCGAGCCAGACCTCCCAGCCCACGCCGGAGGCGCCCAGGGTGGGGCTCTCCCAGTCGTCCTCGATCCAGCGGATGTCGTGCTTGCGGGCCTCGATCCCGATGGCCTTCAGGGAGCGCAGGTAGAGCTGCTGCACGTCGGCCGGGGAGGGCTTGAGGATGACCTGATACTGGAAGTATTTGGCCAGGCGGTTCGGGTTGTCCCCGTAGCGTCCGTCGGCCGGACGGCGAGAGGGCTCGACGTAGGCCGCCCGGGTCGGGGCCTTGGTCAGCGCGCCGAAGAACGTCGCCGGGTTGAACGTGCCGGCGCCCTTCTCAAGGTCGTAGGGCTGGACCAGCAGGCAGCCTTCCCGCGCCCAGAACTTCTCGAGACTCATGATGATGTCTTGGAGCGTCATCGTGCCTCCCCGGACGGAGCCGCGCTCCGCCGATGGTCGTTTATGAAACCGCTTCGCCCCGGCTCGAACACCAGCGCCGAACGCAAAGGCTGGTCCGTCAGCCGCTCGACCGCCCGCCGGACCACAACCTCCAGCCGTCCGAGCCGCTCCCGGTCCTCCGGCAGGCCCGCCACCTCCTCCAGGTCGCCCGCGTGCAGGAGCTCCCAGAGCCGCCGGTTGCGCTCCGACACGCGCCTGCCGCGCATCCCGAAGCCGGCGATCTCGAAGAGCCGGAGCGCGAACGCGTACGTGACCCACTCGGCGGCCGCGTCCGTGATGGCGCCCCCCGGCCGGTCCAGGACCGAGAGGCACCGCGTCGCGAGGGCGTATTTCCCCGGGTTCGGGCTCCAGGGCGGGGTCAGGCGCTCCAGGAGCTCGCATATCTCGAGACCGCGGAGCGTGGAGGCCAGGCCGGTCCGGATATCCGGGAACACGGTGATCAGCTTGCCTCCGGTCGCGATGCCCAGCTCCGCCCCCGGACGGACGAAGAGGCGGTATTCGCCCCACACCATGGGCTCCGAAAGGGCCTTCAGCTTGCCCCGGGGCCGGTTCACGCCGGTGAAGCGCACCGGGATCTTGCCGAAGGCCTCGGTATAGAGCACCGAGATCCGGTCGGCCTCGCGGTGCTCCCGGCGCGAGAGCGTCAGGGCCGCCGTGGTGACGAGCGTGCCTCTCAAGGCTTGCCGGCCGCCAGCCGCGCCTCCGCCTCGAGGACTTCGAGCATGCGCTCGTAGCTGCCATCCGGCAGAGGCTCGAAGAGCGCGCGCGTCCGGTCCGGAAGGTCCTCGAGGAGGGGGGCGATGGAGTTCACGTCGTAGGCGCTGAAAAGGAGGTACTTGTCGCCGAAGCTCCGGGAGCCGAAAAAACCCATCGCGCGCTCCGGCGCGAGGAGCTTGAACACGGCGATCTTCTCCAGCGGCTCGAGCTCGGGCCAGACGCCCGCCAGCCGCTCGCAATCCCCGCGGGCGCAAAGGCGATCCTTGAGCGCCCGATACTCGCGTCGGGCGAGGAGCGATCTCGTCTCCTCGGCGTCCCGCATGGCCGGCGCGCGCGCTACTTCCGCGATTCTTCGGCCGAGATGAGGCCGGTCTCGATGCCCTTGACCACGGCTTCGGTCCGGTTGCTCACGCCCAGCTTCTGGAAGATGCTGTTGAGATGGTTCTTGACGGTCTTGACGCTGCAGCCGATCTCGGCGGCGATCTCCTTGTTGGCGAGGCCGCGGCCCAGATTGGAGAGCACGCGGCTCTCGGTCTTCGTCAGCGACGTCAGCGAGGCATCGGACGAGCCTCCCTTCGTGCGAAGACCCGACAGGAGCTTTCCCATGACCGACTGGGGGATCATCATGCCTTCGGTGGCGAAGGTCCGGAGCGCGCGCACCAGCTCCGCGGCGGGCAGCATCTTGGACAGGTAGCCGTTGGCTCCCGCCTGTATCGCCTCCAGGACATGGGCCTCGTCCTCGAACGCCGAGAGGATCAGGATGTTCGTGTCGGGCAGGTCCTTGCGAAGCTGACGCGTGGCCGAGATCCCATCGAGGTGAGGGAGCTTGATGTCCATCAAGATGACGTCGGGCTTGAGCTTCTTGGCGATGCGCATGACTTCCTGGCCGTCCACGGCCTCGCCGACGACCTCGATCCCCTTCTCCGCATCGAGCAGGTCCTTGATGCCCTCACGGAACAACGTCTGGTCCTCGGCGATCAAGACCGATATCTTCTTCTTAGCAGGCATGAAATCCTCCCGGTGTCCTATGTCATTGTAGCAAAAAGTCGAGCCGGCGCCGCAGGCCTGCCCTGCCGCGCTCAGTCCGCTGAGTTATCGGGGACTCCGTCGTAAGATCGCCGTTGGCCTTCCGGCGACCGTGTCAGGACCCAGCGTCCGTTTCTCAACGCCTGCCGATGGGTTTAAGGAGGCCGCCGGGCGGCGCCGCGGCCGGAGCGGGGAGGGGGGGGAGCCCGCGCCGCAGGATATCGATCGGGAAGAGCTCCGCGCGCATCCGGTCGTGATCCAGACGGATCACTCCGGGGGAATGGAGGAACAAGAGGTCCTGCTCGCCCAGGATCACCGGGTCGGCCTGCAGCGCCAGGTAGTAGGCGCCCGGCAGCAGGCTCGCGAACTCGAAGCGCCCGCCGGGGCCCGGATAGGCCGAGGCGACGAGTCCGTCGTAGGCCGCGATGACGGTCGTCGTCGAGGGGATCGCGAACAAGCCGACCCGGATACCCGGGGCCGGCCTGCCGTTGAACAGCAGCCGCCCGGCGACGCTCCCATCGCGGGTCTCCGCGATCGGCTCGACGTGGATGTCGTCGTCGTAGAGCGGCCACAGTCCCCGGATGCGTCCCAGCCAGGCGTCCGACCGCTCCTGATCGCCGAAGCGCGCGTACGCCGCGGAGAAGCCCTCGTAGATCTTCTGCGCCTGGCGCACGCGTGGGAAGCGCGCTCGCGCCGCGGCCCGCGCCATCCTCTCGAGCCTTTCGTAGTTCTCGGGCGTGGCCGGAGCGACCCGAACGGCGGCGAGGAACCCCTCGTAGTCCGGGGGGAAGCTCGGGCCCGCGCGCGTCATCGCCGCGTCGAGATGCTCGTCGGGCATCCAGCTCAGCGCCCAACCCACCCGCAATGCGCGAAGAGCTTCGCCCAGAAAGAGCGTCTTGTATCTATGGCCCCGCAAGTAGCGTCCCAGGGACCTGAGGCTGGATTGAGACACGTCCACGCCTTCGGCCGAGAGCCGGACCTTCCGGACCTGGCTCCCGGGAGAGCCGTCGGGAGCCGCGAGGACGACGATAGCGACGGTCTCGGCCTCGGACGCCCTGGGGACCCGTGCGGCCGCGGAAAGGCTCGGGGCTCCGGAGTCCCAGAACATGAGCAGGTAGGCTTCGCCGAGCTCGACCGGCGCGATCCAGGCGGCCATCGCGACCGTCGCGGTCGCGAGCGCGCGCGGGACGAAGGTCTTCATGAGCAGCAGCGCGACGAGCAGGGCGCCGGTGGCGAGGAAGAGGGCCGGCAGCGAGAGCGTCAGCAGCCCCCCCGCCGTCGGCAGCCCCATGCGCCGCAGCGCGTCGGCCAAGAAAAGAGCGCGGCCGGCGTAGAGGCCCACGATCGCGGTCCCGCATCCCGCCAGCGCGCCGGCTCCCGCCAGCCGGAGCCAGGCGGACGACGGCGGCGGAGGGAGCCACCGGTCGAGGCTCCCGGCCAGGCCGCGGCGCGAGGCGGTCCAGAAGGCCAGCGCCCCTAGAGCCGCCAGGGCGCCCGCGTACCGAAGGGCGAGCGCCTCGTCCAGGCGGACCGGCCAGTACCAGATGCCGAAGACCCGGGCGGGCCGGAAAGGCGCGAGCGCCGCGTAGACGAACGCCGCCACCGCGGACGCCCCCGCGAGCGTCCAGAACCGGCCGCCGAGAGGGGCGACGAATACGTCGAGGCTGAGGCGGTCGTTGAGCGCCCGGAAGAGCCCCGCGGCCACGGCCGCGGCCCCCAGCGCCGCGGCCAGGAGGACGGGCAGCGGGACATGGCGGGTGGATTCGAATATCAGGATCGTCACGCCGTGGTCAGTGGTCCTGGGCGTCGATGAGGCGGCCGGTGATCGCGTCGTGCCGGAACAGCGTCCTGCCCAGGGTGAACTCCCAGAGCAGCTTGGTCTTCCACAGCTCCGGCGAGCTGAAGGGGGAGGCGCGGTAGTTCCTCAGGCGCAGGGTGCCCGTGCGGGTGAAGCTCCGGCCAAGCCCCTCGTTCATCACCTCGGGCTGGACGACCAGCAGAACGTCGATCACCCGGTCGCTGTCGACGAACTCCCCCTTGATCACCTCATGGAGGTTCAGATCGACGGGGATGTAGCGCGTCGTGCCGATCCCGACTTCGTTGTTGCAGGAGTAGACGCTCTCGAAGCCGCGCGTGCGCGGGTAGTAGAAGTAATAGGACCAGCCGTCGCCCGGTCCCGTGCACGGGCTTGCGCCCCAGGAGTCCACGAGCCCTTCGATGGCCATCAGGCTCGATCCGGGGTAGTGCTCGCGCGCGTAGGTGAGCACCCGCTGGATGTCGGTCTTCGCGGTGTAGACGCTCTCTTTTTTCGGACGCTCCCTCAGCACTTCGGCATCGAGGGGGCCGGTGGAGATGTCCACGGCGCTCAGGGACACGCCGTAGCGCTCCGGGTCGAAGACCTCGTTTCTCGCGGCGTCGACGATGAAGCTCTTCTTGCCGATGACCACCTTCCATATGGCCGGATGATCCGTGAAGCGGCCGTCCTCGAGGCGGGAGAGCACGAGGGTGAACGGTCGCTTGCCGGAGGCGTTGTGGTCGCGGGGGTCCAGCGACACGCCGCCGCGCTTGATGGCGTATAGGGTCATGTCGCTGTCGATGAACTTGCCGGATATGGGAAGCGTCGCGGTGCTCGAGCCGCGCGAGCGCAGCAAAACGTGCGGCCCCTCCGTGACCCCCCGGCATTCGAACATGATGAGGAACTTCTCGTTCTTCTCGGAGTAGAACGTATAGCGCCAGCCGTTCTGAGACGGAAACTTCCTGTCGCAGCGCGAGACGCCGTCCGCGGGGGTCCTGCCGTTGATCGAGACCAGGACGGCGTCGCGGTATTTCTTGCGAGCCTCGGTGTAGACCTTGCGCAGATAGGTGCCAGCCGTGTCCTTGGGCTCCGCCCGGGACTCGGCCTTGGCAGTAGCGGCGAAGGCCGGCGGACCGACCAGCAACAACGACGCGAGTGTTCCGATCTTCGCAGCGGCCTTCATCGATGGCATCATTGTACCCGAAAGTCTTTTTCTTCTCCAGGGGGCTCCGTGAAAAATCAATAAAATGCTGCACAAATGGAGGACGGCGAGCTTGACAGCTCGCGCCAGGACGTATATAATGGCGTGTTATGCAACCCACGTTTAGACCCAATAGGCGCAAGCGCGCCAGGAAAATAGGATTTCGTGCCCGCATGAGTACTCCCGGCGGCCGGCGGACGCTCAGCCGGCGCCGACAGAAGGGGCGTCACAGCCTGATCCCCTCATAACAGGCGCTGGACCGGACAAGGCGGTTGGCGGAACATCGCAGGGGGAAGTTCGGCCCGGAAGCGCGCCTCGGCGGCTCCGACATGGAGCGCGTTTTCTCTGAGGGGAGGAAATATCTGCGGCCGGACCTTGTATTCTGGCATCGCCCGCGTGCCGAGGCGGAGGACGCCGGAAGGGCCGGTCCCCGCCTGGGCATCTCCGTCAGCCGGAGGCTTGGAACAGCGGTCCGCCGCAACCGGATCAAACGTCTGTTGCGCGAATCGTTCCGCCTCAACAGGCACCGGATCAGGCCGGACTCGGACATCGTCGTCTATCCGAGGATAGGTTGCCGCTGGACCGGCTTCGCCGATGCCGAAACGGCCCTGCTGGATTTATGCCGCAGGGCGGGCGTTCTCAGGGAGGATTAAGGAGGCGTCGCGTGCGATATCTGCTCTTGGAGGTCCTCGGCCTCTTGCGTGCGATTCGGGCCGCGCTCTTGGCGCCAACCTGCAGGTTCACGCCGACCTGCTCCCGATACGCCGAGGAGGCGCTGACGCGCCACGGGGTCTTGCGGGCGGTCACGTTGACCGCGGGCCGGCTGCTCCGGTGCCATCCCTTCCATCCGGGAGGGTGGGACCCGGTTCCGAATACCATTTTCCAGAAGCATCGGCCCCCCCACTTCAGCAGCCCCCCGCGGGGGGGCCGCTCGCAACGCCCCGTGGGGGAGGGATGCGGGAAATCCCACACAGAACAAAGGATGAGCATGCCCCCTCTCACGGGCGCATCCCTCCCCGCGGGGGAGGGATGCGGGTAATATGGACAAGAATCTGATCCTGGCGGTCGCGCTTTCGGTCCTGGTCTATGTGGGCTGGTTCAAGTTCGTCGAGAAGCGCTACCCCCCGCCGCCGAGCCGGAAGGCCCCCGTGGCCGGGACGGCGGTCGGCGCCCGGACCGGCGGCGCGGCGCCGGGAACCCGCCCGCGGCCGGAATCGGCCGCCCAGAAGAGCGCTCTCCC
>JBDREN010000210.1:0-4847 GCA_043819795.1 Elusimicrobiota bacterium
GCCGCCCATCGGAGCAGCGCCGCCGCCACCGCCGCCGCCACCGCCGCCACCGCCGCCGGCCGCGGCTCCGCCGTACCCTTTATTGCCAGAGACGGACCCGCCCATCCCGGCGCCGCCGCCCGAAGAAAAGCCCGGACCTCCGCTCGGGCCGAAGACTCCGGGACCCGCGCCCTGGCTTCCGGCAGAGGCTGCGCCCACGGCGCTCCGCTCCTGCTTCGCCGAGCCCGAGGCGCCCTTGCCGCCTCCCGTGCCCCCCTTGCGCCGCAGGAAACTGCGCTCGGCTCCCGCGGCCTGGCGTCCGGCGGCCGGGGCGCCCACCGACGCCGAAGCTATCTGCGTCAGCTCGCCGCGCTCGGCCCGTTCGATCGGCCCCCCTTCGGGGACCTCTCCATCGAGGACCGGTCCTCCGTAGCTCGCTCCCGCGGAAACGAAATCGGCGTTGTCGAGACCCGAGATCTTCCCGAAGGAAGGGCCTTGGCTCTCGCCCGCCGTCTGGACCATCGCGGTGCTGTCCGGCGAGCCGCCGCCCAGGAGATCCCCCATCTGCGTCCCCGACCCGCCCGCCAGCTGCCGAGGCCGGGCGCCCGCCGGCGCCTGCTTCTGCTCCAGGTCGACCCGGTCCTGCATCTCCCTCGACTCCTTGAGCTTCTTGCGCCGCTTTTGCTTCTCCCGGGCTTCGAGCTCGTCGAGCGACCCCGTCATCGTGTCTTCGGCCGACATACCCTCGAAGCCCTGGAGATCGAGATCCGAGGCGGCGCTGGCGTTGCTGAGGTCCTTGAGGGAATCGACTCCTTGCGGAAGCTGGGCCGACGGGGAGTCCGTCGCTGGGTCCTTGAGCTTGGCCACGCCGATATGCGACTCCGGCTTCGCCTTCCCCTTCTTGGCGGAGGCCGTGCGCCTCCAGGCGATCTTGCCGGACCGCTCGGTCTGACTCTCTTCCGCGGGAGGAGCGACCGTGGAGATCGCCCAGACCGTGAAGGCGATCAGCCCTATGGCGCCGATAGCGCCGAACATGAGCCGGGGATCGCCGAGTACCCGGTCCAGCAGGCTCTGTCTCGATCCTCTACCGGAACGCATGACGAATCTCCTGGGCGGGCGCGGACTTCAGCTGACCGAAAAGCCCGAGGCCGGCCTCACCTTAAAGTATAACGCGGAAAGGGTGGCCCCGCCAGAGCCTTTACGGAATATTTACGTAGGTTTTACGTGGGTTTGATCCGCCTCAGCCGCGCGACCGGCGGGGGCGCGCCGTGAGCCGCATTCCCCCCTCTTGACATGAGGACGATTTACAGTTATACATAGAATACTAGTTATGTTGAACAGAGCTTAAAGAGCTCCCGCGTTTTCCCGAGGCGCCCATGCTCCGGGAAAGCGGCCATTGAGCGATCCAAGGAACGGTACCATGACCCGACGAGAACAGCCGGCGCCAAAGCGCGGGGTGAACACGCCCCCCGCCGGCCGGACGGCGCCTCCGGCGCGGAGGGATGGCGCATGGGCGCGATTGGTGCGGGACCGGAAGCTGCCGCTTCCGCGTCGTCCCGAATGGTCCGCGCTGATGGGCCTGGGGAACTTCCTCCTGCTCGGCTACATCGCGCATGAGGTCTATCTGTACCAGCATCCGGGGACGACCTGGAGAGACGACGCCGGCCTCCTATTCTTCCTCCTCGCCGTGCTCCTCGTGATGCTGCTGAGCTGCCGCGCGATGCTCCGTGGGCGCCCGAAAGGCGCGATTTCCGGACCTTCCCGGGGACGGGGCCCTCTCCGGCCCGAGGGGGACGCGGCTTGAAATAAGCGCCGCAAGGCAGGCTTGCGGCGCTATATCTTCCGCGCCGCCCGCTTGGCGGGGCGTGGCCGGCGCTCCTTGCCGGGGCGCAGGAGCCCGCGGACCGCGTTCCGGAGCTCGTCCGCATCGGCCGGCTTGTGAAGCAGGGCCAGGCCTCGCGCGGCGAGCCCGCGCTCAAGGTCCAGGTTCAGGACATCCCCGGTCAGGAACAGGAACTCCGGCCGGGGCTGCCTTGTATGGCTGGCCCAGTCTTCATGAAGGCGGAGCCCGTCCCCGTCGCTGAGGCGGATGTCGGCCACCACCAGGTCCAGGCGGGCCGCTCCCGCCTTCGAGAACGCCTGCTTGAGCGACGACGCGCCCTTGACCTGGTGCCCTTCCATGCGGAGCACTTTCTCGATGAAAGAGAGGACGGCCGGCTCGTCGTCCACGACCAGGATCGCCTTCCCTCGCACGCGGCCCGGAACGGCGACTTTCTTCCGCACACCGGCGCCCGCCGCGGACGCTTTCGGCAGCTCCAGCCAGAACGTCGAGCCGCCGCCGGCCCGCTCCTCCAGCCCCAGGCGGCCGCCGTGCTCCTCCAGGATCTGGCGGCAGATCGTCAGGCCCAGGCCGGTCCCACGTCCCTCGGGCTTCGTCGAGAAGAACGGCTCGAGGATATGCGCGCGGTGCTCGGGAGCGATGCCGGGCCCCGTGTCCGATACCGATACGCGCACCATCGAGCCGCGCGCCCGGGCGCGGATGCGCAGGCCCTTGGGTCCCGTCTGCTCGGACATGGCGTCGCACGCGTTGGCGATCAGGTTGACCAGCACCTGCTCGAGCTGCTGGAGATCCGCCCTGACCTTGGGCAGCGTCTTGGGAAGACGCGCCTCCACCCGGACAGAGTCCGCCTTCTTTAGGCGGTATTCCAGGAGGCTCAGCGAAGCCCGGACCGCCTTGGCCACGCTGACCGGCCGCTTCTCCGTCGTCGCCTGCCGGACGAAGAGGAGGAGGTTCTCGATGATCTTGCGGCAGCGCATGGCGTTCTGGACGATGTGGCGCATCTCCTGGCGCGTGGACGCGGACATCTCGTCGTCCGACAGGAGCTGGGCGTAGCCCACGACGGCCTGCAGCGGGTTGTTGAGCTCGTGGGCGATGCCGCTGATGAGCTGGCCCACCGCGGAGAGCTTCTCGGAGCGGATGAGCTGCCGCTCGAGCTTCCTGGCCTCGGTCACGTCGCGGATGACGACCGTCCACTCCTTGTTCATCCAGAAGTCGGGATGGGCGCCGCCCCAAGAGACGCTCAGCTCCAGCGGCGCTCCCCCTTTCGCCCTTCCCGTCATGGGGAAGTCCCGGACCGATCCCTTCTCCATCACTTCGTGGAGCATCCTCTGACACTCCTTCTGAGCGCTCTCCGGAAACAGGGCCGTCAGCGGCTTGCCCATGACCTCCCCGGCGCCGTAGCCGAAGATCCGCTCGCCCCCTCCGCTCCAGGTCGTGATCCATTGCTCGCGGGAGAGGCCCAGCACGGCCTCCGGGGAGTTCGACAGCACGGTCCGGTAGCGAGCCTCCGATCCGGCGAGGTCCCGGAACAGCGTGGCGTTCTCCAAGGCCAGCCCCAGGGCGTTGGCGAAGAGCATCAGGCCGTCCTTGTCCGCCTCCTCCAACGGGCGTCCGCCGTAGTAGTTATCCGCGGCGAAGACCCCGAAGACCCGGTCCTTGCCGCAGACCGGCGCCAGGAGGAACTCCCGGGTCTTGGTCTCGGTCAAATAGCCCGGGTTCAGCCGGCGGTCGAGCGCGGGCTCTTTCACCAGGGCCGCGGCGCGGGTGCGGACGACTTCGTTGAGGATGTCATCTTCGCCCAGGGGGATGCGCCGCTTCCGGAAGGTCCGCTCCGTGAACCCCATGGCCTCCATCCGGTGCAGGAAGCGCCCCACGATCTCTTTCTTGCCCGCGTCCACCCAGTAGAGGCCCGTCCGGTCGAACGACAGGCCCATGGCCGCCGCCCTCAGGCAGGTCCGCAGGATGGTCTCCTCGTCCTGCCGCTGCATCACCGTCCCGTCCATCCGCCGGAGGGCGGTGAGCTGCCGGATGCGCGCCTCGAGCTGCGCCTTGCGCTCCTTGAGGCTCCGGGCCATGTCGTTGAACGCGTCCCCGAGCACGCGCAGCTCGCGGATCGCCGGCGGGTCGAACCGGAAATCGAGATCGCCGGCCGCGATCTTCCTCGTGCCCTCGGCCATGTCGGCGATCGGCCGCGTCGCCTTGCGCGCCAGGTAGCCTATCCACAGGAGTATGAGGGTCACCGCTCCCAGGGCCGCCAGCACGGTCCAGCGCTGCACCGCCCGCAAAGGCGCCAGGAACTCCTTGGGCTCGGCCTCCAGCCGCACCCGCAGGCCCGAGCCCGGGACCGCCGCCTCGCCGTAGACGGCGTCCGGGAACGCGGGCCTCGACGCCAGCAGCTCGCGCCCCTGCGCGTCCGCCAGCAAGGCGCGCCCCTTCTCGCCGATGCGGACCTGGTCCAGCAGGGAGCGCACGTTCGCCGGATCGCAGCTCAGCGCGATGCTCCCCCGGGCGCGGCCCTGATCGTCGTACACCCCGACCTGATACCGCATGGGCCGCCCGCCGGAGGCCGGGACGCCCGTGTCGAGCACCTTCCCGGCCGGAGGGACACTCCGAGACCACGGGCCGCACCTCGCGCGGAGGCCGGCGGGGCCTCGCGGCATCCCGGCGGCCACCTCGCGCCCCGACGCCTCGCAATAAGCCACCCGGGAGTAGACGCCCTTCTTCGAGGCGAACTGAGAGTAATATTCCCCCAGCTGCTTCCGGTACGCCTCCGCCTCCTCCTGAAGATCGTAGTCGAGATACTTCAGATAGTCGTGCAGGACGGGGGACTCCGCGAGCATGAGCGCGTCGTCGCGGCGCTGACCGAAAAAAGCGGCCAGATTGCCGGCCGCCTGCCCCGCCAGGATCCCGATCTCGCGGTCCACGCCCGACAGGATCTGGCGCTTCGCCGCCATGTAGTTGGAGACGGCCAGCACCACGACCATCCCCAGCGCCACGGGGATGATGCTGTAGACGATCTTCCTCGCCA
>JBDREN010000211.1:0-14653 GCA_043819795.1 Elusimicrobiota bacterium
GATATGGGTGCGGGGGCAGGATTTGAACCTGCGACCTCAAGGTTATGAGCTTTGCACCTCAGAAAACGGCCCGCTCAGAACCTCTCCGTCGAGGACCCCCCTGGCGGCGGCTCGCGCCCGCCCAGGAACCTTGTGGTTCTCGATGATTGCAGCAGATCCCAATTACCGCCGCTTCCACCAGGCAAACCAGACGTGGTCCTATATAGCCGTGCCCGATCGCATGCAATCATCGTTTTCGCGCGATTGCAGCGGAGAAACCGTCATTCTTGAACTGCACCAGTGAATGGGCTGACGTCATCGGAACTGGCAGGGAACCATCACCGGCCCCCAGGGCGCAGGCGGAATCCCGGCTTCTCCAATCCATTCGGCGCGCCGTAGGTGTAGTCCAGCTCAAAGCCGTCCAGGTTGATGCGCGAGACTGAGTCCATGATCACGGGGATTCCCTTGACTCTCCGTGCGGCTCTCAGGTCGCCCTCGTCGTGCGTTTCCAAGCCGACCCGACAGCACCCCTCGGAATACTCCACCCTCAGTACTGTGCTCTCAGGCTCCGGCCGAGCCTGAATCTCCTTCTTGACGGCCTCCACCGCGCGATCGGTTATCCTGAGCATGGGCGGCGTTCCTCAAAGAGACGATATCTCCAAGAGCCTTTCCTCCAGCTCGCTTACCATACGCCGCACAAGCTCCCTCTGCTCGATAAGGCCGGCGTCCCTTCGGGGCGTCCCTCGCCGGGCGACGCGCCGGAGCTGGAGCCCCAGGTTGTCGTCGGTCCTCTCCAGGACATCGATCTCCGTCCGCAGTCTTCGTATCTTGCTCCTTCTTTTATCCCGCATGACCGCCTCCTTCAACGCCCTGCCCGGACGGCCCGTTCCGGTTCTTCCGGTCGCTCTTGTCTGAGCGCCGGAAGGACGATTGAGAACTCCGAGCCCCTTCCGTCTTCAAAGGCGACGTTCACCTTCCCGGAATGTCTCTCAGCCGCCATCCTACAGAACGCCAGCCCCAGCCCCACGCCGGCCGCGTCGGAGGCGAAGCTCTCGAAAGGACGGAATATCTTCTCCCGGAGCTCCGGGGGCACGCCCGGGCCTTCGTCCTTCACGTAGAACTCCACCATCCGCCCGTCGGGGCCCGGGGACCTCGCGCCGAGCGTCACCGTGCTTCCGCGCGGGCTATTCTGCAGCGCGTTGCTGACGAGGTTGCCCACGAGCCGCCGCAGCAGGGCCCAGTCCGCATAGATCCACTCCTCAGAGAGGGAGTCGGGAAGCTCCAGCCGCCATCGGCGGCCCGAGCCTTGCGTGAGCACGGCATTCTCCTCGCCGCATTCACGGATGAAGCACGGGACGGATATCCGGTCCTTGTTGAGAGGGACCTGGGCCGCCTCGAGCTTCGATACGTGCAGCAGGTCCTCGACCATATTATCGATCCGCCGCATGCAGAGCCGCGCCATCGGCAGCAGCTTCTGGCGCCACTCCGGCGTCAAGAGGTCGCCGCCCTTGGCCGCGCGCAGGGTGCAATCGATGACCGTGAGGGGGTTCTTGAGGTCGTGCACCAGCATCGAAGACCACCGGTCTTTTGCCTTCTCCAACCGCACGCGCTGCTCATGCTCGGACTCCAGCTGCTTGTGCAGCCTTCGCAGCGAGGCGGTCAGCTTGGAGACCTCGTCGCTCCCCGCGTCCTTCGGCAGCGGCGGAAAAGCCTCGCCCATCCTCATCCTCTCCGCGGCTTCCGCTAATCGGCAAAGGCGCCGGCCGAGAGCCCTGCCCAGCCACCAGGAGAGACCGGCGAGCAGGATCGCCGCGAAGCCTGCGATGGCCGCGCCGCGCCACAGGAGCGCGGCCACGGCTTCACGCATGCCTTCGGTGCCTATCCCGATCTCGACGCTGCCTGGGCCCGCGTCACGGGACCCGATCGCGGCTGTCGCCCGATAGTAGCCGCCGTCCGAAGTCTCGGCGGCCCATTTGTCGGGCCCCGCTCCCGGGCGCGCAGCGTATCGGCTCAGAGCTCCATCCGGGCTCCGCAAAGCGACGTACGCCACGCGGGGGAGCTCCAGGAATTCCTGAAAGGTATCATCCAGTGCGGCGTCGTCTCCGGCCTTGAGGGACTTCTGGGCAAGATACGCGACCACCTCGGCCAGGGCTTGGCCGCGGGCCTTGAGCGGTTCATGCAGGGACCGCCTGGACGCCACGAAACGGTCCGCGATCAGTAGACTCAGGCAGACGCTTGAGATCGCGAACGTGATCGCCGCCAGCTTGCCGCGCAGAGACAATGGCCTCACCCCCCTGCGGTATCCCGGGTCCCGCGCCGCCGCGCCTGCGGGTCCGCCCCGGCCTCCCAGCCGTCCTCCGGGCGCTCCCTGTCGGGCCGCTTGTCTCCCCATACGATGGACGCATGGATCCATCCCTCCACATCGCCCTCGTCCTTCACCTTGAGCCAGTTCCCCGTCCGGTCCACGACCTTGAACGTATAGCCCAGGTCCACCTCCCAGACCACCTGGCGCCTCATGCCCGGGCCTTCGCGGACGTTCGCCATCTCGGCGGTCACGACTACGGCGGGGCCGTCGTCGAGCAGGCTGTCGTGGATCCAGCCCGTATAGTCCTCGAAATCCCGGACGCGGACCCAATCGCCGCGGCGCGCCAGCACCTCCAAGGGGGTGTGAATCCACGCCTGCCACGCCACGTCCGAGCTGTGCGAGGGTCCGGCCCGGACGTTGGCCCTCTTGACGCGCACGGACGCAATCTCTCCGAACGCCGCGGAGCTCAGAGCGAGGATGAGCGCCGGCACGGCCGCCCGGACCGCCAGGCCTCGGCCGGCGCGCCGGGATCGATCCGCTTCCGATCGGGTGTTCGTTCTCATGGCTCGCCTCCTTCGCTATTTAGTATAGTAGGCGGGTAGCTATTTTGAAAGACGATAAATCCTATCATGGTTATTTAAAAAACCAATGATTCCGCTCAATTACCACCACCTCTACTATTTCTGGGCCGTCGTCAAGGCGGGCAGCATCAGCCGGGCCAAGAGACGGCTTCTGCTGGCGCAGCCGACCTTGAGCCTCCAACTCAAGGAGCTGGAGAAGGCCTTCGGGGAGAAGCTCCTCAATAGGACCCACAAGGGGATATCGCTCACGGGCCCGGGCAGGGTCGTCTTCGAGTGCTGCGAGAGGATATTCCCGGTCGGCGAGCAGCTCGCGTCCAAGATGCAGAAGGACGCGGCCGTTCTGCCCGCCGTGCTCCATATCGGCGTGGAGGAAACGGTGGCCAGGGCCGTCGTCGTGCGCATGCTGGACTTCCTCGGGCGGGGGGCCCGGGGGGTGCGGGTCCATATCGTCGGCGGAGCCCTCCCCGACCTCAAGGACCGCTTGAGCCGTCACACCGTCGACCTTCTGGTATCCGACGTGGACCTGTCCGTGGCTTTGGGTAGGGAGTTCGTCAGCCGCCCCAAGGTCCGAGACCCGGTGGTATTTGTCGGGTCTCCGCGTCTCCTGCGCGATTTCAAGAGATTCCCGCGCGATCTGGCGAAGTACCCCATGCTCCTGAGAACGGCGGGCAATCCGGTCCGCAAGGAAGTGGACCAATTCCTCTGCCAGCACGGGATCGAGGCGAACATCGGCGCCGAGATAGAGGACAACGACCTGATACGCCTGCTGGCGCTCCGCGGCCAAGGAATCGCCGCGCTCGGCCGGATGAGCGTGCGCAAAGATATCCAGGCCAAGCGATTAAGGCAGGTCCATGGCCGCCTGCTCGGGATCACCGAACCCGTTTGGTTCACGTCTGGAAGGCTCCCCAGGCCGAACCCGGTGCTCCAGAAGGCGATCCGGGCCATCATGTACGACCTGCGCTTCTAAGGGCCAAGGCAGCAGGAGCGCGGGGCACGCGGCCGAGCGTATGAGTTCCGCCGCGCTGGAAGGCCCGGGAGCAGCTCTTTCCCGGACCTCACCACCAGCATGGGGAGCGGCAGCATCCGGGCCACCCGCTCGGTGACCGAGCCCGACCGGGCCAGCGGCATGCCGCGCCTGGCGTGCGTCCCCATCACCACCGCCTCCGCGGTGCCGAGGACGCTTTCCACGGGACCGCTTTCCTGCACGTACGCGGAAATCCGCATGCCCGGGCCCGCGAAGCGGCCGGCGAACTCCTTGAGGCAGCGGGCCAAGGCGCGCTTCTTGTGGAGCGCTCTCGGCTCGATGTCGAGCAGGATCTCAGGCGTGAAATACGGAGGCGCGTCGAAGCGCTTGGCCGTCACCGCGACGAGCCGCGACTTGCGGCTCCTCGCCCACGCGCCCGCGTACCGGAGCGCGAGCTTCGAATGTCCGCTGAAATCCACCGGGCAGACGATGCATCGCCGCGTCATCAGCCGCTCCCCCGGGTTATGACGAAGCGCGGCCCGCCGTCCCCGTCTTTACGGTAGTCGAGGGCGAATCCGCCCAGCGCCAAGGACGGGAAGGCCACGAGGTCGATCAGGACCGCCCCGCCCGCCTTCCGGGTCATGATGTATTCATGCCCGACTCCTGCGCGATTCCACACGACGCAGGGCGGCCCCTTGCGGAAGGCGAGCCTCGCCTTGGCCCGCCTGGGGAAGCCGTTCGCCGTCCGAAGGGTCCCGATGCGGCGAGCCGCTCTGGATGCGAGTATGATCATACGAGCCTCCTCCCTGGCCTACTCCAGTGTGGCGGCCGCAAGGCCATTTGCAAAGACTATAAATTCAATCATTATCATTGTTTGTCTAAATAAGCTTCGCGCCCGCGGCGGCTCGCTCGGTCGCCCGGGCCGGGGAAGCAGGGCGGGCCAACGCTTCGCGCGCGCCGCGCCAGACCGGTCGACGCGACAAGAAGGGCGGTCCTTGACAAATCCGGCTATGGAGCTATAACTATGGTAGGGCGTGTCCACGATCGGCACGCCGCTTCGGGCCAAGAAGCCATCGCGCTCCAAGAAGTTGGAGGCGGGGCTTCTTCGTTTCTGGGGGTCTCTTGGACGGAAACCGCGGACGCACATCGACTTCCGGCGGGAGCGGGCGCCGCTGGGGGGCTCCGCCTCCGCGTGGAAACGCGCTCCCTCTCCGTAAAGACCCGCACGTGCCGGAACAAGGGATTCGGCCGGGGACCGAGCGTATCTCGGCCGCGCTCTATTCGGCCCTGGCGGCCTTCAGGCAGGCGCTGGACCGGACCGAACCGCTCCGGGCCGCCAACGCCGTCCTGGCGATCCTTACGGCGTTTTCTCTCGGCTATCTTATCCTTCTTTGGACCCACGATGATCAGCAGGCGAGTCCGCGGGAGGGGCCGGAGGGCGGTCTCGCTCCGGAGCAATCCAGGCTGTCCCGGCGCCGCTATCCGTACTATATCAAGGCCGTGAGGTCCCGCGACCTTTTCGGCCGTCGTCGCCGCGTCGTGGTCGAGAAGAAGAGGACCGGACCCACGGCCGCGCAGAGAGCGCGCCGGCTGCGCCTGATGGGATTCATCGAGGCGGACGGGGCGCTTCAGGCCGTGGTGCTCGACAGGAGGGCCCGCGTTACCCGCTACGTTCGGAAGGGGGACACCATCCGGGGGCTCCTCGTGGAGACCGTGGGCGGGGGCAAAGTGGTGCTCACGAAAGACGGAGACAAAGTGACGCTCTCTCTATGAGCCGGAGGAGCCATAAGTAGGCACATCGCGGCGATCGCATTGAGCCGTATGCTGACGATCGGCACGGCCGGCCCGACGATGGCTCAGCCGCAGCCGAACCCGGGCTTGAGCAAGGGGGACGGCAGCGGATGGAGAGACTCCGAAGGCGCTCCCGGCCCCCGTAGCGGAGGGCCCCCTCCGTCCCGGAACCGCCGCTAGGGCCTCGGGCGACCCCGGCACGACGGCCCGCACGCCCCGGGGCCTCGCGCGGAGGCGACACCCGCGTCATCGTCACGGACAGCGGAGAGAAGCGGGGACAGAGGCCTGGCGGGGGGGGAGACGACCAATCCTGAGCAGGTCACCTTCGTGGATGCGGGGATCAGATCTTCGTCACCCCGACCATCGGCGAGGACGGCTTCATCACCATGAAGTTGAAACCCATGGCGAGCTCGGTCAACAACACCATCACCACCGCGCATGGCAACACGATTCCCTTTGTCCGGACCTCCGAGGCCGAGACAGCGTCATGATCAAGGACGGGACGAACCTTGTAATCGGCGGCCCGATCGAGGCCCGCAAGGAGAAGAAGGTCAACCGCGTCCCCATCCTGAGCAAGATCCCGCCGCTGGGCTTCTTCCTCAAGAGCGTGAGCGAGCAGGTGCGCGAGTCGCAGCTGGCGATCTTCCTGCCCCCGCATCGTTTCGGGAACTTTGGGCGCGAAGGGATCAAGCACGCTGTAACAGTATTTCCCTAGTTGGAATATCTCCAGGCCGTCTCGGCCTGAATCCGCCGGATCAGGACGGGCCGGCGCGCGCGCCCAGGTCGCGCGCCGGCCGCGCCGGGGGTGCCCCGCGAGGACCCTCCTGGGACTGCCTGTAGGCGTCGAACAGCATGGCGGAGAGCACGTTCCCCACCGCGATGGCTCCCGGGCGCATGATGTGCCCGAGGTCCGGAGACACCAGCCTGGGCCTCCTCAGATACCAGCGCGCCATGGTGCCCTCGCCGCCCAGCGCCTCGAAGAGATCGACGTAGGCGCACCCGGCTTGCGCGGCTGCCTGCTCCGCGGCGGCGACGACCTTCCGCACCGCCGGCCGGCTCACGATCAGATTGCGCTTCCTCATGCCCATGTCTTTGGGGGAGACGACCAGGCATGAGGCCTCCGGACGCCCGGTCATCGTCCTGCCGATGCTTTTGACGTAGGCGCGGCGGAAGGACCTGGCCTGGCGGTCGGTCAGATACGGCTTGCGCATGAGCTCCTTGGCGCCCCACTGGAATATCACGAGGTCGGGCTTCCTCGCCGCGACCTGGCGCCGCAGGTGGTCCGGGTCGTAGTTCAGCTGGGTGTTGGCCCACGCGCCGATGACCATGACGGCGTCCAGCACGAAACCCCGGTCGCGCTCGAGAACGGCCCCGTAGAGCCGGGCCGGGAAGTCGCCGGCCGAGACGCGGACCCTGTGCGGGGCGTCGTCGAGCTCCATCGCGAAGACCTTGTCGCGGGTCCCGTAGGCGTTCGTGCGCACGGTGGCGGAGGAGCTTCCGCCGTCCACTTCGATGCGCACGTCCCCGCCGCCGGGGTAGGCCTGATAGTGCAGCTCGAAGCGCGAGAAGCGGGCTCCGGCGGGGAAGTCGAGATATCCCCCGCGCCGGCTCTCGCGGGGCGAAAGCGCGGCGTACTCCACCCACGCGGGGCCCTCGTTGACCGCGAGCACGCCGCCCAGCCCGTAGCGCCGGTCGTCCAGTCCGCCCTCCAGCACCGTGTGGACCTTCCAGCCGTCGCTCACCGTCCAACGTACGTCCCTATGGCGCTGGTAGCGCCAGCCCGGCGCGATGACCATGAATCCCTTGCCGCCGTCGCCGAAGCGCGCTTGAAGCGAGCGGCGCACCTGGCTGGTCACCCGGTCGAAGCCGATTTCGGAATTCCCGAAATACACGGCCCGGACGGGCCCGGGCGCCGAGCCTTCCTCGGCGGCGGCGAGCGCGGTGAAGAAATGCCTCATGGAGCCGGCGGGATCGCGGAAGTGGGGGTGCCTGAACCCAGCGTACGGCCTGGGCGTCTCCTCTGCGGCAGCCCCCTCTTGGCGGCGGTCCGGCACGGGGGCTTCGCCCGGGGAAGCGGCCTGCGGCGGCCGTTCGAGGCTCGGCGGGGGGGGTGGTCGACCTACGGCCTCTTGCGCGCCCGGAGGCGGCGCAGGAGAAACGGCCCGCATATGGCGCATGCCGGACGCCAGGCCCGTCGCCGCGGCGAGCATCGCGATCATGGCGTAGCCGCCCCAGACGCCTCCGATGCGGTCGGCCTGCGGGGGATGCGCTGAATCTTCCATGGGAAATCAGAATTGGAAGTAGATGAAGCTCCTCTGGGCCAAAAGCGCCATCCGCTCGATGATGAACGCGAAGGCCACGACCAGCGCACCCTGCAGCGCCGGATGCCAAACGGCGACCGCCCTCCGCATGCGCTCTTCCACCCGCTCCGGCACGTAGTGGGCGACCACGGCGGCCAGCAGCACGAGCAGGGAGACGGCGGGGAACCCGGCCGAAGCGCCCGTGAAGGAGAACGCGCGTCCATAGACCGCCCAGGCCGTGGGCAGGTCCGCGGCCCGAAACAACGGAAGCGAAAAGATGATGAAGAGATTGGTCAATACGATCGGCGCGACCCTGCCCTCGAGCCGGTCCTCGAGACCGCGCGCGCCCCCCGCCGCGAACGGCGCCGCGAGCGCCAGCGCTGCGCGGGTCCCGATCACACCCACGGCGTGATAGAGGCCGAACAGGACGTATTTCCAATGGGCGCCGTGCCAAAGGCCGATGACGGCGAAGGTGAGGAGGATGTTGCGCAGCGTCCTGTGGAGCCCGCCCCGGCTTCCGCCCATCGGCACGTAGAGATAGTCGAAGGCGAAGCGGGTCAGCGTCATGTGCCACCGCCGCCAGAAGCGGGCGGGGGTGCAGGCGGCGTAGGGCCTGTCGAAGTTCTGCGGCAGGTCGAACCCGAAGAGCCGGGCCGACCCGATGGCGATGTCGGTGTAGCCGGAGAAATCGCAGTATATCTGGAAGTGGAACCCGATCAAGGCCACGAACGTCTCCATCGAGTTGAACAGATGCGGCATGTTGAAGACCGGATCGACGACTGCCCCGGCCAGATAGTCCGCCACCACCATCTTCTTGGCCAGCCCGCGCAGGATGAGGTATACGCCTTGGGCCAGGTCGTCGCGCGTCAACCTCGGCTCGCCCTCGAACTGCGGCAGGAGTTCGCCCGCGCGCACGATGGGCCCGGCGATTAGCTGGGGGAAGAAGGCGACGAACAGGAAGAAGTCGCGCGCGGACCGGGCCGGCTGGATGCGCCGGAGGTAGATGTCCAGCGTGTAGCTCATGCTCTGGAAGGTGTAGAACGAGACGCCGATGGGCAGCAGGATCCGCAGGGTGGGGAGGTCCGCCTCCATGTGGAGCAGGTTTAGGGTCCAGCCCACGTTGTCGATCATGAATTGGCCGTACTTGAAGAGGCAGAGCACGGCCAGGTTGCTGACCACGCTGATCACGAGGAAGAGCCGCCGCAAGCGCGGCCTCTTGTCGTAGGCGTAGATGAGGTGGCCCGCGGAATAGTCGATGAGGGTCGAAAGGAAGATCAGGACGAGATAGAGCCCGTTCCAAGAGGCGTAGAAGACGTAGCTGGCGGCCAAAAGCAGCCATAGCCGCAGGGACGGATGCCGCCGCATGCCCCAGAAGAGGACGAAGACTGAAAACAGGAGGAAGAAGTATCCGCCGCTGTTGAACGACATCAGGATCCCGCCCGCGCGGTCTTCCGGATACTACCGCAATCCGCCCGGCGGGATACAGGGGCCGGGGCCTCCGGCGCGCGTTCGATCAGGCCTTTCAAGCCGGCGGACGCTCCCCCGGGATGCGGTGGCCCGCTCTCATAGCCTCGGCGTGTAGACCTCAACCACTTCGACGTCGAAGCGCAAGGATTTTCCCGCGAGCGGGTGATTGAGGTCGACGGTGACGTCGCCTGGTCCAAGCGCGACCACCGTCGCGCGGTCCAGCCCGCCGACGCGCGGCACGGAAACCGCGCTGCCGATCCGGAGAGCGCCCGGGTTGAGGAACTCCTTCTTGGGTATTCTCTTGAGCGCCTTCGGGTCGCGCCGGCCGTAGCCCTGTTCCGGGGGCAGGAGCACGGTCTTCGTTTCGCCGGCCTTCATGCCGGCCAGGCGCTCTTCGAGCCCCGGCAGGATCTCCCCCGAGCCTTGGATGTAGGTCACGGGGTCCTTCCCCGACGTGCCGGCGACCGCGCGGCCGTCCACCGTGAGGGTGTAGCGGATCGTGGCATGCGAGCCTTTCCGGATGATGCCCGCGCTACCTCCTATCATGACCTTCCCTCTCCAGGAGGACCGTCCGGCCCGCGGTCCTCATTCACAGTACTCCCGCAGCGCTCCCGACCGCGAAGGATGCCGGAGCTTGCGGACGGCCTTGGATTCGATCTGGCGTACCCGCTCCCGCGTGATCCGCAGCAGGCGGCCCACCTCGTCGAGAGTGCGGGGATAGCCCGCGCCGATGCCGAAGCGCAGCTTCAGGATGCTGGCCTCCCGGCCGGTCAGCGTGGAGAGGACCCTCTCGAGCCTGGCGCGCAGCATGCTCTCTTTGAGCAGGCGCGAGGGCTCCGGCACGCTCGGGTCCTTGATGAGGTCCTCGAGGCGCGAGTCCCCGTCCTCGCCGATCGGGGTGTCGAGGGAAACCGGCCGCTGCATGATCTTGAGGCCCGTCTTGACCGTGTCGAGAGGGACGCCGAGCCGCCGCGCGTACTCCTGCGGCGTGGGATCGCGCCCGAGCTCCTGCCGGCACCGGCCTCCGGCCTTATGGATCCTCGAGCACAGCTCCTTCATGTGCACCGGGATGCGGATCGTGTCCGCCTGGTCGGCGATCGCCCGGTTCATCGACTGGTGCACCCACCAGGTCGCGTAGGTGGAGAACTTGAACTTCTTCCTGTACTCGAACTTGTCCACCGCCTTCATGAGCCCCAGTCCGCCCTCCTGGATCAGGTCGGACATCTCGAGGCTGGAATACCTCTTCTTCCTGGCGATGGCGACCACCAGCCTGAGGTTGGCCCGGATGATCCTGAGCTTGTCGGCGAGTATGTGCTCCTCGAGCGCCGTGATCCTCCGGTCCAGCTCCAAGAACCGGTCGACCGGCATGGGGATCGTGCGGGTCAGCCGTTCAAAACGCTCCCGAACCGCCCGCATCCTCGTCCCGCCCGGGCCTGGACGGCCGGAACGCCGCCCGCGGCCGGCTCCGGAGCGTCTTCGCATCGCCTCGAGCTCCCGGCGGCACTGACGGACCTTGGCGGCGAGGCTCTTGATCTTGTTGGCGAGCCGTTTGATCTTGTCCGGGTTGAGGTCCAGCGCCACGATCCTCTTGAGGACCGCCTTCTTGCGCGCCTCGATAGCTCTCGTGATGGCCGCCTTCCTGCGAGGACAGGCGCGGCGGAGTTCGGCCGCCAGCCGGCTTATCCGCGCCTCGGACCTGGCTATGCAGCCAGACGTGCGGCGCATCTTGCGCCGCATGGCCGCGAGCTCTCGGGGCGGCCGCGTGCCGCGGGGCATCAGCTCCTTGGGCGACATCTCCTTCAAGGAAAGCAGGTGCTCCCAGTTGCGGATCTCGCGCATGGCCACGGGGGATTCCAGGACCAAGAGCTCAAGCTCCTTTTGGCGCTCATGGACGTTCCTGCAGAGCCGGACCTCGTCGTCCCGGCTGAGCAGCGCGGTCTTCGCCATCTGGGAGAGATACATGCGGATCGCGTCCGAAGCGCCCGGAGCATGGTCCCATTGCTCTCGGAAAGCCCGGCCACGGCGGCCCGTCCCGGCGCCCAGCCCCGCGCGTGTCGGGACCGGCCTGCCGCGCCCACGCATCCCGTTGCGGGCTCCTGCCGTCGATCGTCCGCGACTGCCGGCCATAGTCATCAAATCGCGGGCCGTCATCCTCTTCCTCGAGACGTCAAGCGGCTCCTCCAGGCATCGGCCGCATCCAGAACCCCGCCTGTCCGAAGCCGTTGGACTCAGGGGGGGTATAGTCCAGCATGTGCCCGGAGAATTCCGCCTCCAGACCGCTGTCCACCACCACGGGGATGCCCGACACCTCCCGCACCTCCTCGGAGCCGAGGCGCTTCAAATCCTCTAGGCCCAAGCGGATTCCCCCTTCCTCGGTCCGCTCGATGCGCAGGGCCTTGCGTCCGGGCGATCCCCGCTGCGGGAGTTGGTTTTTGATGTGTTTCGCGGCTCGTTCGGAGAACCTGATCATGGAGCGTCCTCTTCCTGTACGGCGGACGGGCGCGTGCCGGCGCAGGAGGCGTGCGCCAGGTTGAGCCCGCTGGTCTCTCCCGGATCCTCGACCACGACGGGATGGTCCTCGCCCGGACATCCTCCGAAATCGGGCCCGTCGGACAGGAGGAAGCCGAGTCCGCATACGCAGCATTCAGAGGGCTGTTCGCCGTCCTCCGGACGTTCTTCGTAGGGCCGCCCGCCGTCATAGCGGCGTGCCCACCACGCCGGTCCGGATCCTTTTGAGTCGGCCATGCCTCCTCCGCGCTTGTTTTCTCGATGGTCGGGCGCCGCTCGCGTCCGCCGCGGCCCGGCCTACGATTCCGGAGGGACGATCTCGAGTATCTTGAAGCCTTTCGTGCCCTCGGGCAGCCTGACCAGCGCCGCCTCTCCCGCTCCGCATCCGATGATCGCGTCGGCGAGCGGGCAATAGACGGAGATCCTGTTTCGGGACCGATCGACCTCGTTCGGAAGGACCAGCTCATAGTCCGCCTTCTCTGCCGAGTCGACGTTCTGTATGGTCACCCGGCTTCCCAGACAGACGTCGTCCTCCCCGTCAACGGTCTTCCCGTTCCTCGTCATGGCGTTGCCTCCGGATTGCGGCGCGCCTTCCCCCAGCGAAACAAAGGCCCCCACGACCCTCCCGTCATGGGGAGCGCCGTGGAGGCTGACGCGGCCTCCACAAAAAGAATCCTCCGCACCCGAGTAATCGGGAGCGAAGGCGGTCCTGGCCTACCGACGCGCGCCGCTCATGAGCGCGCTATCATTATTATAGCCGGCCTTGCCCTGATGTCAAGGCCGGAGACCCTCCTCGGCGAGCAGGATGGCCCGCGCTACCTCCGCCAGCTTCTTGTTGGACTTTCTCGCCATCCTCTGGAGCTTCCTGTGGGCGTCCGCCTCCGAGAGGTTGGAGGCGCGCATGACGATTCCCTTCGCCTTCTCGATCACCTTGCGGTCCTCCAAGGACTGCTTGAGCGAGTCCACCTCCTCATGCATCGCTTTGTACCCCTCGCACCGGGACAGGGCCAGCTGGATGGCGGGCATCAGGTCCTTCTCCTCGATCGGCTTGACCAGATATGAGGCTAGATGGGACTGCTTCGCCGCCCGGTCGATGAGGTCTTCCTCGTGGTAGGCGGTCACGATGACGAACGGGGTCGCCCTGTGCCGGCACACCCTCTCCGCCAGCTCCAATCCCGAGAGGCCCGGCATCTTGATGTCCGCGACCACCAGGTCCGGCGCGAGCTCGCGAGCCAGCCGCAGGGCCTCCTCGCCGTCGCCCGTGTCGGCGATCACGAGATGGCCCAGCTTCTTGATCATCGATTTCAGGTGCAGGCGGATGACCCGCTCGTCCTCGGCGAGCAGGACGCGCAGTTTTTTCCTCATTCGGTCTTCGTCCTGAAAGTCACGCTGACGCGCGTGCCTTTCCCCCGTGCGCTCGCCATGGCGATGTCCCCGCAATGGAGCCTGGCGATCTTTCTGGCGATGGCCAGTCCCATGCCCGTGCCGCCCTCCTTGGTCGAGAAGAAGGGGACAAACGCGCGCCGCATCTCCTCCGCGCTCATGCCCCTCCCGTCGTCCGCGAACTCCACGCGCATCATCGGCGTCCCGTTCCGCACGAACGGCGCGGCGGCCAGCTTGATGCAGCCCCGTTGGCCGAGCGACTCGATGGCGTTCTCCAGCAGGTTGCGGAAGACGGACCTCATGCGGCGCGGATCGATAGAGCAGGGCGGGAGCCCGGAGTACTCCTTCCGGACCTGGATATTCTTCGCCGAGAGCGCTCCCCGCAGGTCGCGCAAGGCGTCGTCGATAACGCCGGAGACGCTGGTCTTCCGCGCCGCCAGCCGGACCGGCCGCGAGAAGTCCCTGAGGTCGGAGAATAGGTTGTTGAGGGCGTTGACGCTTTCCTCTAGGGACCGGATGATCGTCCGGGAGTGCCTGCCCCGCGGCCGCATCTGCTCCATCAAGAGGGCCACGGAGGACCGCAGCTTCTGAAGAGGGTTCTTGAACTCATGGACCACCGAGATGATCAGCTCGCCGAGCCGCGCGAGATCGCGGGCCTGGGACAGCTCGTGCTCGATCTTCTTGCTCCTGGTGATGTCGATGCCCGTGTACAGGTATCCGGCGGGACGCTGTCGTTCATAGATGGGCACGATCGTGAGCAGAAGGACCACGTTGCTGCCGTCCTTGGCCGTGCGGGTGATCTCCCCCTTCCAGACCCCGTGCTCGGCCACGGCTCTGTAGTGTTCGACGCGGTCCCTTTCCAGGGAAGGGTCCGCGGAGAGCGTGTCGATGGAGCGCCCCACGATCTCGCCGCGGCTGTAGCCGAACAGCCTGAGGAACGCCGGGTTGACCTCGACGATCCTTCCCTTGAGGTCGGTGACGAGCATGGCGTCCGTGAAATGGGTGAACATGTCCCGCAGGAGCTGGACATTGCCCTTGAGGACGAGGTCCGGCTCCTTGATGATGGCCGTGCCGACGAGGGCGTCGTCGTCGTTGGTTTGCATGGCTTTCCGGAAAGGTCTCCAGCCCGCCGGATACGGACGGCGGCGGGGCGACCCTCGGGTCGGTATAGTTATAGAGGTATCTCGCGATTTGTCAACCCCGCCCCTCGGCGCCCTCCTCCATCCCGACATCCCCGGCCGGGCCGCAGGAAAATCGAAAGTAGATTTTGATTGACGGGGCTTAGGCGGATCCGGCGGATCTTTCCCGGATCCGCTGTTTTTTCGCTTGTGTATAACACATTAGTATACTATAGTGTGGTATATGAACAAGCTCC
>JBDREN010000212.1:0-10561 GCA_043819795.1 Elusimicrobiota bacterium
GCGCCGGGGCGGGGGCGGCGCGCTCAAGCGCGCGGCGCGCCGCGTCGCGAAGAGGTCCCGTGCGGCTTGACCGGGAGACGCGCGACATGGTCCGCAGGGCCATCAGGGAGGACCTGGGGCGGCGCGGGGACATCACGACGAGGGACCTGCTCCCGGCCGGAGGACGCTACCGCGCCCGCATCGTCGCCAAGCAGGACGGAGTGGTCTGCGGGATGGACGTGGCCGCCGAGGTGTTCCGGCAGGTCTGCCCGAGGGCCCGATTCTCGGCGAAGGCGCGCGACGGGCGGCGCGTCCGGGCCGGGGACGTGATCGCGGTCGTCCGCGGCCCGCGGGAGATCCTGAGCGCCGAGCGCACGGCCCTTAATTTCCTCCAGCACCTATCCGGAATCGCGACCCTCACGAGCTTGTACGCCGCCAAGGTCCGCGGGACCCGGGCCCGCATCTACGACACCCGAAAGACCCTGCCGGGCTGGAGGGCGCTCGCCAAATACGCGGTCCGGACGGGCGGGGGCTCCAACCACCGGATGGGCCTCTTCGACATGGCGATGCTCAAGGACAACCATTTGGCGGCGCTGAAAACGACCGGAAGGAAGCCCAGGGAAGGCGCGCAGCAGGACTTCGTCCGGCTGCGCGTGCGGGAGTTCCGCCGCCGCCACCCGCGCGTGCCCATCGAGATCGAAGCCGTCGACGAGCGAGAGGTGCGCCTGGCGCTGGCCGCGGGAGCCGACATCATCCTGCTCGACAACATGCGCCCTTCGGTCATGGCCAGCCACATCCGGCTCATCAGAAGCGCAGCGCCCCGGACCCGGATCGAGACGTCCGGGGGCGTGAGCCTCCGGGACGTGGCCCGGATCGCCAGGCTCGGGCCCGACCGCATCTCGGTGGGCCGCATCACGCATTCGGCTCCGGCCCTCGACATCGGCATGGATATCGACCGATAGTCCTTGCCGCAGCGGGTCCAAAAAATGTGCTTTAAATCGCTGGAACAATAAAGGCCCTTCTTCCCTGTTCGAATATCCGATCTGGGCCTTGACGACGGGGAGAAACCTGCTATACTAAATTTCGCCCCCCAGAAAACGGGGGGAATTTCTTTTTTCTCGCCGAGGTAGTTCCGATGCCCGAGACTTACCTAACCCGCGCCGGGTACCAGAAGCTGCAGGAAGACCTTAAAGACCTCAGGAAGCGCAAGCAAGTCCTTTCCGTGGAGATCGGCGAGGCCATGGAAAAGGGCGACCTCCGCGAGAACGCCGAGTACCATTCGGCCAAGGAGCGGCTCGGCGAGGTCATGAGCCGGATCGGCAGGATCCAAGAGCAGCTCACCTCCGCCCGCCTCATCGACGAGCTGCAGATCAAGTCGGACCAGGTCCAGATCGGGGTCAAGGTGACCCTCCAGGAGGTCGATTCATCGGAGGAATACGTCTGGACCCTGGTGGGCCAGCCCGAAGCGGACCCCACCTCCGGCCGCATCTCGGTCCACGCCCCGCTCGCCCAAGGCCTGCTCGGCCACAAGGTCGGCGAAGAGGTGAAGGTCGAGCTCCCCGCCGGAGAGAAGACCTTCAAGATCCTCAAGACCGAACGCGCGATCTAGAGCCCTTAGGTGGCGCCTCCCGAACCCGCGCCGGGACTCTCCGCGGCCCTGCGGGAGCGGGCCCATGCCCTCGGCGCCGACCATGTGGGCATCGCCCCGGCCGTACCGCCCCCGCTCGAGCGGGGAGGACCCGAAGCCTACCTGGCCTGGATCGCGAAGGGGCTTCACGGGGAGATGGGATACATGGCCCGCTCCCCGGAGGACCGCTCCGACATCACCCGATGGTTTCCGCCGGCCCGCTCGGTCGTCGTCGCGGCGTTCTCCTACCCTGGGCTCAACGCCCTTCCCAAGGAGCCCGGGCACGGTTGCCCTCCGGGCTCGAACCAGTACCCTGGGCTCGACGCCTTTCCCGACAGGCCCGGCGCGGGACGCATCGCGCGCTACGCCCTTCCCCCCGACTACCACGACGAGCTCAAGGGCCGCATGAAGCGGCTCCTGGAATGGTATGTCGAGAACGCGCCGCCTCCCCGGGAGCGCTCCACAGGTCAAGGTCCATCCTCCCGCGCGAAGGCGACACCCCGCGGGAAGGTCTTCTCGGACACGAGCCCGGTGCTTGAACGTCTGTACGCACGTTGCGCGGGCGTGGGTTGGGTCGGCAAGAACACGATGATCGTCTCCAGGCGCGTGGGCTCCTTCTTCCTGCTGGCGGGGCTCGCGGTGGACCGTGAGCTCGCCTACGACCAGCCGGTCGGCGACCGCTGCGGAAGCTGCGACCGGTGCCTCAAGGCCTGCCCGACCGGAGCGCTCAGGGGCCCCCGCGTCCTCGACGCCTCCCGCTGCGTCAGCTACCTCACGATCGAGAAGCGGCGCGGCTCCATCCCGGAGAAGCTCCGCGCGGGGCACGGCGCCTGGATATTCGGCTGCGATGTGTGCCAGGAAGTCTGCCCGTGGAACAGATTCTCGCCGCGGACCCCGGCGCTCGCGGCCCGGCTGCCGGCGACCGCGGACCTAGAGGCCCTGGCCGGCCTCACGGCGGAGGAGTTCCGGGAGCGGTTCCGGGGCACCCCCCTCCACAGGACCGGCCACCCGGCCCTCCTGCGCAACGCCCTGCTGGGCATGGGGAACTCGGGCGACCCGCGCCACCGGCCCACGCTGGAGCGCTTCTCCGGTCACGAAGACCCGGTGCTGGCCGAACAGGCCCGCTGGAGCCTCAAGAAAACCCGAATTTGATAAACTCGCCGGGATGATACCCCTCCGGTCGACCGTACTCGCGCTGCTGCTTCTGGGAGCCGCCTCGTCGGCCTCGGCCCTGCCTCCTACGGAGCTCATCAAGTCGGACGAAGTCCGCGTCCCCAAGAAGATCCCGGAGGAGCTCGAGGTCCCGCCGTCCCCGGAGGCCCCGTGGCCGATCCGGCTCATGATCCGGCCTTTCCCCAAGGGCATGTTCATCCGCCTCCCCATCGTGGACACCGACCCGAACCGGGGCGTGACCTACGGCGTCATGCCCATCTGGGTGCTGCAGGGCAAAGACGAGACGCGGATCCTCTACATCCACGCCCCCTCGCTCACCTACAACGATAGCTTCAAGTTCACCCCGACGTACCGGTTCTACTACTATCCCACGCCGAAGGCGAGCTACGCGTTCCGCACGTCGCTCTCCGGCAGGAAGAACCGCGAGATCATGGGCGAGATGGAGGATATGGACTTCCTCCGCCGCGGCATCGCCGCCACGGCGCGGCTCCAGTACGACGTGGACGCGTCCAAGCGCTTCTTCGGCCTCGGGCCGGACAGCTCGCGGCACTCCGAGACCAACTTCACCCGGCAGATGTTCCATTACCGCTGCCGGGTCGGCCTGCCACTCTTTCACGGGAGCGGCATCAAGTTCAACATCGCGCACCACCTGGCCGGCGAACGGATCGCGACGGGGGCGATCAACACGCTGCCCGACATCGGGGACCTCTTCCCGGAGCACAAGCCCGCGCGCTGGCACCAGGACTCGGAGCTGCAGCTCTTCATCGATTACGACACCCGCGACGACTCGGCCACGACCACGCGCGGCACCTACGTCAAGTTCGCGATCGAAAACTCGCAAAACGGATTCGGGAGCGAGTTCTCCTTCCAGCGCTACGGCATAGACCTGCGCCATTTCCACAACCCCGACATGCGACCCTGGCCGATCACGGCCCTGCGGTTCCAGTACGAGCAGCTCGTGGGCGACGCCCCCTTCTACATGCTGCCGTCGCTCGGAGGCAAAAAAGTGCACCGCGCCTACGGCGCGGGCCGCTACATCGACAAGGGTATGTACACCGCCACCATCGAGGAGCGCTTCATCGCCTATAGCACGGAGGTCGCCGGCGTCACGACCGAGGTCGAGGTCGCGCCGTTCTTCGGCCTCGGCACGGTGTTCGGCACGCCCAAGCGGATCACCAATCGCTACACGCGTCCGGTCGTCGGGACGGCGTTCCGGGCGATCGCCCGCCCCCAGGTCGTCGGCTCCGTCGACGTGGGCATCGGCCAGGAAGGCCCCTCGGTCTTCATGGACATCAACTACTCGTTCTAGCCATGGAACGCGTCGACGTGGCCGTGGTCGGAGCCGGGGTCGTGGGCCTCGCGGTCGCCGCCGAGGTCGCCCGGGACGATCGGACCGTGGTCGTCCTCGAGTCCCATCCCCGCTACGGCGTGGAGACCTCGAGCCGCAACAGCGAGGTCCTCCACGCGGGCATCTACTACCCCCCGGAGAGCCTGAAGAGCCGCCTCTGCCACGAAGGCCGGAAGCGCATCTACGCGATGGCCTCCGAGGGCCGTTTCCCCGCGAAGAAGCTCGGCAAGCTCATCGTCGCCGCCGACGCCGAAGAGGCCGGCACCCTCCCGCCGCTCAAGGACCGCGCCGAGCGCTCGGGCGCCGAAGGACTCCGCCTCCTGGACGGGACGGAAGCGGGCCGCCGGATACCCGGCCTCGAGGTCGAGGCCGCGCTCTGGTGTCCCGAATCGGGGATCGTCGACTCGGAAGGGCTCATGCGCCACTTCTGCCTCCGAGCCACGGACGCGGGGGTCATGTTCCTCTTCCAGAACGCCGTCACCGGGGTCGAGACGCGCGAGGGAGGCTACGTCTTGACCTTCGGGAAGGCGGGGGAGACTCTGCTCGCCCGCGCGGTGGTGAACGCGGCGGGGCTGCATTCCGACCGCCTGGCCGCCATGGCCGGCATCGACGTGGACGCGGCCGGGTACCGGCTGCACTGGTGCAAAGGCTCCTATTTCCGGTACCGCGGGACCATGAGCCTGCGGCACCTCGTCTATCCGGTCCCGGCGAAGCACGGCCTCGGCATCCACCTGACGCCCGACCAGCAGGGCCACGTCCGCCTCGGTCCGGACACGCGCTTCGTCGACTCCCTCGACTACGACGTGGACCCCGCGCTCCGGGACGCCTTCGCCGCGTCGGCCGGGCGCTACTGGCCGGGGCTGGAGGCCGGGGACCTCATCTGCGACACCGCTGGGATCCGCCCCAAGCTCTCGGGGCCGGAAGGCGGCTTCCGCGACTTCGTGGTCGCCGAGGAATCCGGCCGGGGCCTGCCCGGATGGATCGACCTGATCGGGATCGACTCGCCGGGACTCACGGCCTCGCCCGCCATCGCCGGGATGGTGGCCCGCATGATCGAATAGGTGCGCAGCGAATCTCTGCCTTGGAAGGCCTTGTGGCGCCCGGCGGCCGCCCTGGCCCTCGCCGCCGGTCTGATCGTCGCCGAGCGCGCGATCGAGTCGAGGCGATTCGTGGCCCCCGCGCGGGAGCAGGGTGAGTTCGCGGCGTGGCTCTACGGAGACGCCGGAGAGTCCCTGCGCCACAACGTCCCTCCCTCCCCCGGGACCGACGTCTCCTACCATATGCCCCTGTCCAGCCTCCTCGCCTCGAGGCTGGACTATCACGCGCATCCGCTCCTGCGGCGCAACTGGGGCCGCTTGACGAACTTCGCGAAGTTCGGGCTGATCGTGCTGCTGGGGACGCTCTTGTCGTCGCCGGCCGCTGGCGTCGTCGGCGCGGTCCTGGTATGGGGACTCGGGCTCATCCCCTACGGCGTCGAATACGTGCAGTTCCACTACAGCCTCCTCGTCTCGGTCTGCGCGGCCGCCCTGGCCTGGTATGCCCGCCGCCCCTCCATACGGCGCAGCCTGACGCTGGGCGCGGCGGTAGGCGTCAGCCTGCTCTTCCGATCGCCGCTGGCCTTCCTGCCCCCCTTCTGGGCGCTCTTCGAGTGGCGAAGGCTCCGAGCGCGCCCTCCTCGGGCGCGCCTGCGCGTCATCCTGCCGGCCCTCCTCCTTTCGTACGGGTTCCTCCTGCCCTGGACCGATATGAACTGGAGGCTGCACGGCCGGGTCGTGCCCGTCGAGAACCGCGAGGCGACTGCGAACGTCGTTACAGGGGCTTTGGGGATGCTGGCCCCCATCGAGGGGGACTGGCGCGCTCTCGTGGAGGCCCCCCCCGAGGACCGCCTCGCCGACGTGCTGGCGTGGGCGGCGGGCGAGATCGCGCGGCATCCCGCCCGCTACGCGAAGGCCGTTCTCTCCCGGCTCGCCTACGCGTCATCCCTCCACCCTCTTCTGCTCCTGGCGGCCGTCATCGCGCTCTGGCGCCTGCGCCGCCGGTCCGGCCCGGCGCTCCTGGGCGGGATGGCATTCTATTTCATCGCGGCGCACTGCCTCATGACGGTGAGACCGGACTTCTTCATGCCCCTCTGGCCTCTCCTGGCCGCGCTGGTGGGCGCGGCGCTTACGGAAGCGGGGCTGGGCGCCGGCCGGACACGCGGGCGGGAGCGGGCGATCCGTGCCGGGGGAAGATGCCTCGAAATCGCCGTGCTGGCCTTGGCGGCGGCGTCTCTGCCCGCGGTCCGCAGCGTCCTCGCCTACCGCCTCCCTCGGCATGAGGCACGTGACGCCGCGTATTCGCGGGCCATCGAAAGCCATCCCGACGACGCGTGGTTGAGGCGGCAAAGGGGCCGCAGGAGGCTGCTTGCCGGAGACTTCGCGGGGGCCGAGACGGACTACGCGCACGCGCAGAGACTCCGCCCCGCAGACCCCGAGATCGAGCTTGAGCTCGCCTGGGCCGCTTACCGAAACGGGGACCCCAGCGCCCTGGAAGCGTACCGCGTCCGCGGGCCCGCAGCGTCCGGCCGGCTGCAGTTCAAGAGCCTCCTCATGAAGGTGCACGCCGCCCTCGCCCAGCGGAAGACCCAGGAGGCTCGCTATCAGCTGGCCCTGCTCGACTCGGTCTGGCGATACCGGCTCACCGCCGTCCTAGACGCGGACCGCTCCCGGGATCGCTCCGCGCTGTCGCGGCTCCGCGGGACGCCGTCGCTTTCCCTCCACCACGTGTCCCGCTCGCTGGAGGAGGCCCTTCCTCCCGACGAGAGGCTCCGTTTCCTCGCGAGGCTCCAAAGTCTCGACACCGAACAAAAAGAGATCTGGTCGCGCGCCTACAGCGGCGAGAAGGCGCGGATCGTCGACCGCGCCTGGCGGGCCGCGAGAACGGGAAGGCGTCGCAGCGCGCTTCGCCTGCTATCGGCCGCGCGATCTGTCCCGTTGGAGCCGGAGGCCGAGCACAAGCTGTTTCTCGCCTACCAGGAGATGGGCGAGTACGGCCACGCGCGCGCTCTCATCGAGAAGCTCATTAGGAAGGATCCGGGCAGGGCTTCGCTCCACAGCGACCGCGGCGTCTGCCACTATCTCAACGGGGAGCCGGAGCTCGCGATCGCAAGCCTGCGCCGCGCGATCCGCCTCGACCCCGCCTCCCCGGCCCCTTATCTGTCCCTCGGCGCGGTCTACGCCTTCCAACAACGGTACGACAAAGCCATCGCGGTCTACGACCTCGGACTCACAGCGACGCGAGGCGACCGGGGCTCCGCCCTGCGCGTCCGGATCCGGAGATCCCGCGACGAGATCCTCTCCCGCCTTCAGGCGGGCGAGCGCTCCGATTGAACTGGCCGGCGGGCAATAATACAATGTTGAGGCCCGGCTCTGACGCCGAAGCGGCAGAGGATCTTGGACTTAATGGAGGCGGAACGCGACCGCCAGCAGCGCGCCTGGCTCAAGGACCGCCAGGAGAAGTCCCGCGACGAGCCGGACGACAAGCAGGAGCGTCGGGACGATCCTCCGTCCAGGCAGAAGGGCCTGAAATGGACGGAGCCAGCCGTGATAGAATAGGAGGCATATGACAGACCTAATGGTGCTCGCCTCGGTACTGGCTTCGATCACCGCGCTGGTGACCCTATGGAGGCTCTGCCACCAGCACGATGAGATGATGCAATGGGAGCAGGCGACGGTCAAGATCCTGCGCGCCGAGGTCGAGAAGATGCACAACAAGCTCGACCAGATCATCAGCAGGCAGAAAGCGCCCCCGAAGCAAGACCGCGATGTGGAGTGGAAGGACTGAGGGGACGCCCGGATCTCGGGTAACCGCGACAGACCGCCATGATTGACGACAAACCGTACACTTTCGACCGCGTCTTCCGCATCGCCGTCACGATCGGCGTCCTCTACGGGCTGGTGCGCCTGATGGCCCGCCTGAGCGACGTCCTGATCCCCTTCGTCGTCGCGTTCCTGCTGGCCTACCTCCTCAACCCGGTCGTGCTCTGGGTCCAAGACAAGGTGCGCAACCGCGTGGCCGCGGTATTCCTGACGCTCTCCGGGGCGGCCGCCGTCCTCGCGCTCCTGGGCGTGCTGCTCGTGCCCATGGTCATGAAGGAAGTGGGGCACATGGGCCAGCTTCTGGGACGCGTGGTGACCGACTCGGACCTGGCCCAGCGCGCGGCCGAGAAGCTCCCCCCGAACCTCTGGGAAACGATCCGGGTCTATGCCGGAGAGGAACGCATACTCGAGCTCGTGCGCCAGCGGGACTTCTGGAGCCTCGCCCAGGCGGTGGGCCGCAAAGTCCTTCCCGGCGTCTGGGGCATCGTGGCCGGCACCACGAGCTTCCTCCTGGGCGTCATCGGCCTTTTCGTGATCGGGCTCTACCTTGTCTTCATGCTGATGGACTACCAGCGCCTCAAGACCGAGTGGAAGCAGCTCATACCGCCCTCCTGGCGCGACCCGGTACTGGGCTTCCTGCGCGAGTTCGACGCGTCCATGAGCCTTTACTTCCGGGCCCAGGCCGTGGTGGCCGGGTGCGTGGGCGCGCTCTTCGCGATCGGCTTCTCTTTGATCGGCCTGCCCATGGGAATACTCCTCGGCCTCTTCGTGGGCCTGCTCAACATGGTCCCCTACCTCCAGATGGTCGGCCTGGTCCCGGCCGGGCTCCTGGCCGTCATCATGGCCCTAGAGACGGGCGGCAGCGTGCCGGGAGCGCTGGCCCTGACCGGGCTGGTCTTCGTGGTCGTGCAGATCATCCAGGACGCCGTGATCACGCCGAAGATCATGGGGAAGGTCACGGGCCTGAGCCCGGCCATGATCCTGCTCTCGATCTCGGTCTGGGGGAAGCTCCTCGGGATGCTGGGCCTCGTCATCGCTCTGCCCGCGACCTGCCTGATCCTGGCCTACTACCACCGCCTGCTCGCCGAAAGCTCCTGACGGAAGATGCGGATCGGGATCGACATCGGCGGGACAAAGATCGAGGCCATCGCCCTGGACGGATCCGGCAAGGAGCTCGTCCGCAAGCGGGTACCCACGCCGGCCGGCGATTACGACGCCGTCCTGGCCGCGATCAAAGGCCTGGTCTCCGAGCTCGTGGAGGCGGCGGGGACGCGCCCCCTCTCGATCGGGATCGGGACCCCGGGCTCGCTCGCGCCGGCCACGGGCCTCATCCAGAACTCCAACTCCACCTGCCTCATCGGCAAGCCGCTCGACAAGGACATCTCCCGCGCGCTCGGCTGCCCGGTCGCCATGGCCAACGACGCCAACTGCTTCGCCCTGTCCGAGGCCGTCGACGGGGCGGGATCGGACGCGGAGACGGTCTTCGGCGTGATCCTGGGGACCGGCGTGGGCGGCGGCATCTCGATCGGAAAACGCGTTCTGACCGGCTGCAACGCGATCGCCGGGGAATGGGGCCACAACCCCCTGCCCTGGCCGCGCGAGGACGAGCTGCCGGGCCGGCCGTGCTACTGCGGCCAGAAGGGCTGCATCGAGACCTTCCTGTCGGGCCCCGGATTGAGCCGGGACCACGAGTCCCACACGGGGACGCGGCTGGAGGGCCGGGAGATCGCGCGGCTCGCGGACGAAGGCCGGCCGGAAGCCGCGGCCACGATGGATCGCTACGAGGACCGGCTCGCGCGCGCTTTGGTATCGGTCATGAACGTTCTCGACCCGGACGCGATCGTCCTGGGCGGCGGCGTGTCCAACATCGCCCGCCTCTACGACAACGTCCCCCGCATCTGGAAGAAATACGTCTTCACCGACCGCCCCGTCACGCGTCTTCTCAAGGCCAAGTACGGGGACTCCAGCGGCGTGCGCGGCGCGGCCCGGCTCTGCCCGTCCTGACTTCCGCAAGGCTTCCTGAATCCTCCGCCTCTCCGACGGAGAGGCATTGGAGATCGGGTGTCCCATCAACAACCGTCATGTCCCCTCTGCCCCGCTTCGTGGGGGAGGAGGGGGGGATCACCTCTCCCGCTTGCGGGAGAGGTCGCGCTGAGCGCAGCGAAGCGCGGGTGAGGGTCGGTTGGGCAAGGCCTCCAGAATCGCCCCCAGCACGGAATCCGTTTCCAGCAGGGCGTCGTTGTCCCAGAAGCGGAGGACCTGCCACCCCTTCGACCGCAGGAAGGCGGTCCGTCTCTTATCGTACTGTCGGCGCTCTCGATGCTGGCATCCGTCCAGCTCGACGACCAAACGGCTTTCGACGCGGCAGAAGTCCACGATGTAGGGGCCGATGGGGTGCCGGCGGCGGAATTTCCATCCGGCCAGCCTTCGCGATCGCAGATGGCGCCAGATGCGGGCCTCGGCGTCTGTGGGGGTCCGGCGCAGACCGCGAGCGAAGTCTATCGGGTTCATGGGCGATGCCTCGTTACCGTATACGAGTGAACGCCTCCATGAGTTCCCCCCCTCACCCTGACCCTC
>JBDREN010000213.1:0-2384 GCA_043819795.1 Elusimicrobiota bacterium
GGCGTCTCGATGACACCCCGCCGGACGACCTCCTTGGCCTCCAGGTCGCGGCACCACAGCATCGGCCCCTGGTAGTACCAGTACTCGTGGTAGCGGTACCGCAGCCCCGGCCGAAGCGTCCCCTTCGGCACGACCGCCGGACGCGTCGGGAAGTTGAACACGTCCACCTCCGCCACGGCGCTGAAGTGCACCGACCGGAAGTCCGAGAGGAAGACGAGCCGGACGAAGCGCGCCCGGGTCTCCCTGTCCAGGGCGATGATCATGCGGGGCGCGATGTCGGCGAACTCCCCCGCGGCGACCGGATCGCCCCACGCCTTGCCGTCGGCGCTGGTGTACAGCTCGTACTGCTTCGGCACGCCTCGCCCGTTGTTCCGGCGCGGCGATATCCCGACGGCCTTTATGGCGGTCTCCCGCCCGAGGTCGATCCGGATCTCGTGCGGGTGAGCGGGCTTGGCCTTCGTCCCGTCAGAGAGCCAGACAGTATCGAGGTTCCCGTCGATGACGTTGGCGCCCGCGGCATCCCGGCCGTTGTCGCTGTCGGTGTAGATGACCTTCCAGCCGTCCTTGGGATAGCCTATGGCCTGTTCGAACACGCGGCTTGTCAGGCCGGATCGCGTCTTCCGGGCGACGGCCAGGATGACGGTCGATCCCGGCAGCGCCAGCGGGCCTTTGTAGACCTCGGCGGTGCCCGGGGCCGGCAGCGTGCCGTCGCGCGTGAAGAGGATCTCGCAGCCGCCGATGTTCGATTCAATCGCGAGCCGGCCCTCGGCATCGCGCTTGATCGTCAGCTCCAGCTTGTCGCGAAGCGTTCTCGCGGCGACAGCCTCCCAGTGTCCCAGATCGAGCATCGGGCGCCACGCGGCGACGTACTCCGCCGTAAACCACATGTCCTTCAGTTCCCTCTCGAGGGCATTCAGCGTCGGCAACGCCTCTTTCCGGAGATCCGCCAGGTACGCCCGGGCCTCGTCCCCCTTCCCGGCCCAGAGCAGATCGATCATCTTCGTTCTGAGCGCGTGGGCCGCCCCGCCCTTCAGCACGTGCTCGGTGCCTTTCGGATCGATACCCTCCCGCTTCGCGACCGCGTAGTCGGGGAAGTCGGTCATCGCCAGGCGCTTCGCGGCGGCGAGGTGCCCATCGAGCGACTCGATGTAATACTTGTCATAGCCCTCGTCCGACAGGTACGAGTACTTCTTTCCGGCCTTGATGACTTTGGCCTGCCGCCGCATCTTCTCGACCAGGGCCAGGACCTCGCGTCGCTTCGAGACGTCCTTCAGCGACCAGGACGTCACGGTCCATCGGCGCCAGATCGTGTTGAAGTAGTTGCAGAGCGCGTACAGGTCGTCGTCGAGAGCGCGCGCGGCCTCCACCGCCGCTGCACCGTGACGCTGTCGATAGACGGCCGTCCGGGCTTTTTCGTGATCGTAGTGGAGGGGATCCCACGCCCAGAAGAGCTGCATGGCCGCGTGGTCGAATGCCTCGTTCTGGGCGCTCATGCCGGTCATGTGCTCGCCGCCCTTGCGCAGGTCGTCGATGGTGAACCGTCCCCAGCAGTGCGTGTTGAGGGGGACCAGCGCGTGGTACCGAGACGCCTCGACGGGCGCGTTGAAGACGCGGACGCCCATGGGATAGTTGTGCCACCAGATGTAGTTCTTGATGCCGGTCGCCCGGGCGTCGTCGAAGTGCTGCTTCGTGCTGAACGCGCCTGCGACAGGCCCGGTGATGTAGAAGATCGCCTCCTCGAAATCCCTGAAGCCGCGCATTCGCCGGTTGTTCCCCGACGTGAGGAACTTGTAGTCCCCCCCGGCAACCACGGCGATGCGATCGCCGACCGTGCCGAACCGTTCCTTGATCAGGGCCGTCACCTTGTTGCAGAGGCCCTCGGGATCCTCGCCCATCCCCGGGTCGTCGAACGAGACGTAGATCCCGTAGCAGCCCTTCTCGAGCCACGCCTTGGTCTCCTGCACGGCGTACGGATGGGCGCTCGCGCGAATCGCGCCGTAGACGACGCCGTAGGGCTTCAGGCCGCGCCTCCAGCACTCCCGTACGGTCTCCTCACTCACCGTGGCGCTCTTCGGCGTGCGGAACTGCGTCATGTTGGCGCGGGCGTACGTGACCTGGTCCAGCGCGTCCACGGCGGCGAAGTAGTCGGGATCGCCCGGCCACCAGTCCCGGTAGCGCAGCGCCGACCAGTCGCGCACGGACATGTCGGGGTAGAGGACCTTCCCGCCCTCGCGCGCCAGAGCCTCCAGGAAGGCGTACTGGGCGTAGATCACCGAGCGCGCCGTCGTCCCGATCATCAGCACGACCTGCCGGCCGTCGCTCTTCACGCTTTCGATGGCGAACGCGTCCTGCATGGGGTCCTTGCCCTTCAGCGAGTCGAGGCT
>JBDREN010000214.1:0-34266 GCA_043819795.1 Elusimicrobiota bacterium
GGGGGTTGGTTTTACGGGCCTGGTTTTTCTTGATATTTCGGGGTCCGTTAAACGCGCGCAAAAAAAAGAGGGGCGGGGGGGGGCTTCAGCCGCCCCCGGCCCCTTCCCAGGATCGTCGGGGTCAGGGAATCGCCTCCATCACCCGTTTGAGGTCCTCTTCGGTCTTTCCGGTTATCTCGACAGTCTTTTCGCGGCCCTTCGCGCCGCGGATGATGTTGATCGACCGAGGCCTTACCTCGAAGAACTCGGCCAGATACCCTCGGAGGGCTTCGTTCGCTTTCTCGTTGACCGATGCTTCGGTCACTTTGACACGCAACACGCTCCCGATACGGCTGACGACTTCGTTCTCAGGGGCGCTGGGGATGACGCGGACTTTGACGATCATTGTCTCCTCCCTAGTTTGCAGAGGCGCTGTCTGCGGTAAATCGCTCCGGAACGTCTTTCATCATCTGCTCATCCGGCGAAGAGTGACGTGCCGATGCGGACAAGGTTAGCGCCTTCCTCGACCGCGATCTCGAAATCCCGGCTCATTCCAAGCGAGAGATAAGGTCCCTCTCCCTCGCCGTCGTCTCCGCGCGGAAAAAATCGTTCGAACAGCTCTCGCAGCTTGCGGAAGTGGGGCCGGACCGACTCGATGGGCTCGAGGAACGGTGCGATGCCCATCAGCCCTCGGATCCGGAGCCTCGATAAGGGCCGCAAACGCCGCAGAAAGGCCTCGAGTTCGCCGGGAGCGACGCCGGACTGGGTCTCTTTGCCGGTCAGCTTGACCTGCACCAGGACCCGCTGTCTCTTTTCGTCCTTGTCGAGCCGAAGCCGTTTGTCCAGGGCCTCGGCCAACCGCAGGGAGTCGACGGAGTCGATCCAGTCGTACATCTCGAGAGCCGGCGCCACCTTGTTCGTCTGCAGGTGGCCGATGAACCGCCAACCGACCCGGGCGGCTTCCGGTCCGAGCGCCTCTCGGCGCCGGCGTCCGTCCTGGACGCGGTTTTCGCCGAACCAGCGGACCCCCCCCTTCTCGATCAGGGTCCGGACCGCCGCGATGGGCGCGTGTTTGGTGACGGCGACGAGCTCGATCGTCTTGGGCGCGCGGCCCGCTCGACGGGCGGCGGCCCCGATGCGACGCTGGATTCCCGTCAGATTGTCAAGGAGCGTATTTGAAGAAACTTCGCCTTCGATCAATGCATGGACATTATATCAAATCCCCCCCCAAAAAGACAGCGCGGCAAATCCCCCTCATCCGCGAGATGGATCAGGACGGCGAATACGGGGCCTGGCAAAGGCCCCGGCGCCATTTTTCTGACGGTTATTTCGGAGCAATTGCCGGGCGCACCAAAAGGAAGGCCCCTGGCTTGCGCCAGGGGCCTTTGTGCGGCTGGTACGGGTGTTATAGGGCTTAGTACATGTCCGACGGGCCGTGCGCGTGCCCCGGAGCGTCATTCTTCTTCTCCGGGATGTCGGCGATGAGCACGGAGGTGGTGAGCACCGTCCCCGCGATCGAGGCGGCGTTCTCCAGGGCGATCCGGGTCACCTTCACCGGGTCGACGACGCCGGCCTTCATCATGTTGGTGAACTCGCCGGTGTCCGCGTTGAGCCCGTAGCCGGTCGCGCCCTTGCGGATCTGATCGACGACGACCGCCGGCTCGAGCCCGCTGTTCTCCGCGAGCTGCCGGACCGGGGCCTCGAGGGCCTTGTAGACGATCTTCACTCCGGTGGTCTCGTCCAAGGTCTCGGTCTTGATGTTCTCGAGTACCTTCTGGCAGGACAGCAGCGATACGCCGCCGCCGGCGATGATTCCTTCCTCCACGCCGGCCTTGGTCGCGTTCTTGGCGTCCTCGACCTTGGACTTCTTCGCCTTCAGCTCGGTCTCGGTCGCCGCGCCCACGTTGATCACGGCCACGCCGCCCGACAGCTTCGCGAGGCGCTCCTCGAGCTTCTCGCGGTCGTAGTCGGAGGTGGTCTCCCCGATCTGGGTCCTGATGTTGTCGGCCCGCTTCTGGATCTCGACCTTCTTGCCCGCGCCGCCGACGATCGTGGTGTTCTCCTTGTCGATCTTGATGGTCTTGACGCGCCCGAGCATGTCGATGCCGGCCTTCTCTAGCTTGATGCCGAGCTCCTCGCTGATGACCTTCCCGTCGGTCAGCGTGGCGATGTCCTGCAGCAGGTCCTTGCGGCGGTCGCCGAACCCGGGGGCCTTGACGGCCGCGACCTTCAGCGTGCCCCGCAGCTTGTTGACCACGAGGGTCGCGAGGGCTTCGCCCTCGACGTCCTCGGCGATGATGCAGAACGGCTTGCTGGTCTGCGCGATCTTCTCGAGCAGGGGCAGCAGGTCGTTCATCGCGGCGATCTTCTTGTCCGTTATGACGACGTAGGCGTCGTCAAGGACGGTCTCCATCCGCTCCGGGTCGGTGACGAAGTAGGGGGAGAGGTAGCCGCGGTCGAACTGCATGCCCTCGACGACCTCGAGCTCCGTCTGGGCGGTCTTGCCTTCCTCGACGGTGATCACGCCCTCGTGTCCGACCTTCTCCATCGCCTTCGCGATCATCTCGCCGATCTCCTTGTCGTTGGAGGCGATCGTGGCGATCTGGGCCTTGTCCTCCCACGTCTTGACCGGCTTGTGGTTCTTCTTCAGCTCGGTGACGACGGCCTTTACGGCCTTGTCGATACCCCGCTTGATCTGTATCCCATCCGCGCCGGCGGTGATGTTGCGGATCCCCTCGTTGAGGATCGCCTGGGCCAGCAGCGTGGCGGTGGTGGTGCCGTCGCCGGCGATGTCGTTGGTCTTGGTGGCGACTTCCCTGACGAGCTGGGCGCCCATGTTCTCGAGGGGGTCCTCGAGCTCGATCTCCTTGGCGATGGTCACGCCGTCGTCGATGACGGTCGGCGAGCCGTACTTCTTCTCCAGGACGACCGCGCGGCCCCTGGGGCCGAGGGTTCCTTTGATGGCGTCGCAGAGCTTGTTGACGCCGCACTGCAGTTTCTTACGGGCTTCCTCGTTAAAGACGATCTGTTTGGCCATTCTTCAGATTCCTCCTGACAGTTTCGTATGTATATCTTCCGGCAAGGCTTTACTTCAGAATGCCCAGGATGTCCTCCTGGTGCATAATAAGGAAGTCCTCGTCGTCTATCTTGATCTCGGTCCCGGAGTACTTCCCGTAAAGGACCCTGTCCCCCGCCTTCACTTCCATGGGGAGGACCTTTCCGTCCTCGGTCGTCTTCCCTTTGCCGGCCGCGACGATCTTCCCTTCCTGGGGCTTCTCTTTCGCGGTGTCCGGGATGATGATGCCGCTCTTCTTCACTTCCTTCTGCTCGAGGGGCTGTACGAGAACCCGGTCTCCGAGGGGCTGTATCTTGACTTTGTAGAGAGTCGCTTCAGCCATTGTTGTTCTACCTCCACGTGCGTTAGCATATTCGGCGAGTGCTCATTGGCACTCTGATCCGTTGATTGCTAATTATAGCAACATATCCCCAAAGCTGTCAATCGTCTATTGGGAGTGCTAATTTCGCCCCGGCGCCGCGGTGGGCGGGCGGTGTTAGTCTTTCTTTTCTTCCGGAGTGAGCGGCCGAGGGGGGGCGGGCGGCTCGAGAGGTTCTTCCCCGCGGTCTTTCGGTTTGAAAGAGGGCGGACGCGGGGAAAGATACCGGCTCATGAGGTCCGTCAATCGATTCACGGCGGTCCGCCAGGGAGCGGGAACCGGGACGTATTCCTCCGCCGGCCGCGACTCGCCCGTGGGTCGCGGACTTACTTCCTCCGGGGCGGACATATGGTCTTCGGCGCGGCCGGACCCGGGACCCGTGGCCTCGCCGACCACCTCGGACTCCCTCTCCTCATGGACGGGACAGGGCTCCTCGGCTTGCCCGCGTCCGGCTTCAGGCGCCGGGGCCCCTCCGTCCACGGGCCGGTCGCCGGGGGTGGCCGGCTCCGGGGCTGTCTCTCGGGCAGGGACCGCCGGCGCTTCGATAGGATCGGCCGTTCGCGGCTCGGGCGGGCCGACGTCTTCGGCGGGCGGGCACATGCCTTCGTTCGAAGCGCCGGGAAGAGCCGCGGCCTCGTGGGCGGGCTCGGCCGCGGCGGCTTCTTCGCGCGGCGGCTCGGGCTCCGGAGTCTCGATAGTCGCCGGGAGGCCGGGGACTCCTCGGGCGATGCCGGCGACGCTCGCGGGCAGCATGTCTCCGAGCAGCTCCTCCAGCCGCCGGATCACGCCGAACGACTTCGCCAGGGTGAATTCCTTGTCGGCCAGCTCTTTGGTCAGGTCGTCGCAGACCCGGGTCTGACGCTCGAGGCCCCTGGAAACGCTCGCTTCGCCGCGATGGGTCTCCTCGAGCTCCCGCCTGAGCTCAACGATCAGGCCTTCGAGTTCGTCGATCTTCCGTTCGCGCTGGGCGGCGTCGGAGCGCATCCGGGTCAGGTTATCCTGGAGCTTCTTCTCCCTGTCCTGGAAGCCGGCGATGAGGTCGGCGCGTTCCTGCAGGTATGCGTTGCGCTCGCGCATGGCGAGCAGCTCGTTGTTCAGCTCCACGATCTGCCGCTGCAAAGACTGCGTAAGGGCGCGCTCGGCCCGGCGGTTCTCGAGCTCCTTCATGAGCTCGCTCACATGCCGGAAGAGCCGGTTGCTCGAGTCCGAGAGGATGTCGTTGGGGCCCTTCGCCATGCCGGGCTCCGCGGCCCCGGGCGCCTCGGCTTCCGGCGCTTCCGGGGGCAGCGGCCGCTCCGCCGCCACGCGGCGGCGCAGGGCATCGAGGATTTCCGGGAGCTGGCCCGCGTGCCGCCAGTGGCGCTCCTCGATCCCGCCGGCGGCCGGGCAGACCATCGATGTCTCGGTGAAGCCCGGGGTCGCCGCGAGCTCGTCGGGCTCGTAGCTGCCCGGGACCTCGCCGTTGATGTAGACCCAGTATCTCACGCAGCGGCCTCGTCCCCCGGCCGCAGACGGGAGAGCGAGTCGAGCAGGCCGCGCAGCTCACCCAAGCGCTCCTCGTTGGACTCCTGCATCTCGCGAAGCTTCATCTCCAGGTAGCGGGTCGTCTCCCTAAGGCGCTCCTCCGCTTCCCGCTGGCGTTCGGCGAGCCGGGGCTCGATCTCCTTGTTGCGGCTGGCGAGGTCGTCCATCCTGCGGAGGCTCTCCGCCATCTCGCTCTGCACCGAATCGCGGCTGCGGACGAGGCGGTCCTGAAGAGAGGCGGCCTGCCGGCGCAGCTCTCCCAGGGAGCCCTGCAGGGCCGCGTCGCGGGTCGACTCGTCGGCGAGCGTCTTCTCGAGCTCCTCGATCCTGCGGACGAGATCCTTTTTCTCCCGCTCCAGGTTTCCTTTCTGGTCGTAGGCCGACTTGATCTCCGCTTCGAAGCTCTCCAGACGCGTCGCCTGCCGGGAATACTCCCTTTGCAGGAACTGTTTGTTTTCCGTCATCGTCCGGATCTGCTCGTTAAAGTGCCGCGCCTGGTCCTCGAGCCGTTGGATCTGCGTCTCGTAGTCGTCCTGGGCGCGGGACATCTTGACCTGAAGATCGGCGATCTGCCGCTGCACGTCGCCCTCGTGTTCGCGCAGGTCCTTGTTCTCCCGCTCGATCCGCTCGATCCGCGATTGGAGGCGGCCGCGCTCCTCCGCGAGCTTGCGCAGCTGCTCGTCGAGGGTCTTGCGTCCGACCGTTCCGGGCGCGCTCCTGAGCTTCTCCAGCTCCCCCTTGAGCAGGCGGATCTCCTTGCGCGAGAGATCTAGCTCCTTGTTGATCTGCTCGGTCTCGAACGTAGGCTCGGGCTCGGCCTCGAGCTCCGTATGCTCTTTCTTCCACCAATCCTCGAAGTCCGCGACCTCCCGGTCGATCTGGTGCGGCCGGCCGGAGGGACCGGCCTTAACGTCCCGCATGGCCTTGTCCACGTCGCGATTGAAATCGTCGAGCCAGCCCTCGTAGGGGTCGGGTGTCTCCATAGGCCGATGGTCCAAGGGTAGGATAAGCAGATTGCTAAATTATTGCTGCAGAAATCACCAACCGCGTTCCTCGATGAACCTCGATAAGCTGCGGTCATCGGGATTCAGCTCCAGGGCTTTGCGCAAGGACGTCCGAGCGCGGCGTTCGTTCCCGAGCGCGTATTGGGCGGAGCCCAGCTTGGTCCAGGCCCGGCTGTCGTCCGGAGCCAGAAGCAGGGCGCGGCGGCAGGCCTGGATGGCGGCCCCGAAGCGGCGGTCGAAAAACGCCTGGGAGGCCTGCCGCAGCTCGTGGTGCACGAGCGCGTGCAGCGGGAGGACGCCGTCCGGGTCCGCCTTGATCCCGGTCCGCTTCTCCAGGACCCGCAGCAGGGTCCGGCGCGCTCCGTTGCCCGGGTCCGCGCCCAGGGCCGCCTGGGCGTAGAGCACCGCCTTCATATTCTCTCCGGCGGCGAAGGACTCGATCGCGAGCCCGGCGTGCAGGGGCCCGTCGCCTCCCTCGTCGCTGTAGAGCTCGGGCGACGGGGCGTCGAGCTTGCCCAGCTCCGCCAGCAGACCGCTGCGGCGCGTGTTCACCTTCCTCAACGGCGCGTTTTCTTCGCGGTCCCGCTCCGCCTTCTTGAGGAGGGGAGCGGTTTTCGCCGCGGCCGGTTCGTTCGCGGGAGGGGCCGGCATCCCCCCCTCCGCGCCGGGCTCGCGCGTACGGGGCCGGGCGTCGGGCTCCAGGTCCGGGCGGTTTCCCATGGGCCGCGTCCGGACGTCGTCCCCGGCGTCGTTATCTGGGTCGGCCTTGGCTGCCTCGCCGTCGGCGGGCGGAGAGAGCTGCGCGGCGCCGGCGCCATCCAACGAGGTGAGGAACCAATCGGCCCAAGGAGCCATTCCCGGGCCGGGGCTTTCCGGAAAGACCACCGAGGGGCTCGCGGCGGCGCCGGACGCGGTACTGGGCCGCTGCCGTGGCTCGGTGCGCGTTTCGTCCCCGCTGCGCGGGGACGTCCCTTCTCGTGAGGATTCAGGGAGGGGTACGACTTCGCGTAAAGGCGCGGCCGTCAGGCAGCCGGAGAGAAGCGCGCAGGCCGTGGGCAGCAGGGCGGCCTTCGGGAAGCGGCGCGGGGCCCTCAAGAAACCGCGCCCTCCGGGGGATGGACCGCGGGGGGGCCCATGGGATCGATGCGCTTCCAGCGGACGAGGATCCGCGCGCGCGCGCGGTCCGCCTGCTCCAGCGAGTCCGGGACCAGATACTCCGCCTTCTCTCTCACCATGTTCCGAAGCACGGCCGGCAGAGCGCTCAGAATGGGGTTTCGGGCGTCGTCGGGGACATCGTAGAGGCTCAGAGCGATCTCATCGCAGGAGAACGGGCTCAGACAGCGCCGAAGCACGGCCGGATCGGCGCCCGACAGGTCCGCCATCGTCGGAAGCTCTTTCTCGAGGGACCGGACCTGCCCCGGCGCTGAGGCCGCGAGATAATGGAGGACCTGCCCGCGCGTGCGCTCGGGGCAGCGCAGGAGGATCTCCGCCAGGAGCCCTTCCCCTTGCGCCACCGCGGCGAGGTGTCGGCTCAGCATCCTTCGGGCCGCCGGCGGGGGCGGCTGGCCGGCGGGCGTTTCGGGCGGGCTGAGCAGCAGGGCCTTGGCGATCGCGAGGCCGGCGGCGTCCGGCAGGCGGCGGAACACGGCCGCCGCCGTTTCGTGGTCCACGGACCGGAGGACCGCGACGGCCGTCCCCACGGTCTGTTCGCTCAGGAACTCGACGATGGATTCCGCGTGGCGGGGGGCGATGAATCCGAGGCTCTCGGGACGCGCGCGGGCGAGCGACCTGTGCGGCACCTGCGGGTCGGGCGCCCGGCGAGTCGCGCGCCGGCGCGTCAGCGGGAGGATCGCGAGCGCCAGGACGAGCAGCAGGGCGGCCGCGGCGGCGTACACCGAGGCGGTCAGGACCGCCTCCCGGATATCCGGTTTACGGAGAGCCTTTCTCCAGGTGCTCCCGACCGGCGCCCGCGCCACTTGAAGCAGGTCCCCCCGGGCGGGGTCCAACCCGAGTGCCTCGGCGACCGCCGAGCTCGCGGGCTCGAGCTCTTCGCGCCCCACGCTCGGATCGACCAGGAGGGTGACGGTCAAGACCTCACCCGCCGGGAATACCAGGGACGGCGCGGCCGCAGCCATGAGAGAGCGGACAGCCTCTTCTTGGAGGCTGCGGGGCGCGGGATATCCAGGAAGCACCGGCGGGGCGTTCTCGATGCGTTCGGCGATTTCGTCCCAGAGGGCGGCGGGCCGCGTCGCCGGCTCCGCGGCGATCTCCGGAGCCCGGCTTCGGGCGCGGACGAATGCCCGCGCCTTCCCCACACCCAGGATGTCGGCGAGCAGCACGTCGAGACGCGCCTCGAGGGAGCGCTCATGAGCTCCCAGGTCCGGGCGCGCGCGGGCCACGGTGCGCGCTTCATCCCCGCTCAGCGGGGACGCGCCCGCCTGTGAATATCCGGGGAGAGGCGCGGCTGAGCCGACAGGCTCGGCCGCCCAGAACGCGAGGAAGATCGCGGCAAGGATCGGCAAGGGCGCGTTGGTTTTCACGATCGTCTCCCGGGGGCGTTTCCCCCAGCCACCGACGGGGGGCCCCTATTCCAGTATAGACCCGGGAACGCCGATTTTCAATGGGACTTAAGTCAGCCCCCGTCGCGCGCAGCGCCGACCAGCAGGGAGGCCGTGCCCCGCGCCGTATGAGATGTGCGTCGGAGAGAATGAAAAACGGGGCGACGGGGGGGCCAGGTTCAGCCTATCGGGTGGCGGCATGGCCCGTCGCCCGCAGGTCAATGCCTGCGCGAGGATGTGGACGGTTTAGGTGGCCTCGGGGCTGGAGAAGGACTCGAGCTGCGCGCGGGAGCTCCAGGCCTCGCCCGCGTATTCCTCGCAGACGTATCCGAGGCCCGGAGCGTAGTAGCGGGTCGCGGAGCCGGCGTCTCCCTCGGCCATGAAGGTGTCGACGCGCAGGCAGCCGGAGTAGGCCCCGCAAGGCACATCGATCGCGGCATCGAGGGAGGCGATCACATGGCGGTCGGGAGCCTCCATCCAGGTGCTGCCCATCGCGGCCGGAAGCGGGAACTCCTTGCGGGCGAGGCCCAGCACCCCCCCCTCGCTGAAGACCTCATCGGGAGTCTTCCGGATCCCGTAGGAGAGGCTTTTGACGAGCCGGCCCTTCCGGGTGCGGGTCAGAGTGGCGCGCGCCCGCGTCTCCCGGCCGGAGGTCCGCACGCGATCGATGACGACCTCGACGGTCTCCACGCCTTCGAACTCGGTGCTGGTATGCCGGTACGTCCACTTCAGGCCGGGCCGCAGCGGGAAATAATCCGGGGCGAGTCGCGTCTTCGCGGTGTCGCTCATCGGCCATATTGTGGTATAATGCGACCGGTCAAGAATATGGGACTTCCGACCTCGATCGCCGTGGGCCAATGGACGCTTGTCCGGCTGGTGCTTCCGGTTATCCTACGGATAGGACTTTAGGGCAATGAATCTAAACCCCTTCCCCCATTCCCGGTCAGGAGCCCCGATGAGCCTGTGGATCGCCGGGTTCGTAGCTCTCCATCTCTCGGCGGCGGCCGTTTCCGCTTCGACGGACCAGGCTCCGACGTCCCCCCTGCTGGACCGGTATCCCCCCGCGGAGGCTGAGTCCATCGTGCGGACGGGCGGGCTGCTCGGGTTGAGCTTTTCACCCGAGGGCGGCCTTCTGCACGCGAGCAAGGACCGCCTTTCGGGCGAGGTCGAGCGGCGGGCGCTCGAGACCAAAGCCGCCGAGCGCGTGGTCGTCTTCCTTTCGCGCCTTCCCAAGGAGGATCCCGAGATGGGCATGGCCGTCGCGTTGCGGAGCTACCTGCGGCCGCGGATGGCTCCCCGGGACCTCGAAGACAATATGTTCCTCAATAGGGACGAGGAAGGCCGGCTGGTCCTGACCGAGATCGGCAGGAACGCCCTCGTAGACATCTTGACGGCCGCCGACGGCCAGATGCTCGAGCCCCCTTCCGAGGAGAACGGGCTCGACGGCGGCGCGTCGGAGGATGCGGAGGCCGAGCGTCCCTTGCCCCCCGGAACGCTAGCGGCCGTCGGCTCGCGGGCGGTCGCCCGCAATGAGATCGCCCTCGAGAACCCCCGCGCGGCCTTCGACGGAGCCCGGCACGAGCTCGGCGGCTTCGATTGGTCGGCGCTCGGCGCCGCTGTTTGGGCGCCCGGCGGGGGCGTCGTCGCCCGGGACGGCAGGTTCCCCCGGCCGGTCGCTCCGAGCGGCTCGAAGGGGCTCGCGGCTCCGGCCGAGCTCGCGGGCTACGCGGTGGACGAGGATGCCGGGACCGTCCGAGTGCTCATCGCCACGGACCGCGAGGTGAGCGAGGATCATTTCAAGGTGAAAGACCCGGACGCGGTCAAGAGCGAGATTTACGAGCAGGCGGGCCTGAGCGAGGGCCTGCTGGAGCGACACGGCGCCCGGGTGGTCCGCGCGGTCGACAACATCGTGACCGTCGACGTGCCCCTGCCGTCGGCGGCGGCTCTCGGCCTGGCGCTCGAGAGGCGGGGCGTCGAGAGCCGGCCGGCCCGCGTATTCAAGGCCGCTAGAGGCGCTTTCGCCTCTCCGGTCACGGCCATGCTCGGCGGACAGTTCCTTCCTCTGCCGACGGCCGACACTGTGCGCGACGCCGCCTACGACGCGCGCCTGGGCGGCCTCGAGGTCCGGCCCCAGCTGGTGGAGAGCCGCGTCCGGCTGGAGGCCGAGAGGCTCCGGGCGGCCGGCATGCGCGGCGCGGGGACCATGGTCGGCATCATCGATTCGGGCATCGATCTGCAGCATCCGGACTTCAAGGACGAGCAGGGGCGCAGCCGCATCGCCGCAGCGATGGATTTCACGAACGAGGGAGACGACGACGTCATCGGCCACGGCACCCACGTCGGCGGCACGATCGGCGGCAGCGGCGCGGCCTCCGACGGCCAGTACCGCGGCTTCGCCGACCAGGCGCGGTTCAAGGTGGCGAAGGTGTTCGGCGAGAAGGGCGAGACCGATGAGAGCGTCATCCTGGCGGCCATGAAGTGGATGGCGTCCGGCGACAAGCCCGAGGATAAGGTGGACGTCATCAACATGAGCCTCGGCGGCCCGGGCGTGCCGAACAAGGACCCGCTGAGCTCGATGGCCAACCGCCTCACGGTCGAGGACAACATCCTCGTGGTGGCCGCCGCCGGCAACGACGGGCCGTGGCCCCGGTCGGTGAGCTCTCCCGGAAACGCCCGATACGCCCTGACGGTCGGCGGCGTGAACAAGGACGGCGATATCCCGTTCTTCTCCTCGCGCGGCCCGATCGCGGGCACCGAAGGCAATGAGCTCTACTCCAAGCCCGACGTTCTGGCCGTCTCGGGCGACGTCGATTTCGCGTTGTACGAGGAGCTGGTCATCAAGGAGGCGGGGATCGTTTTTTCCGACAAGGAGGGGCAGGGCGGCGTCGCTCCGGAAAGCGGGCAGGCCGGGCCGGACGGCGAGAAGTGCATCTACGCTCCCGGCGTCATCGCTCCCCGCAGCAGCAAGGACCCCGACAAGGTCTGTATTCTGAAGGGCAATCCGGCCTACCGGTACATGTCGGGGACTTCGATGGCCACGCCGATGGTCGCCGGCATGTCCTCGGACGTCATCGGCTACCTCAAGGCCAACGGCGCGGACTACGACGCATTCCAGGTCAAGGCGCTCCTCATGGAGACGGCGCAGGACATAGGGAAGGTCAAGGAGGAGCAGGGCGCGGGGCTCGTCAGCGGCGGGCGCCTCGTCCAGGCCGTCGTCGACCGGGTGCGGCGCGGGATTCCCGTCGGAAACATCGCGTTCGCCCTGGCGATGCGCATGACGTCCAAGGACCTGGAGCAGATCCAGCACCAGACGCGCTACCAGATGACCGAGCTCGGCCTGCTCGACACCCACACCGGGCACCTAGTCAACAAGGAAGAGGATATCCAAGCGGCGATCGACGCCATCCGGAGGGCGCGGCCTCCCCTGGTCGTCCGCCGAGAGACCCCCCTAGAGGCGGTCTAGTAACGGGCGCGGCGGCTGCCCGCCGCGCGATCCCTTAGAGATTCTTGATGTTCGGGCGTTGCGCGCGTGCCCCAACTAGTCCGCGCGGGCGCCGGGACGTCCGCCTTCCGGCGGCGTCCCCCTCAGGAAGCGGAAGGCGTCCTCCCTGCCGCAGGCGCTCTCCTCGCAGAGCCGAGCCCATTCGTGAGCCCCCGCGAAGTCCGGCAGCTCCAGGACGCGGTGGTAGTCCGCGACCGCCCGGGCGCGTTCGGTCAGGATGTCGTGGGCGAGGGCGCGGTAGAGGTGGAGCAGGGTCGTCCAGCCCGCGGGCGGCTGATCGGGCGGGTTCGCGAGGGCGTCCGTCAGCCACGTCGACGCGCCACGGATATGGCTGTCCTCCAGGCAGTCGGGGCCGTAGACCCCGCAGACCGTGGCCAGCTGCTTGCGGCGCAGGACCGCCGGGTCCCGCCCCATGTCCGTGAAGAGCTCCAGGGCGAGCCGGCGGGACTCAACGCCGTCGCCGGTGCGGTTGAGCAGGGCTATCTCGATGAACCGGTAATAGGGGCTCGCGGGGAAGTTCCTGCGCAGGTCGCGGACGAGCGTCACCGCGCTCGCATAGTCCCTCTCGTAGAGCAGGTAGAGCGACAGAAGGAACGCCGCGGCCTGCCGGGAGGCGAAGCGTCCCTTGTCGATCCCCAGCCGGATGCGGCGCAGGCCCCGTGAAGCGTCGCCGGTGCCGCGCAAGAGCAGCCGCGCTGCGAACTTCAGGACGCCCGGGAGGACCGCGACCTGGTAGTCGAACAAACCGAGGCCCAGGTAGGCGTCGTAGTACCCGGGGTCGTGCTTGAGGCATTTCTTCAGGTACTTTATGGCCTTCTTTCCGTCGCGATAGGCCGAGATCAGGCGGCGGTCGGCGACTTTCCATTGCCCTCGCAGCCCTAGGACCATCCCGGCGGCGAAATAGCCGTCGGCGCGTTGAGCCTTGTCCTCGGACTGCATCAGCCGCTTCGCCGTATTCACCGTCCTGAGCACGTGCTTGTCGAAGATGTCCTCGAGGTCGGGCCTCCCTTCGCGCGTGAGCGATTCGGTCGTGAACTCCCACCATACGGATCCGGCCACGAAGAGGTGGCCGAAGGGGTTCTCCGGGTTCTCGCGGATGAACTGAAGAGCGAGGTCGCGCGTGCGGACGTATTCGAGGTCGTAGAGGGACACCAGGGCCCGCTTCAGCAGGGGGGCGCCGGACGCCTGCCGGAGGTCCCCGCCGGCCTCGGCGGTACCCGGGAGCGCGGCCAGGGCCAGGGCGCATGCCCAGGCCGTCAGACGCCTGTTAGGGGGGCAGCCGGTCATCTCGGGATCGCTCCGCCCGGATCAGCCGGTCGGGGGCTGCTCGTCCAGATGCCCGGAGATGATACTCCGGCGTTTGCGCGCCCACAGGCCGCCCCGGCGCTCCCAGTAGCGCCGGATCACATCCCAGGCCTCCTCGGCCGATTCCACGTAGCGGATCAGGTCGAGGTCCTTGTGCCCGATGACCCCCTCGCGGGCGAGGGCCTTGAAGCTGACCACCCTCGTCCAGTACTCCTTGCCGAACAGCAGGATGGGGAAGGCATGTTTCTTCTTGGTCTGGACGAGCGTCAGCGTCTCGAAGAGCTCATCGAACGTCCCGAAACCGCCGGGGAAGGCGACCATCGCCTTGGCGCGCATGAGGAAGTGCATCTTGCGCATCGCGAAGTAGTGGAACCGGAAGCTGAGCTCCGGGGTTATGTAGGGGTTGGGCACCTGCTCGTGCGGCAGCGTGATGTTGAGGCCGGCGCTCTTGCCGCCGGCTTCCCAGGCGCCGCGATTGGCGGCTTCCATGATGCCGGGACCGCCTCCGGTCACGATTACGAAGTCCCGTTTCTTGTCGGCCTGGGAGGCGCGCGTCACGATCGACGCGAACTTGCGCGCCTCGGTGTAGTAGCGCGAGCGGGCGAGAAGCCGCTGGGCGGAGGCGAGCTTCGCCTGAAGATCCTTGTCCCGCGGAGACGACTTCAGGCGTCTTCGCAGAGCGACGACGTTCTCCAGGGCCTCCTCGGGGGCCTTGATCCGGGCGCTGCCGAAGACGACGATCGTCGAGCGGATGTCGAGCTCGGTGAGCTCCATCTCCGGCCTGAGGATCTCGAGGTGCATCCGGATCGGGCGCAGCTCCTCCCGTTCCATGAAGCCCGGGTCCTTGTGGGCCCTGCGGTAGGTCGGCGAATCTTGGATCGCGCGCAGCAGCTTCCGGCGCGTGCCGTGGGTGATGCGTCTCTTCTTCATTGCGTCTGTCCTCTCATTTGATGAATATGAGGCTCAGCTGCGGGACGTAGGTCACCAGCAGCAGCATGGCGATGTGGATGAGCCAGAATACGAAGGTCGAGCGGTAGAGCTTGAGCAGCGGCTGATCGAACCGGCGGTTCGATAAAAAGAGGTTGAGGCCCAGCGGCGGCGTCATGTAGCCGATCTCGAGGTTCAGAAGGAATATGATCCCCAGATGGACGGGGTCGATGCCGTACTGGGCGGCGATCGGGATGATGATCGGGACGACGATGATGATCGCCGAGAAGATCTCGACCATGTTGATGATGAGGAGCATGATGTTAAGGACGATGAGGAACACGGTCTTCGATTCGACGAACTGGTGGAGCGCGACGAATATCCGCTCGGGGATCTCGGCGTCGATCATGTAGTTCGTCAGTCCGAGAGCCGTCCCGAGCACGATGAGGATCGCTCCCACGAGCATCATGCTCTGCGAGACCACTCGCGGGAGGTCGGACGGCCGCACGTCCCGGTAGATCATCACCTCGACGACGAGCGCGTAGAAGGCCATCACGGCGGCGGCGTCGGTGGCCGTGAAGAGCCCCCCGTATATGCCCCCGATGACGACGAAGGGGAGGGGTATCTCCCAGGCCGCGGCCCGCGCCGCCGAGAGCACGGCCTCCCAGGAGAACGGGATGCGCTCGAGGCCCGAGCGCCAGCCGACGACCATGCTGTAGGCCGAGAGGATCGCGACGAGGAGCAGCCCGGGGAGGGCCCCGGCGATAAAGAGCTTGTCGATTGAGACCTTCGCGACGAGCCCGTAGAGGATGATCGGCAAAGACGGCGGGAACAGGAGCCCCAGGCTGCCGGTGCAGGTTATCAGGCCGAGCGAGAAGCGTTCGGAGTACTTCTGCTGGCGCAGCATCGGATACAGGAGCCCTCCGAGGGCGATGATCGTCACCCCCGAGGCTCCGGTGAAGGCCGTGAATATGGCGCAGCTCATCAGGCCCACCACGGCCAGCCCCCCGGGCATCCAGCCGAAGAGGGACTGGGCCAGGGCGAGCAGGCGTTGGGGCGCCTTCGACTCGGCGAGGATGAACCCCGCGAAGGTGAACAGCGGGATCGCGATGATGGCCGGAAGGCTCGCGAGCCGGAACAGCTCGATGATGACGGCCGAGAGGTCTATCCCGGCGAGGTGGAACAGAAACAGCCCGAGCGCGCCCAGCAGCGCGAAGACCGGCGTCCCGAGGGCCGCCAGCGCGACGACCAGGACAGTGACGAGAAGCGCGGTCATGAGTGATCGTCCGCGGGGCTCCCCCCGTCGGGACCTCTCAGCTCGAGGGCGGCGCAGGCGGCCTTGACGGCGTAGTGGACGAGCAGCAGCAGGAAGCCGGCCGGCAGGATGACCTCGAAGACCCAGCTGGGGACGTGGAGCCCGCCCACCGAGAACAGGACGGCCCCGGCCCCGAACTCGTCGCGCAAGAAGGTCCAGGAGGCCGAAGCCAGGAAGCCGCAGACGAGCGCCGTGAAGGCGTGACAGAGCAGTTGGACGCCGGAGCGGAGCCGGCCGCTCAATAGGCGCGTCGCGGCGTCCATGGCGAACTGCTTGTCCCCGCTGGCCGCGAGCGCGGCGCCGAGGAAGCCGACCCAGAGCACGAGATGGCGCAGGAAGGTGTCGGCCCAGAGCAGGCCCGATGAGAACAGCCCGCGCAGGACGACCTGCAGGAAGCTGAGGACCACCATGACCACGATGAAGGCGATCAGCAGCGCCTTCTCGGCGCCCATCAGCCAGCGTTCGAGGGTCTTGAGGGTCCTCACCGCGGAGCTACTGCTTCTTGCTGGAGTCGGAGCGCTTCCGGCGGAAGGACTCCAGCGACTTCTCAACGCGGTCGAGGAGCTCCTCGGAGTAGAGCCGGCCGACGAGCAAGCGTCGGGCCTTGCGCCCGGCGTCTTCGTAGGCGAGCGCCTGCTTCTCGGAGGCCGGCCGCGTGAGCTTCAGGCCCTCCTTCTCGAGGGTCTTCATCGCCTTCCGGTTCTCCTCGCGGGTCAGCTGGCTGAGCCGGCGCAGGTGGCGGCGGGAGACCTCGACGAGGACCTCCTGATGCTCCTCGGAGAGCCGGTCGTATCTGCTCTTGGAGATCAGGGCGGCGCCCGCGGCGTTCGCGAAGGGCACGGAGTACACGTACTTGGTCTTCTCATGCCACTGGAGGGCGATCGCGTAGAGCGGGGCCGAGTAGACGGCGTCGATGAGGCCCGTCTGCAGCGAGGTGTTGACGTCGGTGATGGAGAGCGGGATCGGGTGGAGGCCCAGGACCTGGCACGCCGCCTCGGCGATGGGGTCGCCTTCCCATATCCAGAGCTTGAGGCCCTTCATGTCCTCCGCCGATGTGACCGGGGAGTTCGAGAAGACGTGCACGAATCCCACCTCGCTCCAGCCGAGCAGGACGTAGCCCTTCTCCTCGAAGGCCTTCTCGAAGTCGCCGGCGAACTTCTCGTAGATATGGTCGACCTCCTCGTGGCTCCGGAACAGCCACGGCGCGTCGAGGATGCGCACCTCGGGCGCGATCTCCCCGAGGCCGACGCCGGTGAATCCGCCCGCGTGCAGCTGGCCGACGCGGATCTTGCGCACCATGTCCTTCTCGTCGCCCTGGCGGCCCCCGGTGTAGAACTTGAACCGGACCTCGCCTCCGGTCTTCTCCCGGACCTCTTCGTCGATGGCCCGCATGACCTTCATGGCTTCGGTCCCGTCGGGAGCCAGCGTGGCGAACTTGATGCGCGCGGCCTGGGCCGGCGCGCAGAGAAGCGAGACGGCCGCGACCAGGGCCGGGACCGGCAGGCGGCTCCGGCAAGGAGAATGCTCTCTAGAATAGGTCATCGATCTGCTCCATGAGATTCTTGGATTTAATCTTGGCCACCTCGTCGGCGAGGCGGGCGGCCGGCAGGCCCCCCGCGGGAGCCTCCTGGATCTCGTCGTAGAGGTTGCGGAAGAGCGCGTCGTCGAGCACGGCCACCGCGTAGTACTTCATGGCGAGCAGCTGGGCCGTAAGGAAGCGACGTCCGGTCCGGGCGAGGGCCGCGTCGAGGTGGGCTTTCGCCTTGTCGGGGTCGCCGCCCGCCAGGCGCGGGCGCGCCGCGTAGTAGACGCCGAAGAAAAGGTCCGGTCCGCCGAACTGGTAGCCGGGCTCCAACTCCAGGACCCGCCGCATGAGCCGCACCGCCTTCGGCACGGCGGCGAGGGCCTCCGCGTCGTTCTTCGCCATGTTGGCCCAGCCGGCCCAGGCCGTGGCGGTCCAGTAGAGGCCGGGAACGTCCTTGCGGCCCGCCGAACGCAGGGCCCGCGACATGTCGTCGGGCTGCATGCGGTCCAGCCCCGCGAGCCGTTTGTTGCGCGCGAGGAGCCTGAGGCCGTAGCCGGCCGCGCGCTTGTAGAACTCCCGGGCGCGGTCGGGGTATTCGTCCTCCAGAAAGAGGAACGCGTACCCGGCGAAACCTTCGGCCAGGGCCTTCAGCAGCCTCCGGTTGCGGGGGCCGTTCTGCAGCAGGGCTTCGAGGAGCTTGAGCTGGCCGGGCATGGTCTCGCGGGCGAGAACCGGGTCCGGCTCCTCATAGAAAGCCGTGGCCCCGCGGTCGAGAAGATGGGCCGTCGTCCGCAAGGCCGTCGTCCGCAGGCTGCACCCGCCGACGGCCGCCGCAAGCAGGAGGACGGGAAGAAGCCGCCGGAACCCGACGTAGGCGTTCATATTAGGGGATTCTAGCAAACCCGAATCCTGTTTCGCAGGCCTCCCCCGCGGGGAGGCCTTGCGCTTTGTCGAGGGGGCCAAGAGCTCCCTCTCCCTGCGGGAGAGGGTTGGGGTGTGGGGGCGGACTTCCTCTATAACCCAGAGGATCAAGCGCCGGTCGGCCGCTTCGCGCGACCGGCGCTGACAGACCTGCGCTTACATCTTGCATTCCTCGGGTTCTCATGGTAAATTTATGCAGGATGTCCGAGCAAAAGGGGAACAGGCTGGCGATCGTCCTGGGCTTGCTGTTCGTGAGCGCGACGGGCTTGGTCGCGCTGGCGGTGCTCTTGGGCGGGGGCCGGGGGCCCGATTCGAAGCCGGCGGCGGCCCCGGCGCCTCCGCCCGGGATCCCCCGGCGGACGTCGGTCTTCGACGAGGCGCGCTCCGAAAGGGAGCTCGACGTTCAGATGTCGCAGCGGAGCCTCTACCGGCGCGGCGAGGATTCCGCCCTGAGCATGGTCCCGCGTCTGGACCGCGGGCCGGCGCCGGACGAGGAACGGCAGCAGGCGGCGCCTCATCGCCCGCCGCCCGCGAAGAAGCCCGCCCCCGCCGAGCCCCGGAAACTGTCCGGGAAAATGAAGGCGGTCCTGGATAAGCTCATGCAGACCTTCGTCGGAGGGTCTTCGGACGATGACGAGAACTTATATCGCGCCGGCGCCACGCAGGGGCTGCTTTTTCGGGCGGCCGGGGTCGGCCTGCGCTATCCTAAGATCGTGCAGTTCGTCCTCGACAACGATCTCGTGGTCAAGGGCTTCATGAAGCAGCCGCGCATCCGGCAGAACTGCCACAATCCGCAGGCGCTCCAGAGCTATCTGATGGACACGAAGGACCCGACCGGCATCACGCTCGGGATGAAGACGTTCCTCGACTCCACGAAGCATCCGGGTTCTACCACCGCGCTGATGGGCAGCAGGGTCGTCAATGCCGTCATGAAGGAGTGCACGGCGATCCAGACGGTGAGCAAAGACCCGCAGGCCATGCTTCAGATCTCGCTGGCCAATCCCGAGTTGTTCGCTACGCTGGCCAACCCGTCCATCGCCATGGCCATGGCCCGGTCCCCGATGACGAAGGGCCTCTTGAATGACGTCCAGGATTCGAGAGGCGCGGCCCTGGGGCAGTAGGACGATGTCCATCTACCTGCAACGTTCGGCGGACAACATGGAGCGTCTTTTCCCCGGGCTTCCGTGGACCGTGCGCATCTCCTACGGAGCCAAGAGCCGGACGTTCGGCAGCGGCCCCGAGCGCGCCGAGTTCGCTTGCCGCGGCGAAGCGCCGCTGCGGGACCTGGCGCGGGGGCGGCTTCCGGCCTTCATGGACCGCTACGTGTTCGGCGAGGTGGATTTTCTGGGCGACATCTACTCGGTCGTGGGGATCCGCAACTATCTCAGCCAGCAGAAGGATTGGATCGTGGGCCTGGGCAAGCGTTTGCGACACTTGGGGACGACGCTGTTCCCCTCCTCGGTGCGGCGCAAGCTGGTCGCGGTCTCATCGCATTACGATCTGCCAAACGCGTTCATCGAGTCCTACTTGGATAATCGCACACGCGCGTACTCGTGCGCGATGTGGAAGGACCCCGCGAACATCGCCCAGCCCGACGACGAGACGCTGGAGGAGGCGCAGGACCGAAAGTTCCGCTCGGCCGCCGAGGAGCTGGAGGTCCAGCCCGGCGACAAGTTCCTCGACGTGGGCTGCGGCTACGGCTACATGGTGAACCTCGTCGAGAAGGATTTCGGCTGCCGGAACGTCCTCGGCATCACCCTTTCGGAGAATCAGGTGGCGACCGGCTACTCGAAGAACCTCAAGCTGAGGCATTACCACGAGCTCGAGCCGGACGGAAGCTTCGACAAGATCTACACCTGCGGCATGGTCTCGCACCTCGACCGCTCGGAGATCCGGCGCTACTACCGCCACATCCACGGCCTGCTCAAGAGCGGGGGGCGGTTCTGGATGCACGGGATCGTGCCCCCGGCGAACGGCTTCGGGATGACGAACTATAACAGCCTCTCGGGGACGTTCAGCCAGAAGTACGTCTTCCCGGACCACTACCAGTTCCCGGTCCACGTGCATCTGCAGGTCATGGAGGAGGCCGGTTTCCGCGTCAAGAAGGTCCACTTCCGATACGGGCACTACTCGAAGACCCTGCGTCACTGGTACCGGCGCTACGTCGAGAACCTGCCGCGCACCCGCCACCTCATCACGCCGGTCACCGAGCGGGTTTGGCACCTCTTCCTGACCTACGCGTCGGTGCTCGACGGCCCGCACAGCGTCATCAAGCAGATCCTGGCCGAGAAGGCCTAATCAGCGCCGCAAGCTCGCCTTGCGGTGCTTGCACCTCTGAGTTATTAGGATCCCCGTCGCAAGAGACTGCCGTAGTCGTTGCGGCCGCAGACTTTTCGCGCGGCGGCGGGCTTTTACTTGAAGATACTCCGGAGAAGGTCCTGCCCCGTCTTGATCGCCTTCTCCACGCCGGGCTGCTTGAGGAGTGAGGCGGGATCGAGCTTCACGACCGGATGGCTGAGGCTCCCCCGGATATTGAAGCCGATGGGCCCCGAGATATTGAGGCCGACCTGGGCGCCGAGCTTGGTGGAGACGTGGAGGTCGAGACGATCGGCGACGAGATCCGCCGTCCCGGTCATCTGGGCGAAGGCCGCCCGCGAGTCGAGTCGGGATTTGCGGATTTTCATGACTCCCTTCTCCACGACGTAGTCGCCGACGATCTCCTTGAACTGCACTTTGTCGAAGGCCGGGAACAGGGGGATCTTCACCAGTCCGGCCGCCTTCTGCAGGGCCATGACCGGAAGCAGGATGGTCTTGAGAAGCGGCCTGGAGGCGCTGAGAGTTTTCAGGTCCTCGAAGCGCCCTTCCCCGATGTGGAATTTGACCTCCCCCCCCAGCTTCGAGAGATCGGCCGCGACGCCATGGAGGCTCCATGCGAGGGTGGACGCCGCCGCCTGGAACTTCGGGTGGCGGATCTCGCCGATCACGATTCTGCCCGAGGTCGTGAGGGAGCGGGCCTTCGGCGGCCGTCGTCCGCTTCCGGGGGAGCTTTCGTGGCCGGCGTCTTTCCCGTCGTCCCCCGCGCTCCGCTCCGGCGCGGATCTCCCGGCGTCCGGGAGCAGGCTCAGATCCAGAACCGACAAATCTCCGTCCAGAAAGAGGCGGGGCTTCGGCCCGCGGTAATCCCTCGCGTCGACCTTCATCCGAAGCTCCGCTCCGTTCCATTTTCCACGGACCTCCCCTTGGACGGCCTCGGGGGAGAAGGCGATGCTCCCGCCGAGCCCGGCGAAGGTCTGCTCCCGGGCCGTGAATCCGGCCCGCTCTAGGGCGATGCTCCCGGAGAGCTCCGGAGAGGAGGACGGTCCCTTCACCCGGATGTCGAAGTCCGAGTGCCCGCTCGGCGCGTATGCGGTCGCTCCCGGCATGAGCTTGGCGGCCTCGGCGAGCGGCGCCCGCGAGCTCCTGATGCGCAGATCCAGAAGCGGCGCCTCGCGCCCGTCCGGGGCGCGACGCACGCTTCCGTCGAGCCGGAGCTCCAACGGGCCCCAGCCCAGGCTGGCCGACCGGATGCGCCAGAGGTCGCCGGTCTGCTCGGCGCCGCCTTTCAGGAGGAATCCCTTTCCCGAGAGGGCCACCGCGGGCAGTGAGATCCCTTCTTTCCGAAGATGGACTTGGACCGTCCCCTTCAGCGGCGGCAAATGGAACCCTTCGGGGACCGGCGCGAGGGGGCCGATCTCCTCGGACTTCAGCTCCGGCAGCGAGAGCTCCAGGTCGGCCTTCGGGGCCCCAAGTTCCCGGATTCTGCCTTTGAGCCGCGCTTCCAGCCCGCCGAGCCTGAGCTCGAGCGACTTGAGCTCTACGGAGGCCCGGTCGAGCTCGCCGTCGGCCGCGTCGATCGTGGCGTGGGCTTCCACGCGGCCCGACCAGGCCGGTGTCGTCGAGGAGACGGAATAGTAGCAGTCCAAGCGGAGGTCGAAGGACCGCTCCAGGCTCGGTTCGTCGGCCGAGAGCTCGATGCCGCTGAGACTAGCGCGCGTGCCGTCCCTCCGGTCTTCGTAGCTGACCGACCCGTCGCGCAGGCGGAGGCGCGAGATACCCAGCCCCAGGAGGCCTCCCCCTCCCGGTTCGGCAGGCTCGTTCTCCGGGGCTTCGGCGGATGGCGCGGCGCCGGCCGGGGCGGCGGAGGTCTCCTTGGATTCTCCGGGCGAGGGCGCGGCGGCCAGAACGTTGAATGCGCCGTCGGCTCCACGGACGACCTTCAGCTCCCATCCGTCGAGCGCCAGCTCGGTGACGCGCAGCTCCCGTCGCCGCAACAGGGCCCATAGCCGGAGGGAGACGCGCAGCCGCCGCGCCTTCACGATCGTCCCCGCCTTGAAGTCCGGTATCTCGGAGATCTCGACGCCCTCGAGCCTGGCGCCGCTCAGGCCGATGGATGACGAGGCGATGCGGATCTCGCGTCCCAGCGACGCCCCGAGCCGCTCGACGACGAAGGCCTCGATCCTTTCGGGCGGAAAGAACACCTTCAAGGCGATGACGGTCGCGGCCAGCGCCGCGACGAGCAGGGCGGCCGCCGCCAGAAGGATCTTGGCCCGGGAGCGCATAAGCGTGTCCTATCAGCGGCGCCTGAGACGGTCGGTCGCGCTCCCTTCCGCGAGGACGGCGTCCGGGCTGCGGAGCGCGCTCCGGCTGGCGCTTCCGAGCAGATCGAAGGCCTGGCCGGCCCGGAGGGTCGCCACCCACCGGTCGTTGCCCGGCCCCCCGTTGAGCGCGTAGGCCAGGTCCAGGCGAAGGACGCCTCCCGAGGTCGAGCGCGACGGCGAGAGGCGGAGGCCGAAGCCGACATCGCTCTTGAAGGAGTCCAGGGCCAGCGGCCCCCCCTCCCGCGTGACATGGCCGGCGTCAACGAATGCGACGCCTCCCAGATAGAGCAGATGGAAGAACTCCCTGTCCAGGAAGAGCCGGTCCTCGAAGTTGAAGAGGATCGAGCGGCCGCCCGTGAAGCTGTTGTTCTTGTAGCCGCGCAGGCCGCTGTCCCCGCCGAGGATGATCTGCTTCTCCCCGTCCAGGCGTCGCGTGGTGTTGAACTCGACGTGCCCCACGAGGGTCTGGCCCATCGCCCAGCCGGGCTTCCAGAAAAGGTTCAGATTCGCGTAGAGGAGCGCGTTCTCGAACGCGCCGCCCGCGGCCCGGGCGTTGGCGCCCACCTGCGCCAGCGCGAAACGGCCCGGCCCGAAGCCGAGTCCCTGCTGGCTGAGCGCCGTGAAGACCCACCGGTCGCGGTCGCTCCCCCAGGAGCGCAGCATCGGTCCGGCGCTCAGGCTGAGCTCGTTGCCGAGGTTGAAGTCCTCGACGCGCTGCATCCGGTCGATGTTGATCTCCTTGAGGTAGCGCGGCTGGATCCACGAGTAGCCGAAGACGGGCCCCGAAAGTGTGCGGTCCTCGGGAAGGGTTCCCGGAGTCGTGCCGTCGGCGGCCGTGAAGAGGCTGCGGGCGAAGAGGGTCCCCACGCTGGCGCGTTGAACGAGGCGCGTCGAGTCCCCCAGGCGCCGGCCCACCGACGCGCGGACGGTCCGGAAGTCCTGCAGGAACTCCGTGGTGTCGTCGGCGTTCTGGTAGAGGGTGTTCTCCTGGACCACGCGCGCCCAGGAGACGTCCATCGCGTGGCGCGTCTCGAACGAGAAGAAGGGGCGGTGTACCATCACGCCGATCTCGTCGCCGCGCGACGTCTTGGAATAGTGCGACGTCAGTTGCTGCCAGGTGTTCAGGACCCGGGGGTCGACGTAGCGCAGCTCGTTGCGGGTCTCGGAGCCGATCTCGGAATGAAAGAAGCTGACCTCCTTCCCGAACCCCAGGAGGTTCCCCTCGCGGACCCCCGAGACGAAGAAATGCTCCCCGCCCTCGGTCCCCACCCCCAGTTGGGGCGCCAGGGTCCAGGAGTCCTGCGTGCGGATCCCCACGTCCAGCCGTCCGTCCGGACGGAGCATGGGCCTCATGTCGGCGTGCCGGATGAAGCCCAGAGAGCGCAGGTTGCGCTCGGTCTCGAGGGCTTTCAGGTTCTGCCAGGGGTCGCCGGGACGCAGCAGGGCCTCGCGCGCGACGACCCGCTCCCGCGTCAGGATGTGGATGCGGTTCGCGATCCGGAACGGCCACCAGTCCTCGCCGGGCACCGAGGGGTCGAAGACGTTCGTGCGTTCTATGGATATCGTGGCGATCCGGCCGGTCGTTTGGGGCAAGGCCCCGGCGGCGCTCTCCGGGGACGCGCCTTCCCCGGCGGAGCCGGCGTAGGACCAAGGCGCGGCCAAGAGGATGCCAAGGGCGGCGAGCCGGACGGCCGTCATCCCTTCCTTAGGTTCGAAAGGACGGTGGCGGTCGCCTGCGACTTGTTGAGGGTGTAGAAGTGGATGCCGGGCGCCCCCCCCTCCAGGAGTTCCCGGCATTGGCGCGTGGCGTACTCGACGCCGTAGCGCGCGACGGCGTCCTTGTCGTCGGAGATCGGCGTGAGCGCGTCGATCATCTTCCGGGGCAGACTCGCCCCGCACATCGTCGTGAACTTCCGGATCTGCTTGAAGCTCGTCACGGGCATGATCCCGGGCACGATCGGACACCGTATGCCGATCTCCCGGGCGCGTTCCACGAAGTCGAAGTAATCCGCGTTGTCGAAGAACAGCTGCGTGATGATCCAGTCGCCGCCGGCGTCCACCTTGTCCTTGAGGCGGGCAAGATCCTCCTCCTTGGACGGGGCCTCGGGGTGTCGCTCGGGGTAGCCGGCGACGGCGACGGCGAAGGCGCCGGCGTCCGAGCGGATGATACGCACGAGGTCCCGCGCGTACGGCACCTCCCGCTTCTCCGGCGGGAGCGGCTGAGTGTCGCGCGGCGGATCCCCGCGCAGCGCCACGATGTTCTCGATCCCGTAGGAGCGGATCCTGGCCAGGATCGAGCGGAGCTCGGCCCGCGTGTGGGCTATGCAGGTGAGGTGGGCCGCGGTCTCGATACCGAGCTCGTTCTTGATCGTCCCGGCGGTCTCGATGGTCCGTTCGGGGGCGGTGCCGCCCGCTCCGTAGGTGATCGTGACGAAAGAGGGGCCGAGCTCCTTGAGCTCGCGGACGGTCCGCTTGAAGCGCGGGGTATCGCCCGGCTCTTTCGGGAGAAAGAACTCAAAAGAGAACACCGGCTTCCCCCGCCCGAAGAGCTCCGGTATCCTCATCGAGCCTTCGCTGATGGTTTCTCGGGGACCTGGGACTGGCTGTTCTTGATGAGCTTCTGGTACTCGTCGACCATCGTGGGATCGCGGTTGACGGACAGGGCGAGCTTATAGTCCGCCGCGGCGTTTTCGAACATGCCCAGATTCACGTACGCGGAGGCCCGGTTCCGGTAGTACCGGTCGTAGTCGGGATGGAGCCGGATCGCCTGGCTGAAATTCTCGATCGCTTTCTCGTAGCTGCGCTGCGAGAACTGGCAGAGCCCGATGCCGTTGTAGGCGGAAGCGTGGTGCGGCGAGAACTTGAGGGCGAAGCGGTAGTTCTCCTGGGCGAGATCGATCTTCTTCATGAAGTAGCGCAGGTTGCCGGCCTTTACGTACGTCTCCGGATGCGGGTCGTCGGTTTGGGCCCGCAGGGCCGCGATGACGAATTTGAGGCCGGCGTCGTATTTCTGCCGGGCGGTCAGGTTCGTCACCAGGCCGATGTATGTGTAAGGGTCGTCCGGGGCGAGCTGCACCGCGCGCCGCAGGTCCTGCTCGGCCGCGTCGAGCGAGTCCTGGGCCGCCAGGGCCGCGCCGCGGGCCAGGTAGGCGGCCGTCAGCTTGCCGTCGATCTCCAAGGCCTGCGTGTACTCTAGGATCGCGCGGTCGAAGCGGCCCGCGTTGGCGAGCGCGTTGCCGCGGACGACGTACGTGTAGGGGTCGTCGCCGTCCCGGTCGAGCAGTTTCCCGAGGGCGTCGATCCGTAAGCTGTAGTCCCATCCCGGGCCCGGTTCATCGCCCATCGTCAGGTCGGCCGTCTTCACCTGGAAATCGATCGCCATCGCCTCGCGGTAGGCCCGGTCGGACTGTCGGTACTGCCGCAGCGCCGCGTGGCCGAGAGAGCGCGCCAGCAACACCTGGGGACGTCGGGGCCCGAGGCGGCTGCCGTCGTCGAGGTCCCGGACCGCGTCCGCATAGTCGCCCAGGGCCAGGTGGGCGAGTCCGCGCTGGACGTAGGCCTCGGCGTATTCGGAGTCCAGACCCAGAGCGTCGATGCAGGAGGCCACCGCGGGCTTCGGCTGGCCCGCCAGGCGTTGGGCATGGCACAGGGCTGTGCGCGTTTCCACGGAGCCGGGATCCAGGCGCACGGCCTGCCGGAGCTCCCGGATCGCCGCGCGGTACTCGCCGAGCCCGCCGTAGGCCAGCCCCAGGTAGTGGTAGGCCCGGGCGTTCCCGCGGTCGAGCGAGACCGCCTCGTCGAGCTGGCGCAGGGCGGCCGGATAGGCGCGTGAGCGCAGATGCAGGAGCCCGAGGGTCATGTAGAGCTCCGACGTCTCCGGTGACTCCTTGATGGCAGCCTCGATGTCCGCGTACGCCTGCTTCACGTTCCCGAGGTTGAAATAGGCCTCGGCCCGGTAGCGGAGGACTCTCTCGGCCGGCGCCTTGAGCTCGATGGCGCGGTCGAGGGCGGCGATCGCCTTCGCGTCGTCTCCCCTCCTGAGTCGCGCCGCTCCCAGGTTCAGGTGATAGCCGGCGTTGTCCTCATCGAGGGCGATCGCCTTCGATATGTCCTCGACCGCGGTGTCGTAATCGCGGAAGATCCGCGCCCGGAGGACGCCGCGGATGTTGTAGGCCTCGGCGTGCTTCAAATCGGCCTCCAGCACGGCGTTGAGATCGGCGAGGGCTTCTTCGTACGCTTTGACCTCGGCTTTGAGGTTCGCGCGCGCGAGCAGGGCCGGCACGTAATCCGGGGCCATCCGGATCGCCTCGTCTAGGTCCCTTTGGCCGTCGCGCCTCTCTCCCATCCGGAGCAGGAGCTTCCCCCGGGTCGTCAGCAGCAGCGCCGACTTCGAGCTGATGCGCACGGCCGCGTCGATGTCCTTAAGCGCCTCGCGGTCGGCCTCGATATTCTCGAACGCGTTGGCGCGTTTGAGCAGGGTCGTAGGGATCTGCTCGCGCATCGTGGGGTCCGGGTGACGCTCGATGGCTTCGAGCGCCTTGGTGTACATCCGGATGGCCTCGTCCCAGAGCCCGGACTCGGTGAAGCGACCGCCCATCGCCAGGGCCGCCGGAGGGTGCGGGATGTCGAGATTCAAGGTCTTGCGGAAATCCGCGAGCGCGGACTCCTTGTCGCCGCCGCGGTAGCGGACCTCGCCGCGGTTGTAATAGGGCGCGTAGTCGGAGGCGTCCGTGCGGATCGCCTCATTGAAGTCCTTGTCGGCGGACTCCTCGTCTCCGGTCTTCAGGTGGGTGAGGGCCCGGCAGAGGTATGCGTAGCTGTAGTCCGGGTGGAGCTTGATCGCCTGCGAGTAGGCGGCGAGCGCGCGCCGAGTGTCCCCCCCTTGCGCGAAAATGACGCCGAGAAGCCCGTAGGCCAGGGCGAATTCGCGGTTGCCGTTGAGGACGCGGGTCAGCTCTTCCTTGGCCGCGGGGTCGCGGCCCGTCTCGTGATACGCCCGGGCCAGGTGGTAGCGCGCCATCAGAAAGTCGGGGTCCACCTTGAGCGCGCTCTGGAAGTCGCGGATCGCGGCCTTCGGGTCGTCGAGCGCGCGGTGCGTCCGCCCCCGGCCCAGGAAGGCGTCGGCATGGTCGGGATCGCGCTCGATGGCATCGTCGTAATCGGAGAGCGCTTTCCGGTACTCGCCGGCCAGGACGCGGGCGTTGCCCCGCCAGCAATAGGCCGTCGCGTCGCGACCCGGGCCGCCGCGCAACGCGCGCTTCAGATCCCGCGCCATGCCGGCCCGGTCCCCGAGGGCGTGGCGGACCTGGGCGCGGGCGGAGAAGGCCGGCTTGAAGCTCGATTTCTCCGAGATGGACCTGGAGAGGCTGCTCAGGGCGGCGCTGAAGTCGCCGCGGCGGTAATGGGCGAGGCCCTCCTCGAAGAGGTCTAGGGCCTTGACGCGGCTGCCCGCGTGAAGGGACCCGCAATGGAGGACGGGCAACGCGGCCAGCAGGAGAGCGGCGAATAGTCGCGGCATACAGTGCGCCGGGGGTCGCCGGCGCGCTAGAAGCATAAGGTATGCATGTTAAATATTCAAGTCAGCCGCGCGGGCGAGGAGGGGCCCACTATTGGGAAACCTTGACGGCGAGCCTGATGTCCTCGAGCACTCCGGCGACCGCTTCGCACCGCTCCAGAGGGCCGTGGTACACTACGGCCGCGCCCTTACTATGCACCTGCCAGGAGAACGCGCGGGCCGCGGACAGCGAGCAGCGGACGGCCTTGATCAGCTGGCGCTCCACCTCATCGAAGCTGTGGCAGTCGCAGTTGAAGAGGATGACCCTCCACGCGCAGACCGTCCCGGTGGAGTCGAGGGTGCGCTCCTCTTGGCGGGTCGAAGTGGTCATTAAGAATGGGCCATTATAGTAAAAAAAAGGTAAACAGTATTGACAAAATACCGTTTTGGGCCAATACTGGAAATAGACGCGCATTTCAGGATCCTCGTTCGCGCGGGCGCACGGAGGCGCGTATGCGTCGCTATTTCCGATTGCCGGTTCTCGTGCTAGAGCCCGGAGCCGGCCGAGGCTACATCCGCGCGTCGGCGCGCGTGCCGGGACTCGCCCCCGAGGTGGACGCTTTCCTGGAGCAAGCCCTGGATCCCGACCCCGCGCGCCGCGTCCGGAGCGCCGGCGGGTTCTCCGCCGGGATGGACCGGCTGCCCGGGCCGGCGGACACCGGATGAGACCTCCCCCCATCGCGCTGTTGTGCTTGTTCGCGGCAGCGGTGTCGGCCCGCCCCTGCCTGGCGGAGCATTCCGGGCGGTCTTCCCCTTCCGGCCGGGCCGTCCGTTCCGGACCCGCGCGTCCGGCCGGGGGCGCCTCCGCCGGAGCGGTGGACAACCAGGGGCGCTACAAGGATCTCACGGACGGGTGCCGGCGCAGGATCAAAGCGGGCGATCTGGCCGGCGCGATCCGGCAGGCGGAGGAGGCGATCCGGCTGCTCCCCGGCAGGACCTCGGCCCATAATCTGAAGGCCCGCGCCTTCAACATGCTCGGCCGCTTCGAGGACGCGGAGAAGGTCGCGCAGCGGTCCATCGAGATGGGAGACAAGGCGCTCTCCGTCCCCTACCAGAACCTTATCCTGGCTCAGCTGCACCTGGGCCTCTACCGGGAGGCGCTCGAAAACGCGGACCGCGCCATCGACGAGAAAAAGCTGGCGGACGCCGAGCTCTTCGCCCTCCGGGCCTTCGCTTACGAGGGGCTGGGCCAGGACGGCGCGAAGAGGATCGACATCGATCGCGCGGCCAAGCTGGCTCCGGAGCGCTACAAGAGGCTGGCGCAGGCGGCCCGGATGGGCGGCGCGATATTCCTTCCCGAGAAGGGAGCGGGATCGGACCGGTGGACCGGCGGGATCGCGGAGGCCGACGCGCTCATCCGGGCGGCGCCGGAGGACCCCTGGGGCTACCAGCTGAAAGCCGCGCGCTCGCTCCAGGCCGGGCGGTTCGGAGAAGCCGCCCAAGCCGCGCGCCGGGCCATCGTCCTCATCCCGAGAGCGAACATCGGCGCCTGGCATAACCTGATCTTCGCTCAGCTCAATTCGGGCCGGAGCCAGGAGGCCCAGCTGAGCTCGATCCGTGCCACCGAGCTGATCCCGGGCGACGCGCAGCTGTTCGCTTTCCGGGCCTACGCCCACGAGCAGCTGGGCCAGGAGGACGCCAAGCTGGACGCTATAAGGCGGGCGGCCGAGTTGGACCAGGCGAACTATCAGGCGAAGCTCGACACGGCGCTGCGCGGCGAGCGGATGTTCTTCCTCATGACGGGGAGGAAAGCGGGCGGGCCGGCGGCGCTCCTGCGGGACCTGTCCGGGCGCCTCGGCTGGCCGGCCGTGCTGGGAGCGGCGGCGCTGGTGTTGGGCTCTCTCGGGGCGATCGGCTACGGCGCGTGGAGGAGGGCGCTCGCCGCCCGGCAGGCCGAGGCCGAGGCGATGCTCGAGATGGAGGATGATGACGAGGGCGGCCTCCTGGCCGGGAAGTACCGCTTCACGCGCATCATCGGCAAGGGCGGGATGGGGCAGGTCTGGGCGGCCACCGACGAGTCCCTCGGGCGGGTCGTCGCCATCAAGAAGATGACCGAGGAGCTGGGCAAGCTCGGCTCCAAGGCCCGGGAGTTCTACCTGAAGGAGGCCCGCACCGTCGCCTCGCTGCACCATCCCCACATCATCGGGATCTACGAGATCCTCGACCGGCGCTCGGGGCTCTACCTGGTCTTCGAGATGGCCTCGGGAAAGACCGTGCAGCATATCCTGGCCGAGAGCCGCCGCCTTTCGGTGGAGAAGGCGCGCGAGATCCTGAGCCCCGTCTGCGAGGCGCTCGACTTCGCGCACAGCCGCTCCATCGTGCACCGCGATCTCAAGCCGGCGAACATCATGCTCACCGACCAGGGCTTTGTGAAGGTCATGGATTTCGGCATCGCGCGCAAGATCAGCGAGGAGGTCGGCGCGTCGGACGGCCGCCAGGCGCCCGTGCGGGACAAGCGCGGGATCCTCACGGACCATACGATGACCATCGTCGGCACGCCGGTCTACATGTCGCCCGAGGCCGAGCAGGGGGTCGTGACCCCCGTCTCCGACATCTTCTCGATGGGGGCGTGCCTCTACGAGATGGTGACCGGGCACCAGCCCTTCGACGCGCGCGCCGGCATGATGATAAAGATCGACCGCGGCTACATCAAGCCCAGCGCCCACGTGCCGGAGCTGCCGGAGGGCGTAGACGCGCTCATCGACGACTCCCTCGACCCCAACCCCGAGACGCGCATCCCGTCGGTTCGCGAGTTCTCCGCCCGGCTCGACCGGCTCTGCGGAGAGCGGGAGGACCGGAAGTCATGATGATCCCGGACATCCGGCATCGTGGTCTGCTGACCGCCGCCGGCCTGCTTCTTTTCGCCGGGCAGGCCATCTACTCCGGGATGCGGATCGACTTCCTCAGCCCGGTCTCCGGTCCCGTGCTGCGGGCCGGGAGCTCGCCGTGCGAATGGAGTTGGACCTGCTATTTCAATTATTGGGCATGCATGGAAAGGTGCAAGCGGTATCTTCGCGAAAGGGAAGAGGCGAGGAAGAATGTCGAGGGGGCCAGGTCGGAGCTCGACGCGATCGTCGAGGAGAACGCGAAAAAGGCCGAAGAGGAGCTGAACTCGGGCGTCGACCCTGCGGCGTACGAGGATGACCGCACGCAGCGGGAAGCCGCGGCCGACGAGGCCCTGGGAAAATATATGGGTGCCGAAGATAAGTACCGGAGCTATTGGAATGCATATCGGTACGAGGATGCCCAGCAGGTCGAGGAGGCTATCGATGCCCGCAGGGAGGCGGAGGCCCGCCAGCGCGAGGCGCAGCGGCGCCAGAGGGAGGAGGCCCGCAAACGCATGGAGGAAGCCCGCCGGCGTCAGAAAGAGCTTCTGACGATCGGGCAGGAGGCCGCTCGCCGCAGGCAGGAGGAGCAGGCCCGCAGGGAAGCCGAACGGCGAGCCGAGGCGGAACGGTCCGGCAAGGACCCGGGCGCGCTCCGGGGCTACGAGCTGTTCATCCCCGAGGTGGGGCCCGGCCAGGCGGTGGACCCCAACGAAGCGCCAAAATGGGGCGGCGGGGGCCTGGACCTGGCGGCGCTGCCCAGAAACCTCAGGGCGCCTTCAAGCGCGAAGCCGCCAAGCCGGAAGTCGCCGCGCTCGGTCGCGCCGGTCCTCGCCCGGAACCTGGGAGGGCCCATAGGGGGCGAATCGACGCGTCCGCCCGATTCGGGGTCCGGACCCGTCCTCCCCGACGTCAAACGGCGTGTGGGGTGGTTCAGGGACAATGCCGGGGATCTTATCGACTCCGGGAGAGAGAAGCTCTTGGACGGGAATCTCGGGGGAGCCCTGCTGGACGCCGAAAAGGCCATCCATTCCGATCCCGACGCCGCGGCCGGATACCTGCTCAAGGCTCAGGCGCTGAGCCGCCTGGGACGCCATGAGGAGGCGGAGGCGGCCGCGTTGGAGGCGCTCCGGCGCGACCCGGACGACGTGGAGGCGCTGCGCGTGCTCGCAATCTCGCAGCTCAAGCTCGGGAAGAACGAGGACGCCGTGGAGACCGCTTCCCGCCTCCTGGAGCTCGATCCTGACGACGCCGCGGCCTACGCGTTGCGGGCGATGGCCTACGAGGGGTTGGGCCTGCGCGACAGCATGCTGGCGGACCTCGAGCGGGCCGCCGCCCTCTCGGAGCGCTTCAGCGAGCACCTGAAGCGCGCGAGGGCGGGCATGCGCATTTTCGACCCGGACGCCGGGGACATCTGGGACCTCCTGGGGGGGATCGGCTACCACCCCTGGTGGAGAAGGATCTCGCTCATCTTGCTCGGCTTTCTCGCGTTCGGCGCGGCGGTAGCGCTTCTTCTGGCGTCATGGCTCCGGCGCCGCATGGCGCCCGTCCCCGCCGCGGCCGCGGCGGCCGCGACCGGCGGCGCCACGGTGCCTCTGGTGGGCGTGCCGACGCAGCCTCTGTCCGCCGCGGGAGCCGGAGGCGGCACCGCCCCGGTCGACACGTCGGGGCTCTTGGGCGGCAAGTATCAGCTCATCCGGCTCATCGGCAAGGGCGGAAAGGGGCAGCTCTGGGAGGCCCGGGATTGGTCGCTCGACCGTTCGGCCGCCGTCAAGAAGATGACTCTGGAAGGAGCTCCCCAGGAGGTCGAGGCCAGGAAGCTCTTCATGAAGGCGGCCCGGACGCTGGCCGCGGTCCATCACCCCAACATCATGGACATCTACGAGGTGCTGGACCTGCCTTCCGGCATCTACTTCGTCTTCGAGATGCTTCCCGGCAAGACCCTCAGGGAGATCATGGACGCGGCCAAGCGCCTGCAGCCTGCGGGCGTGCGCAAAGTCCTCGCGCCGGTCTGCGCGGCGCTCGAATGCGCGCACGCGTACGGCATCGTCCACCGCGAGCTGCGGCCGTCGAACATCGTGGTCAGCGACCAAGGCCATGTGAAGGTGATGGGCTTCACGGTGGCGCGAGCGTCCGCATCCGTTCAAGGGCCGGGGCCGGCGGGGTCGCAGACGGCCGGAGGAGACCCGTCCGCCGCGGCGGTGTCCCCGCGGCCGGCCGGCGACGGCGCCGCCTATCTGCCGCCCGAGGCGGACGGCGGGACGGCCGTGCCGACGCCGGCTTTCGACGTATTCTCGCTCGGGGTCTGCGCCTACGAGATGCTGACGGGGCAGGCGCCCGTCCGCTCAGGGCAGCGGGTCTCGCTGAGCCTGAGCCTTCTGCCGCCCGGCCTTCCGCCCGAGGCGGAGGACCTTCTCACCCGGGCTCTCGATCCGGACCCCGCGCGGCGATTCCAGAAGGTGAGCGAGTTCGCGAGCCTGCTCGCGGCGTTTCCCTCTCAGCCGGCCCCCCCTTCCGGCTGATCCGGGGCTTCCGGGCCGGACGTCCCGTATTTCCGGCGGCTTCGTCCGCGGCGCCGGGCCTTGCGCTTTCGGACGCGCTCCGTTTCTTTGACCCGAGTGGAGGTCGCCGGCGCCGCCCGCGTCTCGATGCGCTCCACCAGCTCGCGCAAGGCGAGGAATCGGTTGACGCTGCGGCGCCGGTCTTTCTGACAGCGGATCGTGAGGCCCAGGGGCGGGTAGCGCAGCTGGACGCAGTTGGCGGTCTTGTTGATCTTCTGGCCGCCCTTCCCCCCTCCCCGGACGAACGTCTCCTGGACGGCCGCAAGGTCCAGGCCGACGCGCTCGATTCGGGCGCGCAGGTCCCGGATCTTGCCTTCGGACACGGCGAAGCGCTCGTTGAGGTCCATAGAGAGTGGTCCGACGTCGGATAAGGATCCGGCGAGATATTATAGCGGACTCGACCCCAAAACCCGGCGGCCCGAGCGCCGCGGGGCAAGCCTGCGGCGCTGGCTTGACTTATCAGCGGAGCGGGGTTATCCTGAGGCGACGACTGCATTCGACCCATAACGACGCTCCGGCCGACGGGCTGTCTTCCCTGGAGCCCGGCCGGAGACGCCGAGGAGAACCCACGATGAAGGCGAGAAGCTTCCTTTTTAGCATGATCCTGGCCGCGGCGGGCCTGAGTCTGGCCTTGGCGCCAAGCGCCCGGGCCGCGGATTCCGACGGCGACGGGATCGAGGACGCGGCCGACAATT
>JBDREN010000215.1:0-6989 GCA_043819795.1 Elusimicrobiota bacterium
CGCCCCTGCCGGGGTCGACGCCGCTTCGGCTCCCGGTTCCTTCGAGCTTCCGGAGGGGGGGATTCGCCTCGCCGATGTGGAGAAGAGCCTCGTGCGCCAGGCCCTGGAAAGGACGGGAGGCAATCAGGTCAACGCGGCGAAGCTGTTAGGAGTCGAGCGGGACGCCCTGCGCCGCCGCGTCAAGAAGTTCGGGCTGAAGGAGAGTTAGGGAGTATCCGTTCCGCCCTTCCTCTTCGCCTTAGCCTCTTCACCGAAGCTCTTGTGGGGATTGTGGCATCCGGCGCAGGCCGTCGTCGCCCGCACTATCGTTTCCTTCTTCTGGGTCATGGGCGCCTTGAAATGGTCGCTGCCGGGGCCGTGGCACGACTCGCACTGGACGTTGAGGAACTTCGAGTTTTCCTCCTCGGATTTCGCAGGGTCGTAGCCGCCCTTGCCGAAGCCGGTGGTGTGGCACTTGAGGCAGGAGGGATCTTGCTTCTCGTCGCCGATGAGAACCGAGAAGTTCTTGGAATGCAGGGACTCCGTCCATGTCTTGTGCTGCTTCATGTGGCACATCTTGCACTTCTTCTCACCGATATAGGCCGGCCCGCCGCCCGCCTCCTCCTGGGAAGCCAGCGTGGCGGCGAAGGACGCCGCGAGCGCAAAGGCCAGCAAAGTCAGGATAGTCTTCTTCATAGTGCCTCCTCGGCTCAGCCACCGGTTTCTGCCTGGATCGAACCGGGCTATTTTAACTAACTTAGCAACAAGATTGCCGAACCGGCTGAACGCTTGCCGATCTTCCCGCGGAGCGGGCAGGGGGGCGGGACGCCCCGGCTCATCCGCCATGGCAGGGTGCGCAGACCTCCTGGCGCACGCCTTTGCGCAGGGAGACTTTCTTGTGCGCCCCGATCTCATGGCACCGCACGCAGCCCGTCATCTCGGCGTGGGTCTTGTGGGGCATAAGCTTTCCGCCCGTCCTGACCGTCTCTGGCGGGACTTTGACGCCCACTTTGGGATGACATAGAGTCGCGCAGTAAGTGCCTGACAATAGCGGCTGCGAGGATAGGTCCTCGAGCTCCGCCTTGAGCTGTTCTCCGATCCGTGAAAGCGCCGCGTCCTCGCGGCGCAGGATGGCCGACGCGAGGTAGATATTGTGCTCGCCCCGGGACGCGCGTACGAAGCGGTGCCAGCGTTCCGCTTGCGCCAGGGCCTTCTCCATGCGCTTGCGATCCTTGGCGGGCGGGTCCGCCTTCCTCAGTTCCGAGCGGACCTTCTCCAGTTTCGTGTCGAGCGAAGCCAGGCTCTTGGAGAGCTCCGCGGCCGTTTCTTCCCAGATGCCTTCGTAGGCCGGGCCGTGGCACTTCACGCAGGCGGTCCGGGCCGCCCGGGCCGTCGCCCCGATGAACTCCCGTCGCCGGCTCTCATCCCTTTCGTGGCAGCCCACGCAGTCCACTTGGCCCAGGTACATGGGGCTGGGCATGTCCGCGAGCCCCAGCGAGGCGACCTTGCCGGCGTACATCGAGAGTTGGCCGCTGTGCAGGTCTTCGTGGCAGTACGAGCATTCGAACCTCAAAGCGGGCGGGTGGCTGGCCGGAACGGAATCGCCGCCCGCCGGCTCGCCGAGCCTCGTCATTCGCGCGCCGGCCCCTTCCTCTAAGCCGTGACGGATCTCGCGGTGGCAATGGAAGCAGGCGACGTTGTGCTTGGTGACGTGGTTTTCGTGCAGGAACGGGATGTCCTCGTAGCGGTCCAGCTTCTCGGGCTGGTTGTGGCAGGTGAAGCAGCGGTCCTTGGACGCTTCCCCATCGCCGGAGACGGCGTGGAGATGGCAGTTCTTGCAGGACACGCCCCGCGTCGAGACGAAATCCTTATGGTTGTAGCGAATGTCGCCTATGCTGAACGTCTTGCTCGGGAGCTCATGGCAGCCGAGGCAGCCTCCCAGCGGGTCCAGGTCGCGTCCCTCCCCGCGCCCCTTGAGATGGCATAGGTAGCAGGTGTCGTAGGTCACCTCCACGTGCTTGCCCACGACGATCTGCGAGTGGCACGATACGCACCGGAGCCGGCGGCCGCGCCGCACCTCGGTCAGGTGGGGTTTATGATCGAATTTGATCCCCTTTTCGGAGCGTACGCGCCCTTCCAGGAGGCGGGTGGAATGGCAGCCGGAGCGCAGGCAGGATGCGTCGGGGATCTCGGCGAAGGGTTTGGATGAGTAGGTTCGCGTGACGTACTTGGCCACTTGCGAGAGGGCCTGGAATTTCTTCCATAAGATCGTCCTCTTGGAGCCGGGAGGATAGTGGCATTCGATGCAGGCGACCATGTTGTGATGCGAGGTGCTCCAGGCCTGGTAGTAGGGCCTCATGATGTGGCAGGAGTTGCAGAAGGCGGGCGTCTCGGAGTACTTGGCCAGCCCCGCTATGGAGATGACCGCCGAGAGAAAGCAGGCGGCGCATATGGCGAAGAAGCGGGGCCGCAGCCGGAGCCGCGAGCCGCGGTCGACGGGGACGGTGATTCCCAGGGAGTGGAGCCAAGCCCTCCAGCGCGCGGGACGGCCCGGCAGCTTCTCCTGAGAGAAGAGAGAGAAGCCGGACAGCGCATCCCGCAGCCGTTTCCACGGGCCGGCGAGCCGGTTCCCACCCATCTTCTTCTTTCTCATGATGACGGCGGATCGCTGTCCGGACGTTCCGTTGGATTCTACATAAATGTTGCAACGTATTGCCCCGGCACAATCAGGAGGGAGAGTCTCCGACGGACTCCACCTTGTGGAACGCGGCGGGGATTCGGGCCTGCTGCGCGCAATCGCTCAGGCATGCGGGGCGAGGAGGCCTCCGGTCGTGGCGGAGGCGGCATGGCGCGGCGCCGTATCGGGAGCGGGGAAATGCTAGACTCTGACGAGCCGGGCACCCAGGAGGATGGGCGGATGGGATCGGAAGTCGGGCCGCGCCGCGTCTTGAGCCGCAGGAGTTTCGTCAACCTCCTCCTGGGCGCGGGGGTGACGGGCTGGCTGGCCTCCGTCGTCTATCCGGTGCTCAAGTTCCTGATCCCCCCGGAGGAGACCGGTATCGAGCCCGAGGTCATGAATCTCGGGCCCCTGGACGGCTTTCCGCCCGGCTCCAGCAAGATCTTCCGGTTCGGCAGAAAGCCCGTGCTCCTGGTGCGGACCCAGGCCGGGGCCCTGCACGCCTTGGCCGCGACGTGCACGCACCTGGACTGCCTGGTGCAGTACCGCGCCGACCTGGACGCGGTCTGGTGCGCCTGCCATAACGGCAAGTACGATCTCACCGGCAGGAACATCTCCGGCCCGCCCCCCAAGCCGCTGGATCAATACGCGGTCAAGGCCGTGGGCGGCCAGATCATGGTCGGCAAGCATTCCTGATGAAGGCTCTCCGGGAATCCGTGCTGGACTGGCTCGACGAGCGCTACGAGCTCCGGCGCCTGCTGGAATGGGCCCGGCACAAGAGCGTCCCGGTGCACAAAGGGACGGTCTTCTACTACACGGGCGGGGTCTGCCTCTTCCTGTTCCTGGTGCAGGCCGCGACGGGCATCCTGCTGATGATGTATTACCGCGTGGGCGTGGACAGCTCCTACGAGAGCGTCAAGTACATAAGCTCCCAGGTGGAGTTCGGCTGGCTCATGCGCTCCATGCACAGCTGGTCGGCCAACCTCCTCATCCTGTTCGTGTTCGTGCACATGTTCAGCGTCCTCTTTATGAAGGCCTTCAGGAAACCGAGGGAGCTGACGTGGGTGACGGGGTGCGCCCTCATGGGGGTCATGATGGTATTCGGGTTCAGCGGATACCTCCTTCCCTGGAACGAGCTGGCGTATTTCGCCACCAAGGTCGGGACCGACATCATCGGCGAGCTGCCCATCGTCGGGGGATGGCTTCTCAAGATCGTCCGGGGCGGGGAGGACGTCACCGGCGCCACCCTTTCGCGATTCTTCGGCCTGCATGTCGCGATCCTGCCGGCCGCGGCGACGCTCCTGATCGGCCTCCACCTGCTCCTGGTGCAGCTTCAGGGGATGTCCGAGGCGGAGGGCGCGAAGAAGACGATGCCGTTCTTCCCGAACTTCTTCCTGAGGGATGTGATGCTGTGGCTCGTGGCCCTGAACGCGCTCTGCATCCTGGCGGTGTTCTTCCCCTGGGAGCTGGGCGGCAAGGCTGATCCGCTCATGTCCGCCCCCGCGGGCATCAAGCCAGAGTGGTATTTCCTGGCCAACTATCAGCTGCTCAAGCTCATGCCCGGCAAGGTGCTCTTCGTCCCGGGGGAGCTCCTGGGGATATCGGCTCCGGCCGCGGCCGGTCTTGCCGTACTTCTTCTGCCGTTCTGGGAATGCCGGCTCCCCGGGCGCAAGCGGGACTTGACGGTCGGGCTTTTCGGGTGCGCGGCCCTCGCGTCCCTGCTGGGACTGACCCTCTGGGGGTATCTCTCATGAGCGCGGCGCGCTTCAGGATCGCCGGACTCGCCGCGCTCGCGCTGGCGTGCTCGGCCGCGGCGGCTATGGCGAAGTCCCAGTGCGTGAGCTGCCACGCCGCCTTGGACGAGAAGCAGCGGGAGATCGTAAGCCGTTTCCGGAACGATATCCACCGGGAAAGGGGAGTCTCCTGCCACGGGTGCCACGGGGGGGACTCCTCAGCCGAAGAGGCCTGGAAGGGCATGGACCCGGGGGCGGGCTTCGTGGGGGCCCCGTCGAAGGCGGAGACCCCGGCGTTCTGCGGCAAGTGCCATTCCCGGGCGGAGTACATCAAGAGGTTCAACCCCGCGTTGCCCGTGGACCAGGAGAAGAAGTACTTCACGAGCGGCCACGGCAGGAGGCTCAAGAAGGGGGATTCAAAGGTCGCGGCGTGCTCATCGTGCCACACCGCCCATTCGATCCTCCCCTCCAAGGATCCCCGCTCGACGGTGTACGCCAAGAACATCCCGGCGACCTGCGGGAAGTGCCATTCCGACGCGGGCCTCATGAAGTCCTACGGGCTGCCCGCGGACCAAGCGGCGAAGTACGCCGGCAGCGTCCACGGGAAGGCCCTGCTGGAAAGAGGGGACATCGCCGCCCCCGTCTGCAACGACTGCCACGGCAATCACGGCGCCGGCCCTCCCGGGGTGAGAGACATCGCCATGGTATGCGGGCTCTGCCACCCTCACAACATGGAGCTCTTCAACGGGAGCCCGATGGCGTCTCAATGGAAGAAGAAGAAGTTCCACGCCTGCGCCACCTGTCACGGCAGCCATGACGTCGGGCACCCCACCGCCGCGATGCTGGGAGCGGAAAATGGGCTTTGCCGGCGGTGCCACCGGGCGGGCGACAAGGGCCTCGCGGCCGGGGCCGCGATCAAGGGCCTGATGGAACGGATGGAAGCCGGCTATCGGGAGACGGAGGAGACCGTCCGGATCGCCGAAGAGAAGGGCATGGACGTCCCGACACGGCGGACATGCTTCAGGAAGCGAGGCAGGCCTTCTTTCTGGCCAAGACCGCCGTCCACGGGTTCCGGGTGGCCGCAGTCGAGAAGGAGGCGGGCAAGGGCTTCTCCGCTCTGGAGAAGGCCACGGAGATGGCGGAAGGGGCGGTGAGGGAATTCAAGAGGCGGAGGATAGGCCTCGGGGTCGCCACCCTCATCATCACCCTCCTGGTGCTGGCGATCTACCTGAAGCTGCGCGAGATGGAAGGACCGGACGGGCGGTCCTGACACCCCTTCCGCTCCTCAACCTCATCCACGACCGCGTCCCCCGCGCGGATCTCGCCTCCGCGGAGCACGCGTGCGAAGACCCCCTCCCGCGGCATGACGCAGTCTCCCACCTGCCGGTATATGGCGCACCGGTCGTGGCACTCCTTGCCGATCTGCGTGATCTCGAGAAGGGCCTCCATCCCGATGCGCAGGCGCTGTCCCGGCCGCAAAGAGGTCAGGGAGACGCCTTCGGTGGTCACGTTCTCCCCGAAGCTGCCGGGGCTCACGTTCAGTCCCTTGGCGCGCATCGTGTCCACGCTCTCCCGGGACAGCAGGCTGACCTGCCTATGCCAAGGGCCGGCGTGGGCGTCGCCTTCCATGCCGTGACCTTCGACGAGCAGGGCCGTCCGGACCTCGCGTTTCCGCACCCCTTTCCGCGGGCTGAGGCACACGGCGATCACCTTGCCGGGGGGCACGCTATCCTCCCACCGCGCACATCAAGGTCTCCCGGACCCCGGTCCCGCGCGTACGGAGGTTGTGACGCGGGGGGCTTGGACCGGACGGCCTCCCGGATGGCGGCCCGGATCAGCTCCGGGCGGGCGCCCGCGCGGAGCATGGCGCCGAGGTCCGTCCCCTCTCCTTCCTGCGCCAGACATGAGAGCAGCCTGCCGGAGGACGTGAGCCGGACGCGGTTGCATCGGCCGCAGAAAGGTTCGGTGAGCGCTCCGATGAACCCGACCGTGCCTTGCGCGCCCGGGCTCCGGAAATAGGCCGCCGGACCCGAGCCTTCGGGTCCCTCGCCCGGGCCGAGGGGCAGCAGGCTCCCGCAGCCGCGCTTGATCTCGTCGATGGGGACCCAGCGCTCCGGGGTGAAGAATCCCGTCCATCCGATCGGCATCAGCTCGATGAAGCGGACGTGCACGGGAAGCACACGGGCGAGCCGGACGAAGTCCGGCACCTCGTCGTCGTTGAGGCCGCGGGCGACCACGACGTTCAGCTTGACGGGGCAAAGCCCCGCCGCGAGCGCCGCCCGGAGGCCGTCCATGACGCCGTGGAGTCCATCCGCACCTGCCGCCAACGCCCTTTCCGAGGGCGTCCGGCACGGCGCCCCTGCCGGGGTCGACGCCCCGCCGGCTATGTCCCGGAACCGGCCTTCCCGGAGCGTGTCCAGGCTGATGTTGACGCGCCGGAGCCCCGCGCGCGCGAGGTCGGCAGCCAAGGCCCCAAGAAGGAGTCCGTTGGTGCTGAGAGACACCTCCTCGATCCCGGCCACGGAGGCTACCCTGCCCAGGAGCTCCGGGAGCCCGCGCCGGACAAGGGGCTCGCCTCCGGTGATCCGCACACGGCTGAC
>JBDREN010000216.1:0-44953 GCA_043819795.1 Elusimicrobiota bacterium
GGTTGATATCGCCGTCTTATTAGGCTTCCTTTGGTTCGGTGCCGTTCTTGTTAGGCCCTACTCCTTCGACACTAGGCTCGCCCGCAGGAACTCGCGGTTGAGCCGGGCGATGTTGCTGATCTTGATCTCTTTCGGGCAGGCCTTCTCGCACTCGAACTCGTTGGTGCAGTTGCCGAAGCCCGCCTGGTCGTGGGCCTCGAGCATCCTGAGCGCGCGGCGCTCGCGCTCGGGCTTGCCCTGCGGGAGCAGGACGAGCTGGGATATCTTCGCGGACAGGAACAGCATCGCCGACGCGTTGGGGCAGGCGGCCACGCACGCCCCGCAGCCGATGCAGGCCGCCGCGTCCATCGCGGTCTCCGCCGCCTCTTTCGGGACCGGGATGGCGTTGGCTTCGGGAGCCGACCCCGTCTTGACGGACACGAAGCCGCCCGCCTGCATGATGCGGTCGAAGGCGGTCCGGGTCGTCACCAGGTCCTTGATCACGGGGAACGCCTTGGCCCGGAAAGGCTCCACCGTTATGGTCTGGCCGTCCTTGAACCGGCGCATGTGGAGGTCGCAGGTCGTGGACCCGGAGTCCGGCCCGTGCGCCCGGCCGTTGATGACGAGGCTGCACATGCCGCAGATGCCCTCGCGGCAATCGTGATCGAACGCGATCGGATCCTCGCCCTTCTTGATGAGGCCCTCGTTGACGACGTCGAGCATCTCCAAAAACGACATGTCCGGAGAGACGTCTTTAGCCTCGTAGGTCTTCAGCGCGCCGCGGGACTGCCCGTCCTTCTGGCGCCAAACACGGAGAGTCAGGTTCATCGTGCCGCTCATTTGTAGCTCCGTTGCGTGAGCTTCACGGTCTCGAAGGTCAGCTCTTCTTTGTGACGGACCGGGTCCTTCCCGTCCTCCCGGTACTCCCAGGCGGCGACGTGGCAGAAATTCTCGTCGTCGCGCCGGGCCTCGTTCTCGGCGGTCTGATGCTCCTCGCGGTAATGCCCTCCGCAAGACTCCTCGCGCTCGAGGGCGTCGCGGATCATCAGCTCGGAGAACTCGAGGTAGTCGGCCACGCGCCCGGCGCGCTCGATCGACTGGTTGAACTCATCACCCTCTCCCGGCACCCGGACGTCCTTCCAGAACGCCTCGCGGATCTCCGGGATCCGGGCCAGAGCCTTCTTGAGCCCCGCCCCGCTGCGGGACATCCCGCAGTACTCCCGCATGACCACTCCGAGCTCGCGATGGAACTCGGTGGATGTCCGCTTGCCTCCGACCCGCAGAAGCCTCGCGATCCGCGCGGCCGCGGCCTGCTCGGCCTCCAGAAACTCCGGCGCTTCGGTCGAGACCTTATCGAATTTTCCGGACGCCAGGTAGCCGCCCAGCGTGGCCGGAATCACGAAATAGCCGTCCGCCAGGCCCTGCATGAGCGCGCTCGCGCCGAGGCGGTTGGCCCCGTGGTCCGAGAAGTTCGCCTCGCCCAGCACAAAGAGCCCGGGGATCGTCGACATGAGGTTGTAGTCGACCCAGAGCCCTCCCATCGTGTAGTGGGAGGCCGGATAGATGCGCATCGGGTTCCCGTACGGATCCTCGTCGGTGATGTGGTGGTACATTTGGAAGAGGTTCCCGTACTTGGACCGGATCGTGTCGGCGCCGTCCCTCTCGATCGCATCGCGGAAGTCCATGTATACCGCCAGCTTGGTCGGCCCCACGCCCCGGCCCTCGTCGCAGACGGCCTTGGCCGCGCGCGACGCGACGTCGCGGGGGACGAGGTTCCCGAAGGTCGGGTAGCGCCGCTCGAGGTAATAGTCGCGCTCCCCTTCCGGGATGTCGCTCGGGGCCCGGCCGTCGCCCTTCCCCTTGGGCACCCAGACGCGGCCGTCGTTGCGCAAGCTCTCCGACATGAGCGTCAGCTTCGCCTGATAGTCTCCCGACATCGGGATGCAGGTCGGATGGATCTGCGTGAAGCACGGGTTCGCGAAGAACGCGCCCTTCTTATAGGCCCGGTACGTCGCGGTGACGTTGCAGCTGGCCGCGTTGGTGGACAGGAAGAAGACGTTGCCGTAGCCGCCCGTCGCCAGGATGACGGCGTCCGCCACGTAGCGCTCTATCTTGCCGCTGACGAGGTCCCGGCATACAATGCCGCGCGCCCGCCCGCCGGCCACCACCAGCTCGAGCATCTCGCGGCGCGTGAACAGCTTCACCTTACCCGCCGCCACCTGGCGCATCAGCGCGCTGTAGGCCCCTAGCAGGAGCTGCTGGCCGGTCTGCCCCCGGGCATAGAAGGTGCGCGAGACCTGCGCCCCGCCGAAGGATCTGTTCGCCAGCTGCCCACCGTACTCGCGCGCGAAGGGCACGCCCTGGGCCACGCACTGGTCTATGATGGTGTTGGAGACCTCGGCGAGCCGGTAGACGTTGGCCTCACGGGCGCGGTAGTCGCCCCCTTTGACCGTGTCGTAGAAGAGGCGGAAGACGCTGTCGCCGTCGTTAGGGTAATTCTTGGCCGCGTTGATCCCGCCCTGCGCCGCGATGGAGTGGGCGCGCCGCGCGCTGTCCTGGATGCAGAAATTCAGCACGTTGTAGCCCAGCTCGCCGAGCGAGGCGGCCGCCGACGCCCCGGCCAGGCCGGTCCCCACGACGATCACGTCGTACTTCCGCTTGTTGGCGGGGTTGACGAGCTTCAGATCGAAGCGATGCCGCTCCCACTTTTTCTCGATGGGTCCGGCCGGGATCTTGGCGTCCAGTCTCTCGCTCGTCGCAGCCATGACTCAGCCTCCCCGGAAGAATCCCCACAGCGGCAGCGCGCCGAATCCGGCGGCCAGCACCACCGCGAACGCCAGGGTGACCTTCTCGATGACCGGCGTGTAAGTCGGATGGTCGACGCCGAAGGTCTGCAGCGCGCTCCGGACGCCGTGGCTCAAGTGCACGCCCAGAGAAACCATCGCCAACACGTAGAAGCCCATGTAGACCGGTATCCGGAAATGCTCGATCACCCAGGCGAACAGGCTGGCGCCCTCCGGAAGCTGCAGCTTCAGGGTGAAGACGTGGATGCCGAGGAACACGAGGGTCAGCAGGCCCGTATACGCCATCGTCGACGAGCCGAGGGTCCTGCCGCCGGCGGACGCGTTGACGGCGTAGCGCTCGGGACGGGCCAGGAAGTTCTCTACCGTGACCGTCAGCCCGAGGATGATATGCCCCAGGAAGATGGCGGCCAGCGCGATCTCGGCAGGGATGAGCAGCGGATGGTGCGTCAGGAACTCCGCGTACTCGTCGAACAGCTCCGGGGCCTTGAGCATCAGCAGGTTCCCGGACAGGTGCGCCATCAGGAAGCCTATCAGCATCAGCCCCGTAAGGGCGACGAGCTGCTTCTTCCCGATAGAGGATCCCAGAAAGAGCTTCAGTAGTCTCATTAGCGAACTCTCCAAAGATGCGCGGGGGGAGCGACGCGGCCGGTCAGGCCCTCCGGAAGCGGCCCGCGGGGCCGGGGCGTCTCAGAGGCTGATCGACTGCCCCTCCTTCGCGCAAAAGCAATCCATCGAGCCGCCCTTCTCGCGCACGATCTTCCGAGCCGCCTCGGTGGTCCCGTCGAGGTCGTCGTCGGAGCGCATCGGCTCGTGGTGGAAGAACGCGAGCCGCTTCACCTCGGCGGCGATGCCCAGCTCGAGCGAGTCCTTCCAGCGGCTGTGCCCCCATCCCCGCTTCGTCTCGTACTCCTCGTCGTTGTACTGCGAATCGCAGATCAGGAGGTCCGTGCCGCGGCAAAAATCCTCCACCTTACGGTCCTGCCGCGCGGCCAGCTCGCTGCCCTGCGACAAGGCCTGGTTGTTCTCGTGGTCGGTGAGATAGACGACGCTGCGGCCGCCGTTGAACCCGAACCGGAAGGCGAAGTTGATTCCCGGATGGTTCGTGAAGGTGGTCTGGATCTTCACGGGGCCGACGTCGAACCCCCGGCCGTCCACCTGGAGGAAGTCGAGCTGGGAGGCCATGTCCCCCACCTCGACCGGGAAGTAGTTGATGCCCATCTGCTGGCGGAAGATAGTCTCGAAGCTGTCCCCGACGGTCTTACCGCTGTAGATGCGGAAGCGGTTCTTGGGAAGATAGGCCGGCACGAAGAAGGGGAAGCCCTGGATGTGGTCCCAGTGGGTATGGCTGATGAAAAGGCTCCCCTCGAAAGGGCGGCCCTTGAACTCCTTCATGAGGTTCAGTCCCAGCTCGCGGATGCCGGTACCGCTGTCGCAGATGAGGATCTGGTCCTCGTAACGGATCTCGACGCAGGCGGTATTGCCCCCGTAGCGCACCGTCGAGCGGCCCGGCGTGGGGGTCGAGCCGCGGGTCCCCCAGAAGCGGATATGCAGCGGCTTCATGGCTCTCCGACCAGACTCTTCACCTTCTTGAGGAGCTCGTCGGCGGAGAACGGCTTGACCAGGTACCCGTCCGCGCCGAGGCGCTCAGCGGCTCTCCGGTCCACGGCGTAGCCCTTGGCCGTGGAGACGAGGATCTTCGTCGATTGGAGGGATTTCTCGCTCCGAAGGGCTTGGCAGACGTCGAAGCCGTGCATGTCCGGCATCATGATGTCGAGGATTACCAGGTCGGGCTTGCCCTTTTTGGCCTTAGCGTAGGCCTCCCGGCCCCCATAGGCGGCCTCGACCGTGTAGTCGCTGGTCTCGAGAGCCGTGACCAGGAAATCAACGATAAAATCGTCGTCGTCCACAACGAGAATCATAGGCCTCTTCTTCTTCATCGCGCCGCTAGGATATGGTGTGAGCCATTATGCCAAAAAACCGGGGAAAGCGCTAGCAGCATGAGCTCCTCCCCCCGCTCCCGGGCCGCAAGAGAGAAGCCCCGAAGGGGTCTTCGGGGCCCTCTCTTGAAACGTCTTCCGCCGCGGGCTACTAGCGCCGCTGTCCCGAGCCGTTGCCCGCCTTCAGGGCGGACGCCATCTTATACAGGTTCTTGATGCGCTTGTCCGTGTCCGGATGGGTGAGGAAGAGCTCGGCGAGCCACTTGTCCTTCATGTCCACGGGCACGCCGGCCGAGGCCTTGGCTCCCGGGAGGGCGCCCGCCCGCGAGAGCTGCTCGAGCGGATTGATGGTCATGATGTGCCCCAGCGAGGCGATCCAGGGCAACAGGTAGCGCTGGATGAAGACCCCGCGCTGCGGCCGCCAGGACATCAGGAGCCCCAGCCCCATGGCGAGATGCTCCGGCTTCTCTGCCAGCAAACCCCCGCCCTCGTCGGCGTGGCTTTCCCGGATCCTGGAGGAGCCCATCTGCAGGAGCGTGGCGAGGACCGGCGCCCAGAGGCAGGCGAATACCTTGACCAAAGCCAGGATGGACTGCGCCGCCACCCCGACGGTGACAGGCTCGAAGGCCTCGGTCTTCACGCGGCCGATGCCGTTCGCCGGAGCGGCCTGCGCGCCCGTTCCCCGCGGGGCTGCGGCGGGCTGGGGATGATTGGGCTGCGCCCCGCCCGTCATCTTGCGGAAGATCCTGGTGAAGAAGGCTTTGGCGTTGCCCACCGCCCAGAGGATCTTATAGGAAGCGAACCCGATCCCGGATGACATCGCTCCGGTGGCCGCGCCCAGCATGATGTCCCGGTGCATGACGTGGTTGAGCTCGTGGGCCATGACGCCGCGCAGGGCCGCAACGCCGATGGCCTTGATCTGGGCGTCGGAGGCGTCCTGGATCGCCTGGATGACCTCCTGCGGCGCGGCCGACTCCGCGATCCCGGAGATCACGTCGCGCACCGCCATGCGGTAGACGAAGAAGGCCTCGCTCCGCGGCTCGACGGCCGAGAAGACCCGGATGAGGCCTTCGCGCGTCCGCGCGGGGTTGAGCGTCATCTGCTTCATCTCCTCGGTCACCCCGACCATCGCGTTCATGGGGCTCGGGCCCGTGGCGAAGGCGTTGGGGACCGGCATGGGGACGTTCACCATCTCCGGCAACGGGATCGGCTTCTTCCCCTTGGCGGCCCGGCCGGCGTTGATCTTCCCGACCAGCTCGCGCGTCATGGCGAAGATCTCGGGGTCATCGGACTCCTTCATAGGGGTCGCCTGCATGGCCATCTTGATGAGCTTCTTGCTGAAGAAGACGGGGAGAAACGCCATCGCGCCCGCCAGGCCCAGGTTCGCGAAGAGGGACCCGAAGCCGAAGACCTTGGCTCCCAAGACGCCGCCTAGGGCGGCGAGCGAGCCGATCGTCACGCCGGTCTTGATCCAGTAGTGGAACCGGGGCCAGCGCGCCGGAGCCGACTCGTCGATCTCGACGGGCTCGGCCTTCGTGGACGGCGCCGGGGGGCCCTTCTTGAGCATCCGCGTGAGCAGGGCCTCGGTCCACATGGCGGCCCGTTCGGGAGCGAACGCGATCACGAAGAACGTCAGCGGCGCGGTGAAGCCGGTCACGGCCGCCCAGGCCAAGCCCCCGAGGTAGATCTTATTGAATACGGGCTTCTGGCCGAGCATCATCCAGACGCCGAAGACCACGTTCGTCCAGACAGGCGAGTAGCCGGTCAGGAGAGCGAACACCACCCCGGTCATCACCCATGTATAGGAAGGGAAGCGGAACGTCCTGACCGAGCCGATGACCCGGAACGGGTTTCCGGTCTCGGCCGAGGAGATGATCCGGCCGAGGAAGAACGAGATCGTGGTCATGGCCGGCAGGGCCATGAGCCCGAAGATCCCGCCCAGCGTCAGGGGCGCGGCTCCCGCGGCCCCGATGAACGGGGCCAGTAGGTTCAAGGACGCCCAGGCCAGGATCGCGTTGATGACGCCCCCGGCTCCCCCCGAGCCCTTGGTCGCGGAAGCGATCCCGAAGGTGGCGCCGACCAGGACCGGCAGCCCCAGCGCGAGGCTGCTCAACACCGCCCCGCTCAGGATCTGCGGCACGGCGAGCGCGGTGGCGCCGATAAACGCGCCGATAACGATGTCGTAGAAGAGCTTGACGCCCTTGAGCCGCGACGAGTCGCGCAGGCCGAGGCGGTAGCGCGAATAGAGCGCGACCGGCAGGAGCAGGATGCCCGAGCTTACGGCCCAGACGGAGGCCAACGGCACCATGCCGAATACCGCGGGAAGCAGGGTGGCCGCCAGCTGATGGATGCCGATGCCCGCGAAAGCGCCCAGCCCCATACGCGCGGCCGTGCCCATGAACGCCTTGATCTTCCCGGCCGCGCGTCCGCTCGCATCGCGCCGCGAGGCCTGGATGCCGGGAACGGCCGCCGGCTTGACGCTCGCGGAGGCGGCGTCGCGGCTGGCCGCGGGCTTGAGCCCGTCCGCGCGCGCTCCGGCGTTCGCGAAAGCCCGCGAATCGACGACGCCCTCGGTCGCCACGGAACGCCTGCCGAGGACGCGGTCCATGAACGCATGGCCGGCCTGCTTGGCCTGGCCCGCGCTCATGCGCGCGATCTCGACGGCGGGCAGGGACACCGAGCGCGGCTGGGCCAGCAAAGCCTTCGCGGAGGCGGCGGTGGGGGCCCGGGCCGCTGTGGGCGCTCCGGAAACGCCGCGCACGTTCGCTCCGGCGCGGAGCGCGCCCTCGGGGCGCGAAAGCGCCGCGGGGCCGAAGACGCGGAAGGCCGCCATATTGGCGGCCGCGACCACGCCCGCATGGGTCTCGACCTTGGGAGTAAGCGACGGGACCGCTCTTAGAGTCCCTTGCAGGCTCGGGTGCGCGACCTGAAGCGAAGTCGAGACCTGCGATCCGACCGGATTGAGACGCGCGAGCCCGGCGCCCGCGGCCCCTCCGGGGAGGGACTGGACCCCGGCCCCCACGTTCACGCCGACGGTCATCGCCAGCGCCTTATAGCAACCGAGCCCCGGCGCGGTAGCGACCAGGGCGGCGGCGATGACGGTGGCGATGGACTGCTTCACGAAACGGGTGGTAAGAGTGGTCATGGATTATTCCTCCCGGTCATTGGCCACATTATACCGTTGCTCCGCCGAATACCTAGGGGTCCAAGGGCCCAAGGTTGAGCCCAAAATGGACCCCCGGCAGGATGGGACGAACGTCCTAGGAGTGCGCGGCCCCCCCGCGGGGGGCGGAAGCCTTCAACGCCTGGGCCCCGGGGCAAGGGCCCTCGGGGAGGGTCGCGGGGATAGGAGGGGGCCGGAGGAATCGCCCCCCGGACATGGGCAGCCCCCCGTGGGGGGGCCGCCGGCAGGGCATCGCCCCCCCGATCTAGGCAGCCCCCCGCGGGGAGGCCGCCGGCATGAGCCGCCGGGCGAGACAGCGGACGACCCGCCCCACCAGCCAGGGCCGGCGATCTAGAAAGCCGTGGTCGGCTCCGGGGGCCGTCACGAGCCTGCTCTTCCCGGGCGCGGCCGCGTGGATGCGCTCGGAAACGGAGAACGGCACGATGTCGTCGGCGGTGCCATGGATCAGAAGAAGAGGGGGCTTCATCCGCGCGGCGCTCCGGGCCGGGTCCCCGGCCCGCACCGTCTTGACGAAGTCCCTGCGCAGCGCGGCCAAGGACGCGACGCGCAGCGTCGGGCCGTTGCGCTCGATAAAATCGAACGCCTCCGGGGTGACCATCTCGGGGCCGCCCACCGGCGACACCGCGACCACGGCCCTCAACGCGGGGACGCGCCGGCCCAGGTGGATCGCCGTCCAGCCCCCCATAGAGGCCCCGAAGACCGCCATCCGCCGGGCATCCACCCAAGGCTGACGGGCGAGGACCCTGAGCCCGGCCCGGGCCTGGTCGACGAGCGTCGAGAAGCGGTAGAGCCCGCCCGAGCCCCACGTCCCGGAGGAATGCGGCGCGAAGCCGGCGATCCCGCGACCCATCAGCGCGCGCTGGACGTCCACGTTCTTCTCGGAGCCCGGGAAGCCGTGCAGCAGGAGGACGGCCGGGAACCTCCGCCCCTTCGGCCCCTGGGGACGGGACAGGACGCCGACCATCTTGGCCCCGCGGTGGCGGAAGACCGCGATCGAATTGCGCATCCTCATCCCGGCTATTAGACTCTTTCTTGGCCCCAGGCGCAAGATTACTTAGAATCTAAAGGTAATTTGCCTGAAATAAAGCGGCCTCCCCCTTCGTACTTGGTTCCGAGGGGGCGCCGCACCATGGACCTGGACGCCAGTGGAAGACGCCAAAAGCATCGTTGAACGCTACACCCCTTACGCGTACACGGTCGCCTTCCGCCTCACCGGCAAGCGCGCCGAGGCCTGGGACCTTACGCAGAACGCCATGGTGCGGGTGCTGCGCAGATTCTCGACCTACGACCCGTCGTACAAGGTCGAGCAATGGCTGCACCGGATCGTCCGAAACCTCTACATCGACGCGCTGCGGCAGACGGCGCGGAGGAAGGAGGACCCTCTCGAGCTCGACGCGGACGACGAGCGGCGGTCCCACGCGGACACCTTGGCGGACCCGTCGCCCGCGCCGGATGAGGCGGCGGAGCGGCGGAACTCCCGGAACGCCGTGCAGAAGGCCTTGGACACTCTGCCGCCGGAGCTGAGAATGGCCGTGACGCTGGTGGACATCAAGGGCTGCAGCTACGAGGAAGCCGCCAAGATCCTCGAGATCCCGGCCTCCACGCTGGGGGTGCGCGTCTTCCGCGGGAGGAAGCTTTTGAAGAAACGGCTCGCGCCGTTCATGGAGGGTAAAGCCTGATGGGTTTGCTGCGCTGCTGGAGCGTGCAGAACGTCCTGGATCTTTTCGTGGACGGCCGCCTGACCGAGAGCGCCTCGGTCCGCGTGGCCGCCCACCTCGACGTGTGCGAGAACTGCCGGGCCGAGGCGGAAGCTCTCAAGCCGATCCCGGCCGCCTCCGCCGGGACCGTGGCGGTGCCCGAGGGCCTGGCCGACGCCATCCTCGAGAAGCTCCGCTCCGAGGATGCGCCCGCTCCCGTCCCGGCCTCCGTGGACCTCCGGGACTTTCTGCGGCTGAGGCCCGCGCAGGCCCTGGCGCTCGTCTACTTCATCGCGCTCGCCTCCGCGCATGCCCTGCCGGGCGTGCCGTCGCAAGGTCTCACCCCCCCCGACGGCGCGCGGACGGAGGCCCCGCGATGAACACGCGGATCGTCGCCTTTTGGGAGAAGTCTGCCGAAGTCGGGCTGCTGCTGCTGGCGTTCGTGCTTCCACTAGCCTTCTATCTCAAGACGTACGAGACCGCGACGGTCAAGGACCTCACGCTTCAGGCCGGCGGAGTCCTGATCCTCGCCTTCGCGTTCCTCCGCCACGTCGAAGCCGGACGCTTCGAGCTCCCCGCCGGCCGGACCGGATTCGCCGCGCTCGCCGCGACGCTTCTGCTCTGGATCGCGGTCTCCTACGCCATGAACCCTTTCAAGGAAGCCTCTTTGTTCGGAGCGGCGCAGCTGGGGCTGTCCGTCGGTCTGTTCCTGGTCGTCTTGACCGGGCCGGCTTCGGTCTCCTTCGGGGCCGCGCTCTCGGGCTGGACGCTCGCCGCCGCGGCCATCGCCGCCGTGTACGCGCTGCTTCAGGCCTTGGGGATCGAACCGTTCTCCTGGTCGTGGGCGTTCGGGAATCAGGCGATGTCCACGCTGGCCAACCCGGAGCTGCTGGGAGTATTCCTGGGAGCGGCGTTCCCGCTCGGGCTTTCTCGCTTTCTGGACCCGGAAGGCTCCCGCATCCGGCGCGGGGCGGCCCTCACCGCGACCTTGCTCTGCGCTTTCGGCGTCGTCGTATCGGGCTCGCCTGTCGGCGCGGTGGCCCTCTGTACGGGAGCCTTGGCGTTCGCCTTCTTTGCCGCCTCCCGCTTCCGTCATGCCTTCACCCGGACGACGGCCGTCGTCTCCGCCGCGTGCGCCCCCGCCGCGCTCTGGCTCATGTTCCGCTCCTTGGACCTGCGGTTCGCGGAGCGTTGCCTCAGGGAATGGACCCTCAACTCCACGGTCTGGTCAGGCGCCAAGCGCCTCATCCTGGATCATGCCTGGACCGGCGTGGGCGCCGGAGGTTTCGCCACGGCCTTCCCGCCCTACCGGCCGCAGGGCCCGCTTTACGTGAGCGATACGTCCATCAACTTCGTCAACAACGCCCACAGCCTGCCCCTCAACGCGGCCGCGGAGCTCGGAGTGCCCGCGCTTCTCCTGGGGGCCGCGTTGTTCGTCGGGGTTCTGTGGCTCTCGCTCAAGGACGCGGCGCGGCGGGACCGGGACGGCGAGACCCGGGCCGCGGTCGTGATCCTGGGTCAGTGGGCCGCCTTGGCGGCTTTGCTGGCGGCTGGGTGCGTCGGATACGCGCCGCTGTGGGCGGCGCCCGGGCTGCTGGTCTGGCTGCTGGCCGGCTCGCTGGCCGGCCTGGCCACCGAGCGCGGCTCCGCGACGGTCCGAGTCCTCTCCATTCCGGCGCCCGCATCGCTCCGAAGGCTGCTGTACGCGCCCGCGGCGGCTGTGGTCTCGGCGAGCCTCCTATGCCAGGGCAGCTTCTTCCGGTCGGACATCGACCACAACATCGGCGTTTATCGATCCCGGCGGCAACAGTGGGCCCGGGCGATCGAGCGTTACGGCCGGGTCTCCAAGTGGCACAGCAGCGGAGTCATGGCCCGTTATCGTGCGGCCGGCTCGCATCTGAACCGTGAGGAGAGCGGAGACCTGAGACGCGCCGTGGCCCTATATGAGGAAGTCGAATCCCTCTCACCGCACTATGTCCGGACCGCCTACTACAAAGCCGTCGCCCATGAGAAACTCCAGGAGTGGCGCCAAGCGCGGGAGAGCCTGAAGGCCTATATCGCCCTGGACCCGCTCTACGCGCCGGCCTACCGGCGCCTGGCGGAGGTCTCCGTGACGCTCGGAGATCCGGAGGCCGCGCGCCAGGCCGCGCTCCAGCTTGTGCGCATCGAGCCGGACAATCCCGAGCACTGGCGCTTCCTCGCTGAACAATACCACTCGCAGCGCCGCTTCCGCACGGCCCGCCTCATGTTCGAGAAGGCCGAGCTCGTCCACGCCCTAGCCGAGTCGGGACGCATGCCGTCCCCCGTATACTGAACCTCCCTCATCCGCGGGGGATGAAATGAAACCCGCCTCCCCGGCGTATATGTCCTGAGGCCGTCTCCGCGAGCGAGCGGCCCCAGGAGGAAGACCAGGATGCAGAAAGACACCAGACGCTCAGAGAAGACGTCCGTCCAGGAAGACAACGGCTCGGCGGGCAGGCTCCTTCGCCTGCTCGGGGGCGCCCTCACGGCCGGCGCCGTCGCGCTTCTGGCCTTCGGACTCTACGCCACGTTCGAGGGCTCCCGGGACGACCCGGCCCGCTACGCCGGCTGGGCGCAGACGGTGGAGGGGCCCGCTGTGGCTCCCGCCTCGCTGCCGCTGACGCTCGACGATCACGTGCAGGTCCTCCTGCCCACCTTGGGCGATGAGGACGCGCGGACGCGGCGCGCCGGGCTCGATGCCTTGTCCATGGCGCTCGAGAGCGGAGACGCGGGCGAGCTCACGGCCGAGACCCGCGAGGAGACCGCCGGAGCGCTCATCGAGCTCTATGCAGAGGCGGACGTCGAGACGCCCGAGGGGACCGAGACCCGCGAGAAAGCCCTCGGGCTGATCGTCACCAAGGTCAAAGGCGAGACGGCCCGCGCCTTTACCGCGGCGGTGCTCTCATCCGGGCCCCCGGGAATGAGGATAGCCGCCCTCAAGGCCTTGCTCGTGCCCGGCGCCATCCGCGGAGGCGAGGTCTACGACAAGGCCTACGAGCTGGCCCGCGGCGACGCGGTCCCGGACGCGCTCAAGCCCGCCATCCTGCGCAGGGTGCGGGGACGGAAGTCGGAAGGGGAGCTCCTGGAGTTCTTCGGCTCGGACATCGGGCCCCGGGCCCTGGCCGAGTGCGCGGTCGAGCTCCAGAACCTGCATAAGCCGGAGCTCATGGGACGCGTCCTCTCCCGGCTCGAGCAGGCGGGGCTTCTGGAGAACGTGAAGCTCATGCCGTGGTTCAGCGGCAAGCTCCTCTCCGAGCACATCCGCGCCGCCGACGGCGAGGAGCTGATCCGAGCCCTGCGCGTGGTCCGGCGCAGGCCTTCCTTGACACGCTCCACCTTCCCGGCGGTCCAGGAGCGTCTCGCCCACGCCGAGCCCTCGATCCGGCGCATGGCGGCCCGCCTCGTCCCGGAAGCGGTCCAATACGAGGGCATCGACGCCCAGGGCGGCGAGGAGCTGCTGGCGGCGAGGCTCGAGGTGGAGACGGACCCCGTTGTCAAAGGTGAGATCGCGGGCGGCCTGAGCGAGATCCGCCGGAATCGGCGCCCGCCGGATCCGGTCGCCGCCGAAGCGAACCCGTGACCTAGGCGGCGGGAAGAAAGGGCCCCGGCGTGGGAGGCGCCGGGGCCCCGCCTTTCTGGGACTTTATCGGCGAGCCGCGCGCCTCTCGTCCTCGCTCTTGAGCTGCATCCCGCGATACGCGAGATAGAACGAACGCATCCCCTCCATCATCGTACGCGCCAGCGATCTCCGGAAGTCGGCGTCCCGGAGCCGGGCCTCATGTTCCGGCAGGACCATGTAGGCGGACTCCGTCAGGATGGAAGGCATCTGCGTGATGCGGCAGACGTAAAGGTCCCCCCACCGCACGAACTCGTCGGCCAGCTCCGGATGGCGCTCCCGGTAGCTGCCATGCACCGCCTCCACCAAGGGCCGGCTTTGGGGGTGGTAGTAGAAAATCATGTAGCCGCGCGGCTGCTCGAAGGGGTCGGCCGTCACCCGGAAGCCGTTGTTGTGGACGCTGACGTAGAGGTCTCCCCGCTGCTCAACCGCCAGGAAAGCCCGGTCGATGAGCGGGGGGCCGTCGGAGCTCGTCCGAATCATATAGACGTCCGCGCCCTCCGCCGACAGCAGGTCCCGGAGCTCCTCGGCGATCCCGAGGTTGACGTCCCGTTCCGTGGTCCCCAGCGGGCCGACCGCGCTCTCCTGAGGCCCGTGGCCGGCGTCGATCACGACCCGGCGCCCGGCGAGCACGTTCTTCGCGCGCGTGAGGTCGGGCGGCCGGCGGATCTCCAGCACGAAATGACCCTTTCCGTCGTAATAGGCGTCGTAGCCCCATCCCCAGCGCATCCGAGTCTCGACCCGGATGCGTACGACCCGGGAGCTTTCCTGGCGCCAGAGGACCTCGCGCACGACCGGGTCGTCGGAGGCGTAGCGGATGCGGTCGAAGCGCTGATAGGCCCCGAAGAAGCGGATATCGAAGGCCAGCGGCTCGATGGAATGCCGGACCTCGAACGGCAGCCGCTCGGGCGCGTGGATCAGCACGCGCACGGCGTCGTCCGCCGTGTCGGTCTTCACCCAGCGGCCGACGATGCCCCGCGGCGGAGGGGCGCCTTCGGGCAACAGGTCGACCCCCGATTCATCCACCCAGCCCTTCTCGTGCTCGGAGAGCCGGACGCGGACGAGCCCGCCGCTGCGGCCCGTCGCCTCCAGCTTGATGCCCGGCGGCAGGAAGAGGGAATATCCCTGCCGCGACGATTTCACGACGGTGACCTTGGCCGTGGTGACGGCGGTGCGGGTCATGCGGGGGTCCGCCACGGTGATCTTTCCCGGCGCCCGGGCATTGAAACGCCGCCAGAGGCTCTTGCGCAAAGAGCACGTCACGGATAGGCCCTCGCCCCGGTCGTCCGGCTGGATGTAGTAGTGTCCCTCATAGAACCCGATATCCGGCTCGGAAGCGCCAGTCTCGACCATCGGCAAGCCGTCGGCCAGCCCCTCGATCTCGAAGCTGCCGCTGAGGCCCGAGGGCCCGGCGCACCGGACGAACACCAAGTCGCCCGGCCGCAGCTCCTTGTCCACGGCCGGCTCCAAAGCGACGGCCGCTCCCCTCGCCGCCTCCGGCAGTCCGGACCGCGCGGTGACCTCCACCACGCGCCGCGCGCTCGCGAACAGCCCGTTCCATACCGAGTTATACTCGAGCGCCGCCGTGCCCGTCGTCAAGCTCACCATCGAGAAGAAGGCCCCGCTCCCGTCGGGCTGGACCATCTGGTTATTGATCGTCAGCGTCGAGCCGGGCGTGACGTTGCCGAACGTGAACGAGCGGCTGAGGTAGGGATACCGGTGGCCCTCCTGGGGCCAGACGACCTCGACCCATGGCGTCGGCGAGGAGACCCCGACCCCCTTCTCGGCCGAAGGCGGCTCCGCGGCATGGAGGGGGAAGGCGCAGGCCGAGAGCCAGAGAATAAGCGCAGCGAAACGCATCAGTTGGCCGATTCTATCATTAGTGAACGCGGAGGGCTACAGCAGCAGGGTGAGGGTGGCGATGACGAAGCCCGCGGAAAGGCGGGGGATGAAGGACAGGCGCCGCAGCCAGCCGAATCCGCGGGACGGTTTCTCCGGCCGGGACGCCCGGGCGATCTCTTCCTCGGCCCGGCGCTTGAGCTCCGCGGCTTCCTCGATCACCTTATCGGGGTCCAGCAACGCCTCGTCGAGAGCCGCGAGGGCCTTCTTCCCGTCGGTCAGCCCGGCGCCGATCTCGTGATCCCCGTAGCCCTCCAGCCTCTCGGCGGTGGCGTCGAGGAGGTTCTCGATCCAGAAGAGGTACCCGTCCGGCAGGCGCCCCAGCTTCTTATCCATGACCTGCATCATCCGCTCGATCTGCACGGCCTGCTCGCCGGTCTCGTGCGGCGCGGCCATGGAGGTGCCGGACATCGCGTGATAGAGCGGCTTGCCCTTCCACTCCACCGCGTTCGGAGAGCCCCCGCCCTTCTTGGCAAGGAACGTGCTCAGGGTGGACACGATCTCGTAGATGTTGGGCCGGTTGAAGAAGATGCCGCCGCCGAAATTTACCCGCCGGACCCCGCGCTCGCCGCGGCGGCCCCGCGAGGAATAGTCGGCCAGCTGCTTGCGCTTGTCCACGGCTCCCACCGCCGTCGCCAGGGCCGCGTTCGCCGGAGAGGAGACGGTGCCCTCCATGGGCCCCGAGTTCCCGGCCGCCACGATGACGCCGATGTTGCTGAGCCGTAGCCGGTTTACGAGCCGGCCGATCGGACTGTCGGGAGAGCCGGGCCCGCCCAGGCTCAGATTCAAGAGCAGCGGGGTCTTAAGGGGGTCCTTCACCAGGCTGGCGGCGTATTCCATCCCGGCCATCACGGTGGCCTCGCTGCCCCCCGTCTCGCCCAAGACCTTGATGACCGCGAAATCCACCCCGGGAGCCATGCCGACGTAAGGCGATCCCTCGACGCTCTGGGCGCCCACGATTCCCATGCCGTGGCTGCCGTGGCTGTCGCTCTCCTTGCGGACTTCGCCGACGCCGCCGTCTCCCGAGAAGTTCCTCTTATGCTTGATCCGCTTATTGTCGAAGGCGGGATGCTCGGTGTCCCCTCCCTCGTCGATGTAGGCGACGAGGACGCCCTTGCCGGTCAAGCCCCGGCTCTCGCGCGCCTCGGGCATGCCCGTGAGCGGCCCCGTCTCGTGCAGAAGCTTGTACATCGGAGCGGCGCGGTGCACGCGGTAGCCGCGCGCCTCCATCTCGGTGGTGAACGCCATGACCTCGGCGTCGGGGACGTTGATCCAGAGCGACCGGCTGGCCGGCATGGCGACCTGGAGCGCCGCCTGGTATCGCTGCAGCGTCTTCATCTCGAGCCCGAAGGAGCCCGCGGCCTTGGCGAGCGCGTCCTGACCGCCGCGGACGCCCCGGAAGTCCTGGAAGCTCTGGATGGCGGGGCCGCCCTCGCTCTCCTGCGGCAGCTCAACGATGAGATGCACTCCTCCCCGGTTCGGGTCCACCCCGGGGACCCCGAGACCGGCGGGGCTCGGAGGCGGCGTGGGCTGATCCAAGCTCACCTCGAGCGCGTCGGCCAGAAGCCGGACGAGGTCGCTGAGCGCGCCGGGCCGGCTCAGGGCCGCCTTGTGCCTATGGATGAAGAGGAGGATGTCGTCGCGGAGCGGCTTCTCCCGCATCCGCAGGCGGACCTCCTCGGAGCGGACGGCCGGCTGGAAGAACTTGAAGATCGTCCCGGTTAGGACGAAGTTCTGCGGGCCGGCGGAAGCGAGGAGATTGAGGATCGTCTCGTTCGTCAAAGACTGCGGCCGCATCGAGGCCATCTCGGTCAGCGAGGCGACGGAAAGGTGCTTGATGTTGCCGCGCTCCACGGCGTCGATCACGCGCCCCGCCAGGGCGTCCGCGGCCTCGGGAGGAGCGCGCCGGCCCAGCTGCCCGAGCAGCCAGACGGCCGTGAAGCGGATCCTCTTGTCGGCGCTCTTGGTCTCCGCGACGATCCGGGACAGGCCGGACAGGTCGCCGTGCCGGGCCAGGGCGTAGGCCGCGTAAATCCCCACGTCCGGCCGGGAGTCCAGCACGGCCTGCCGCAGGGCCTCATCGGCCGCGTAGCTGGGGGTCTCGGCGATCGCCAGGAACGCCGTCTGGCGGACCCGCCCGTCGGAGTCGCCCAACGCCGCCTCCGCGAGGGAGAGCACGGCCTCGGGAGCCCTCAGGTTCATGAGCGCGAACGCCGCGTACATCCGGACCAGCCAGACATCGTCTTGAAGCGCCTTGTAAAGCTGAGGCATCACTTCGGCCCGGAGCTCGTTAAAACGCTTGTCCAGGGCGCGGTTGGCCGCGTCGGTGACCTCACCCTTCGAAACCGCGTCGGCGTGGGGGCTCTCGATGGGCGCGTCGGGATTGCCCACCGGCCCGGCCCGCTCGCGCAGCCCCCGGATCGCCTCCTCCTTAGCGGCCTCCGACTCCCGGTAGACCCGGTCTTCGAGCTCCCACACGGCCTTGGCCCGGGAGATCCAATCCCAGGGCGCCTTGTCCGAGAAGCCCGCCCGCGTCGACGCACGCGGGGCGCGGGCAAAACCCAAGGCGCGCAGAACGGCCCGCCCCGCGCGCCGAGGCCGGCTCAGGAACTCGCCGCCGAAGGAGCGGGCCGCGAGCTTGACTGCCGCGAGCGCGTCCACGAACCCGCCCTCCTGAAAGTGGATCGGCACGCGCATGTCCTTGGCCGAACGCATGAGGATCAGGTTCACGGCGAAGGGCACGTTCTCGAAGAAGAACCGGTGCGCCGCCGTGCCCGTCTTCAGGACCCGCAGGGCCGCCTGCTTGACGAGAAGCGCGATCCCCGCGATCATCGGGTTGGACATCGAGGTCCCGGACATCCGGGTATGCTTGCCGTCCGGAGCGTCGGCCGGCGAGGGCTGCTTGTCCTTCGACTTGACCGACTCGATCCCGTGCTCGTAGACGTCCCGCCGCTCCGGCGGCATGCGCTCGAAGTCCGGGGGGGTCGTCACGTCGCCGCCGAGCGCGGTCAGGCCCAGCGGCATGCGGTAGCGCCTCTTGCTGAAGCGCCTGTCCACGGTCGGGCCCACGCTGGAGAAGAACGACATCTCGGGCTCACCGTCGTCGAGGCTCTTCGTGGCCGAACCGACCAGATCGACGAACTTGCCCACGGCGGGCTGGCTCCGCGTCCGGTTGAACGGCCCCGAGTTCCCCGCCGAAGCGGTGACGATGGGGAAGTGGCCCCTCGAGTTCCTGCGCCGCGTCAAATTCGAGATGAACTCGGCCAGCTCGGAGTCGACCGTCCCGGGGCTGCCCAGGCTGAGGCTGATGACGTCCGCGCCCCACTCCAGGGCGTCCACGGCGGCCGCCATGATGTCGCCGTCGGAGGCGCCGAACTGGGCGAAAACCTTCCCCATGCGCCCCATGGCGCGGGGAGCCATTCCTTTATAGACGCTCCCGTTGGCGTACGAGATGCCGGCCTTATGGCTGCCGTGGCCGATCCAATCCTCGGGCCCCTGGTCTACGAAGTCGACCGACTCCATGAGCCGGTCCGCGAAATCGGGATGGCTGGTGTCGAGGCCCGTGTCGATATCGTAGATCCGCCCCCCTTCGCCCCGGATGCGCAGCTTCCACGTCTGGGGCACGTTCTGGAGCGATCCGCTCTGGACCAGATGCCACTGGTAGCCGCCCCGCGAAGGCTGCAGCCGGAAGCCCGCCTGCCCGCCGTAGCGCTGCAGGGCCTTGGCGTAACGCCGGTGGACGCTCGCGAAGATGCGGTTGCCGTCCTCCGCGCCGAAGACGTGCCTGACCTCGACCCCCGCCTGGCGGAGCCTCTTGATGTCCTCGTCGTCGTAGCCCGCGTCGCGCAGGTAATACTCCTGGACCTGCGCGGACTCGTTGAACGCGCGCGTGGCCGTCCTCTCGATCCGCCGCCCATTCTTGGGATGGAGCCAGATCTCCGCGCGGGGCTCCATCTTCCCCGCGACGACGACGTGCCCGCCCTCGGGCAGGTCCACGCGCGAGACCTCGAAGCGCCCCCCGTCCTTCGCCCGCCAGTAGCGCAGCACGCGCTCGACAGTGTCCATGCCCGATTCGCCGGGCGCGAAGGGGAGCAATACCGTCCCCGAGTTCCGCAGAGAGCGGTAAAGGTTCTCGAAGGTCTCGGTCGGCTGGAGGCCCTGGAGCCGGCCGCGCGCCAGCTGGTACATCAGATCCTCGAGCAGGTGATCCTGCTGCGTCGCGCCGCGCCTGTTGCCGGCGGCCACCCCCAGGATCCTCCGCGAGAGCCGGTCGAGCTGACGCGCCTCCGCGCTGCCCTCCGCGAATCCGGCCTTTCCCATCAGGCCGCGCCGCTGCATGAGAAGTTGGACGGAATCGATCTGCCGCAGCGCGACCTGCAGGCGCCGCGCCTCCCGCGAGCCTTCATTAGGGACCGCCCCGAAACTGCGCGGATAGACGATCATCCGGAAGCGGCCCTCGTTGGCCTCCCGCGCCAGATACTGGTTGACGCCCTCGGACGCCGGGACGGAGTCCGGGGACGCGTGCACGGAAGCCGCGTCCTTGTTCTCGTCGCCGATGAGCGCGTCGTCCGCCGCGCGGTACCCGGATTTCGCCCCCCCGCGCGTATGCAGTTTCACGACGCGGGCCCGGCCGCGGGAGAGCTCGGCGTACGTGGAGGGGTTGCGGACCTCGTGGTTGCCGGGATGGATGATAAGGGCGTCGAAAGAGGTCGGCAGGCGCAGGGAGACCCGCGCCTCCTGAAGCACGCGGTCGAGGATGGGGATGCGCAGGGAGCTTAAAGAGGAGATCGGGCGGAACTCGCCGAGACGGCCTTGGAGTTCCCCCAGGACGTGCCGCGCCAGCCTCCGCAGCAATCCGGAGGGACGCCGAGGAGGGGCGCGCGTTCCCTGCGCCTGATAGTGCATCAGCTCGTGCTTGATGACCCAGCGGAACAGCCACGGATGGCGCACGATCTCGGGCCGTACGTAGACGATCCCGCCGGCGGTGAACGCGAACGCGAAATGCGCGAAGCGGTTCTGCGGCCGGTACACCCTCATGATGCCGCGTCCGGGCCCCGTCCCGAGGAGGCTCGCCGCGACGCTGGGGTGCAGACCCCACCGCAAAAGCTCACCCTTGGCCAGGCGCTGGAACTCCTCGTCCGGGACGTAGCGGCCGCGGGCCACGGCGACGGCGAACAGGGCCATCTCCCAGAGCGCGTAGGCCGCCAGCAGCAGCGCAGACGCGGCGGCGGCCGTCGCGGCCGCGCCGAAGACGGTCTCGACGATCCCGAAGGCCGGCATGGCCGCCGAGATGCCTGTGGCCGAGACGGCCGGATTCTGGAGTATGCCCGAGACCGCGGCCGGCACCGCCGTCAGCAGCCCGAAAGTGAGCGCCGACAGGGCGGCCAGCCCGGCCGGGAAGTACGCGGAGCGATATTCACGCCGGACCGCCAGGTCCGACGTGCGTTCCTCTCCACGGCCGTTTATCAGAGCCGTATCGTTATGGGTATTCCCCTGTTCTTCCCGTCCATTTATGAAAGCTGCGGCGCCGTTCCTTTCCTGGGCCTTCCTTATTGTCCCTTCAGAAGCCGCGGGCGAGACACGCGAGCCATCGGCCGGGCGGATCTGGAGGACCGTGGACGCGGCGTCCGGCACGTGCAGGACCAAGCGTCCCGCGGGCCGTCCCGCCACGCGCCCCATCCGCCGGGCGATGCGCCGGTTTCCGGAGCGGACCTGCGTCCCCCGCGCGGCCTCACCCCGGCGGTCTCCTCTGACGGCATTCGCCGTCCCCGTCTCCGCCGCCCCCCGAGCATGCCGGGGAGCGCCCAAAGTCGCGGGGCCGGCTCCGGCGCGTCCCCGGAAGCCGGCGACGGGTCCCTCGGAGTCGGAGGCCTTGGCGGCGGCGCCCGTATGGAGCAGAAAATCCTCTTCGGCGGTCGTCCGGGCAGCCTCCGCCCCGCGCGGCATCCCATGGCGTAACAACGACGGCAGGCGCAGCGCGCTCAGAAGCGACCGGGCGCCCGTCCGAAGCGAGCGACCGCGGCCCTCGGCGGCGGCCGCATGCCGGCGTCCCACGGCCGACGGCGCGTTCCCGAGGCCCATGGCCGCGGCGCGGCGGGACAAAGCGGGCGAGACGGGCAGCGCCAAGCCGGCCGCTCCCGCCACCGGGCCCGCGGCAGGGATCCGGGCGGCGGCCGGGAGAGCGGCCGGCGCGCCGGTCCGGACGGGGACCACCGGCGCGAGGCCGGGAGGGACCGCCGGCAGGACGGTGCTCAAGCCCGGAGCGCCCGAGCGGTTCAGAGGGGCCTGAAGGCCCGTGACGCCGCCGGACACCGGAAAGATGGAGACGGAAACGGGACTCGCGGAGGTCGGGACCGCGTTCGCGCCGGGCTGCGCCCCGAGAGAAGCTACGAGTGCCCAGGCCCGCGGACCGGGGGACAAGACAAGAAGCGAAGCCGATATCAGGATAGCTAGTGACTTCTTCATCGGATGAAGATCAGCTGCGGCGCATCCTCCCGGTTCTTTTTCTCAGCGGCCTTTCGCCTGCCCCGCGAACGCCGCCGATTCTCGCGGACGAAGCCGCGCTGCGAGCGCATCGCCAGAGAGGAGGGCTCCGTATCCTCCGACGCCTGCGGCCGCACCGCCGGACCCGCCGCCGCGGCCACGTCCTTCGGGCGGTTCCGGCCGTAGCGGACGATGCTGCTCTTGGCGCCGAGGCGGAACGGCGCGGCGAAGCCGGTCGAGACGATGAACGTGCGGCCCGCCTGCGGGCCGAGCGCCTTGACCTCGCCGTTGACGAAGAAATTGAAGAGGAATCCGTCACGCTGGAAGCCCATGAGAACGCGCGCCTGATCCGGCGCGGGCCGGCTGGACGCCTCGCCGACCGAAGGCTGGATGAGCGTGGTCTTCCAGCGGGCCTCCAGGCGGCCGTTCACCGAGCCCAGCATCCGGTTGTAGCCCGCCCCGAAGAACGGAGTCCACCTGCCGTAGGCCTGGCTCGCGACGACGTTCAGGCCGACGCTCCTCACGTCCCACTCCAGCTGTCCGGTGTTCGTGGCGTCGGCCACGAACCCGGGCGTGATCTCGACCGCCTTGTACTCGTTGACGTAGTTGAAGTACCCGAAAGTATGGTTGTAGGCGGCCGTCAGGCTGAGCAAGGGAGCCCGCCCGCCCCCGAAGTGCTTGCGCAGCCCAAAGCCCACTGTGTTGCTCTGCCCGTTGCCGACGGTCGACTCCGAGAGGCGGTAGTTCTTCGGGGTCGTCATGTTCGCCACCCGGACGCCCAGGTCCATGCGCCCAGGCAGCCCCAGACGGACGTGCAGTGTGAGGTTCGGGAACAGCATCTTGTCCGGCAGCATGCCGGCCGGGTCGTTTTCGGCCAGAGACTGGACTCGAATCTCCGGAAAAGCTCCTTTGTCGAACGGCAGGTGCCCCGCGCCCAGACTGACGTCCGGCTGCATCCTCCAGGGCTTCATCTCGTTGGGAGGATCGAAAGTGGAGCCGCCGTTGAAGCCGAGGCCGTCGGCGGTCTGCTGGGTGAGCCATCCCATGATGTTGGCGAAATCGTCGGCGAGCCGCGGGCTTTGGCAGAAGCCGACGGTCGGCGTCAACAGCAGGACGGCAAGGACCGCTTCTCTCAATGCCTTATGCCTCTCGAAGCGCAGGAGTCGGTGAGCCACCGGTACGTCTGCCGTTCGGATTCGAAGCTGAGCTGGATGCGCCGGCGGGAGGAGGCCTCCTCGGAACGCGGAGGAATCCTGTAACGGGCGGCGAATATGCCGTGGCGGCCGTGCTTCCTCATGTTTCCCCCTGGTACGACGACGTTTGTCCGTCCTATGCCTTCATTTTAGGCCGAAACCGTGCCGGGGGCATGAGCCGGAGGTCCCAGCGCCCTATAGGAAAAGGGCCTACACACGTGTAGGCCCAAAAAGCGGAGGTTGATTGACCGGTCGGACACGAAACTTATCGGCCCCCGCGCCCCCTGATCAGGGCCGATTTCACCCCAATTGAGTAGGCCCGCCCCGGGAAGCCGGGGCGGGCCTTGCTCGGGGCCGGAAGCGTCAGCCAGGGTCTTCCGAGGAGATGAGGCCGATCTCGATGCCCTTCACCACGGCCTCGGTCCGGTTGCTCACGTCGAGCTTCTGGAAAATGCTGTTGAGGTGATTCTTGATCGTCTTGACGCTGCAGCCGAGCCCGGCGGCGATCTCCTTGTTCGACTGGCCCCGGCCCAGCAGCGCCAGCACCCGGATCTCGCTCTTGGTGAGGGCGACCAGCGTCGCCTCCGCCGTCGTGCTCGACATCTGGCGCAGGCCCTGGATCAGCTTGCCCATCACGGGCTGCGGGATCATGACGCCCTCGTTGGCGAACGTCTTGAGGGCGTTGACGAGCTCGGAGGCCGGCAGCATCTTGGAGAGGTAGCCGTTGGCCCCCGCCTGGATGGACTCCATCACGTGCGCCTCGTCCTCGAACGACGAGAGGATGATGACGTTGGTGTCGGGGCATTCCTTGCGGACCTGCCGCGTGGCCGTGACCCCGTCCATATGCGGGAGCTTGATGTCCATGAGGACCACGTTCGGCTTGAGCTTCTTGGCGAGACGCACGGCCTCATGGCCGTCGGCCGCCTCGCCGACGACGGAGATGCCGCGCTCGCTGTCGAGAAGGTCCTTGATGCCCTCCCGGAACAGGGTCTGGTCATCCGCGATCAAGACGGTCAGCTTCTTCTTCGATGATGCCATCAGTCCTCCTGAAAATCGCCGCGAAAAATCACTCTACAAAAAAACCCGCCGGCTTTCCACTACTTCCTGGACGCCTTCGCCGCCTCGACGGGCACCGTGAAATAGAACGTGGCTCCCTTGCCGCGGCCCTCGGACTCCACCCAGATCGTGCCGCCGTGGCTGTGGACGATCTCCTTCGCGATGGACAGCCCCAGCCCCAGCCGGCCCTGCTGCCCCCCCACCCCGGTCGACTGGTAGAAGCTCTCGAAGATCTTCTTGATCTCCCCGGGCTCGATCCCCTCGCCCGTGTCCTTCACTGCGAACTGGATCGTGCCGTCGACGCCCTCCGCCCGGATCGTCACCGCCCCCCCCTTCGAGGTGTGCCGGAGGGCGTTCTCGAGCAGGTTGCCCAGGACCTGGGCCAAGCGCTTCTTGTCGGCCATGATCTTCGGCAGCCCGCGCGCCACCGAGATCTTCAGGGTTATGCCGCGGTGGTCGGCCCGGACCCTGGCCCCCCCGATCGAGTCCTCGACGATTCTGGACGGAGCGTCCAGCGCCCTCTTCAGGCGGAACTTCCCCTTCTCGATGGAGGCCCAGTCCACGAGGTCCTCGATGAGGCGAGAGAGCTGCTCCAGCCCGTTCGAGATGTAGCTCATGCGCTTCTTCTGGTCCTCGTTCGGCTTCATACCCGTCATCAGCATCTCAAAAGAGACCTGCAGCATCATCAACGAATTCGACAGGTCGTGGGAGGCCATCGAGAGGAACTTCGACTTCATGTTCGCGAGGTAGAGCATCTGCTCGTTAGCCTTGCGCAGGTCCTCGATGAGCCGCCGGTTCTCCTGGGCGAGCCTCATCTTGTCGATGGCCTTTCCGATCGTCCCCTTCAGCTTGTCGAAGTCGACCGGCTTGACCAGGAAGTCGTAGACGGATTCCTGGATGGCCTTCAACGCCGTGTCGAGCGAGGCGTGGGCCGTGAGCATGAGGATCTCGCTGTCGTTGTTCACGCTGCGGATATCGCGGATGACCTCGATGCCCGTCTTGTCGGGGAGGTTGAAATCCATGAGGATGAGGTCGAAGAAACCGGTGACGACCTCCTTCATGGCCGCTTCTCCGGTGCCCGCCTCGACGACCTCGTAGCCCTCCAGCTCGAGGTTGTCGCGGATGCTCTCACGCAGGTTCGCGTCGTCGTCGACGACCAGTATCCGAGCGCTCATTCCATCACCAATCCTTTATGCATTGCCGACGCCGGGCCCGGCGCCCTTCGGGGGCTGGGCGGGCTGCGGGGCGACGACGTACCGTACGGCCGTGCGCGGCGGCGCCTCGGTATCGGCCCGCCCCGGCGGCCGCAAGGCCGGCGGCTGGCCGACGATCGGCTTCGCCGCGGCGCCCCGCTGGACCGGCGGCACCTTCGTCGCCAGGGGAAGATAGATCTTGAAGGTCGTCCCCGCGCCCGGCGCCGTCTCGACGTCCACCCTTCCGTTGTGCCGGTCCACCACCTTGCGCACGACGGCGAGCCCCAGGCCGGTGCCGCGGGCCTTAGTAGTGAAGAACGGCGTGAAAATCTTCTCCAGCACGTCATGGGGGATCCCCGGCCCGGCGTCCCCGATGTCGAGGCGCACCCAGCCCTGCTCCACGATCTCCGTCGCGACTCGCGTGACGCCCCCCCTTCGGCATGACCTCGATCCCGTTGCCGATGAGGTTCCGGATCGCCTGGCGCATCTCGGTGGGATCGATGCTCACAATCGGGTCGGCCGGATCGAAGTTCTTGACGATCTCGATGTGCGACGGGAACGGATAGACCGAAAGCAGCTCGTCGATGAAGTGGTTGATCGCCAGCACCTCGGGCTTCATCTCCCGCGTCCGCGAGTACGTGAGGATCTCGTCGATGATCCCGTTGGCCTGCTTGACCTCGGACTGGATGATCGAGATGTGCCGCTCGATCTTCGCGTCGAGCGGCGCCTGCTTGCCAAGCTTGGTCTTGATGAAGAAGATGGAGTTGTTGATGACCGCCAGCGGGTTCCGGATCTCGTGGCCGACGACCGACGCCATCTGGCCGATGGCCGCGAGCCGCTCCTTCTTGATCAGCTCGTCCTGCGCGGCCTTCAGCTCCCGGGTCCGCGCGTCGACGCGCCGCTTGAGGTCCACCCCGTACTTGGTGAGCTCGTCCTTCGCGTGGAGCAGCTCCCCCGTTTTCTCCTTAAGGGAGTCGCTCATCTGCGTGAACGACTGGCCCAGCTCTCCGATCTCGTCGTTGGTGAACGTCATCTCCGGCATGTCCTCGAACTGGCCCGCCCTCAGGCGGTCGACCGCCCGCTGCAGGGCCCGGATCGGCTGGGTTATGTGGCCGGCCACGGCGAACGACAGCACCATCGTGATCAGCACGACGAACACGAACACCTTCACGATCTGCCTTCGCATCTCCGTGGCGGCGAGATAGGCCGCCTCCACCGGCTTCTGCACGTAGACGATCCAGCCGGTATCCTTGACCTCGGCGTACGCCCCCAGGACGCTCGTCCCGTCCTTGAGCGAGATCTTCCCGCCGCCCTTCTGCTTGGTCTGGGTCATGATGACCTTGCGGATCTCGTCGGGCAGGTTCGCGTTCCTCTTGAACACCTCGTTCGGGTTCGAGTGCGCCACCAAGAAGCTGTCGCGGGGGTCCCCGCCGGCCACGACGGCCGCCTGGCTGCGCCCCTCCTCCGGGAACTGCTGATGGAGCATCTGCGAGAGCCCGTTGAGGCTGATCTTGCCGAGCAGCAGGCCCCGCTTGGAGGACTCCTGAATGACCGGCACGGCCAAGGTCAGAGTCGGATAGAGGCCCTGGAAGCGCTGCAGCCCCCCGACGTACTCCCCCCGCTGCATGGCGACCTGGAAAGACGTCTCGTCGTGGAAGTTGCGCATCTCGGGGGTCGCGCCCAGGAAGCGGCCCATGCGCACCTTCTCAACCCCCCCCAGGTCCAAGACCGAAAGCTCGAAGAAAGCCGGGTGCTGCTGCATCACCCGGTTGAGATGCCGCTCCTGCCTCACCGGGTCCATCGAAGCGAAGCCGTCGAGCCGGGAGGCGACATGGAGGACGGTCTTGAAGGTGTCGATGTAGTTGTGGACGGTCTCCGCGAAGCCGACGGCCATCGACTCCTGGCTGCGCAGCGACTGCTCTTTGAGCACCGCCTGGGAGATATCGACGAGGTACCATCCGACCACTCCCATGGGCGCCAGGGAGATCAGCAGGAACCAGAACAGGAACTTATAACGGAGTTTCCCCCGCCTGGGCTCGGTATAAGGCATGACCGGCGGCGCCGATCATCCGGCGCGGCTCCTCGACAGCAGCTGCCTGATGCGCACGGACAACTCCTGCAGATCGAACGGCTTGGTCAGATACTCGTCGGCGCCGAGCTGGAAGCCCTGCGTCTTCTCCTCCGCGGAGAGGAATCGGCCCGTCATCATGATCAGGATCGTTTCCCGCGACTGCCTGCGCAACTCCTGGCAGATCTGGAAACCGCTCGAGTCCGGGAGCTGGATATCCATGATGACGACCTTGGGGCGGTTCTTTGTCGCCGCGGCGATGCCCTCCTTCGCCGTGCCGGCCTGGAGGCAATCGAAGCCTTCGAGCTCGAGGACCTCGGCGAGGCTCTCGCGCAGATGGGCGTCGTCGTCGATGATCAGGAGTTTGATGCCTTCGTTTTCAGCCATAAATCTTTCCTCCGGAGGCTATCCGCCGGAACCCGGCGGGATCAGCTTGTATCCGACGCAGGGCACGGTCGTGATGAAGCGCGCGGCCTTGCCCAACTTCTCCCGCAGGCGCCGGACGTGGACGTCGACGGTGCGGGGCGAGCCAAAATAGTTGTACCCCCAGACGCGTTCGATGAGATACGGCCGGCTGAGCACCCTGTTCGGGGAGCTCAGGAAGACGTACAGAAGGTCGAGCTCCTTCGAGGTCAGGGGCACGTTCTTGCCGTTGACGCGCAGCGTGTAGCTGGTGAGGTTCAGCTCCACGGATTTCATCTTCAGGATCTCCTGCTGCGGCTTGGACATCGTGCGGTGCAGGACGGCGCGGATGCGGGCCAGGCACTCGGCGGTGTCCTGGTCGAGCGTCAGGCACTCATCGGCCCCCGCCTGGAAGAACTGGAGGCGCAGATTCGATTTCTGGACGCTTCCCGAGAGCGCGGGCACGGGCGCCGACACCGGGGCCGTCCGGATGCGGCCCGAGGCCGTCCCGAAGCCGGCGGGCAGGCGCCGCACGCCCAGCTCGCCGACCGGAAGGGCGGGCTGATGGTCCAGCAAGGCGACGATGGCCAGGTGTCGCCCTGGTCCCCGCGAGCGCAGGGACTTGACGACCTGGAGCCCGTCGCCGTCGCCCAGGTACTGGCCGACGATGAGGAGATCGCACCCGCGCTGGGTGAGCAGGCCGGTGAGCTCCTTCGTGCGCTGGACGACGGTGGTCATGAGCCCGTTGCGCGACAGCGCCTCGAGGATGACCGACGCGCGGTTCGGCTCACGCATGGCACAGACGATATTGACCCTCAATGTAGCACTCCTTGCCTAGAGTTCCTCAGCCCTCCGGGCGGGCGGCCTCCGCGCCCTCCTCTATGTCGAGATGGATGCCCCCCAGGTTGAGCGTGTTGGCGAAGAAGTTGTAGAGGGCCGACACCACGAGGACGAGCGCGTCCATCAACACCATGTACAGCAGACCGAAGAACAGCGTGGAGACGAGCTTCCACCCCCAGGCGAGGTCCGCCAGTTGCGGATTGGGCAGGATGATGAAGGTGATGAGTCCGCCCAGGAAGCCCAGCGCGCCGAGGACCGCCGAGATGGCCGGCCTGGTCGCGGCGAGGACTCCGCCGGCCAGGGCGATCCCCCCGATGATCGAGAGCGGAACGAAATCCTTCCAGTAGCCGAACAAGGCGAGGATCACGCCGATCACGGCCGCCCCGATAACCACGGGATGCGCGATCCAGAACGGGTCGACCCTGCGGATGCGATAGCTCATTGAGTAGCTCCTAGATGGAAATCACTGCGCCCAGCATGAAAAGACTACCATTATTTAGCAATATTGAGGATGGGCCGCAAGTCATACCATGGGGCCCGTGACGCTTTTCTTCGGCTCGAACAGGATCAGGGTGCGCCGCAGCTCCCCCTCCTCCTCGAGGTGGACGGCGCGCACGTGACAGGGCTCCTGCCGGAACATCGTGTCGGTCTCCACCACCTGGTTCGGGCGGTCGAGGGCCACCCCGACGAGCCGCAGGACGTCCTGTTGCTGACTGTCGATCACGTCGAGCAGGTGCAAGCGCGCGTTGGGATCCGCCGCCTGGGCCAGCGGGAAGTTGGTGTAGAGGACGGTGTTGTCCTCGTCCACGACGATGGCACGGTGGCTCCTGGAGACGATCGTCATCAGGATCGACTGCCACCAGCGCTGCTCGGCCACGCCGCGCTGCTTCTCCCTGGCCATGACGTTGGTGCGCTCGGCCTTGACCTTCTGAAGAAAGACGCCGAAGACCCCGGCCAGGTCCCCGATCTCGTCCTTGCGCGCGGGGAACTTCAGGTCCAGATTCTTGAAAGAGACGGCCTCGATGCTGTCGCGCAGGTGGTGCAGGGGGGAGATGATGAAATGGTGCAGGAAGAAGTACAGCGGGATGCCGAGCAGGAAGAGCACGCCGACCGCGCCCAGGGCGTACTTGTTCATCGCGCGGGCGATGACTTCGTTGACGCCCCGGCGGGACACCTGCATGTCCACGATGCCGACGACCTCCCCGCGCACGGCCAGCGGGATGGCCACCTCGTAGAAAGGCTGGTCGGGAACGGCCCGGATCTTCGGGCTCTTCGAAACGAAGGCCTGCTCGACGGCGTTCGTCGGGACCGAGACGGCCTGATGGAACTCGTCGAAAGACTTGCCGACCATCTGCGGGTCCTTGTACCAGCGCACCTCGCCGAAGCGGTTCAAGTAGACGACGGACGCGACCCGCTCGTCCTTCGCGAGCGCGTTGCTGAGGATCTCGAACTCGTCCATCGTGATGGCGTTCTGCTGATCGGTCAGCCCCCTGATCAGCTGGAACGCGTGCACCTTGACGAGGTCGATCGACTGCTGCTTCAGCTTCTCGTCGAAGGTCCACTTGAAAAGGTTGTAGTAGAAGATGCCCCCGAGGAATATCACGTAGACCCCGATGCAGAGGTACCAAAGGGACCACTTCATGGCCAGCTTCATGAAGCGCCCCCTAGCCAGCGCCGCAGGCTTGCCCTGCGGTGCTCAGTCCGCTGCGTTACCGGGAACTCCATCGCAAGAATGCCGCCGACCTTCCAGCGCCCGGGGCATGGACCCCAGCCAGACCGCGCGGGCGACATCAGAGCCCGCCGCCGAACGTGCTGTCGAGACGCTGGAGCCCCTTCTGGCAGTCCTCGTTGGATGGGTCGAGGTGCTTGCAGCGGAGCCACTCGTCCCGCGCTTTCCGGTAGTCGCCCATCTGGTAGCCCTGCAGCCCCTGGGTCCAGTGGCCCAGCGCGCGGGACTTGTTCTCCGCGCTCGAGGACTGGGCCTCGGGCGCCGCCTCGGGGGGGTCGCGTCGAGCTGCCTCGCCCTCTCCGCCTGCTCGAGGGCTTCCTGCTCCCCCCGCTCGCGCTCCTCCCGCTCGGCCTTCTCCCTGGCCTCCAGCTCGGATTGGGCCTTGGCCTCGGCCCGGCGGCGGCGGGCCTCGGCCTCCTTGCGCATCTGGTTGCGCGCGCGGGAGATGAGGACGTTCGCCCGGCGCGGGTCGTAGCCGAACTCGACGGCTTTGCTCCACTGCTTGATCGCGGAGGTGTACTTGCGCCTCTCGTAGAGCTTGCGTCCCTCCGCGACATGCTGCTTCGCGATCTCGAGACGGATCTCGGCGATGAGCTTCTGAGCCTTCTCCTCGCCCGGCTCGATCGCCAGAACCTCGTCGAGCAGCTTGAGCGAGTCCTCGGTGCGCCCCTCCCCGTAGAGACTGAGCGCCCGCTGGAGCTTTTCATTGGCCTCCTGCCTGCGCAGGCGGGCCTCCGCCTCGGAGATCACTCCGACGAGACGCGGGTACTTGGGGTGGAGCACGAGAGCCGCGTACCACTGGTCGAGCGCGTCGCGCATCCGGTGCTGGCGGTAGGCCTTCTGGCCGCGCCGGAAGTGCTCGTCGGCCAGCTCGTGCCGGACCTTCTTGAGCCAGTACCGCGCCTTGAGGTTGCCCGGGGAGAGCTTCACGCACTCATCCCATCGCTGCGAGGCCTCCACGAGGCGGCCCTGCCGGTACAAGGCGATACCCTCCTCGAAACGATCCGCGACGAGCTTCCGCTCGGAGACCAGCGGCTGCGAGCTGCCCTTAAGCTCGACGGCGGCCCGGTAGAGGATCGCCGCGTCCCGGAACTCGGGGTCCATGCTGAGGATCTTGCTCGTGAGCTCCCTCGCCCCGTCGAAATCGCCCTGGCGATAGAGCGAGTAGGCGTTCTCGTAGACCGTCCGCAGCAGCTTGCTCATGAGCTGCGACTTCTCGATCTGGATCGTGTAGAGGTACTTGTTGCGCCCCTCCCGCGAGCTGAGCGGACCGAGCTCGGTCTTCGACCAGTCGAGGAAGAGGCTTTCCAGCGTGGGCTTCTCGGCGGCCGCGTCCTTCCTCTCGGCGGAAGCGGAGCCCGCCAGGAGGAGAACGGCGGCCACGACAAACGTCAGGCCACTCACAGGGCCCGGAGGGCCCAGTGCCGCGCGCCGTAAGGAGATGCTTTGGCGCGCTGGCATCGCCTAGAACCCCAGCCCTCCGCTCATGAACACGTTCTTCATCATCGGCGCCAGCATCAGGATGAATACGGTCGGGAATATGAACAGGAATATCGGGATCAGCATCTTCGTCGCGGCCTGGGCCGCGGCCTTCTCGGCGGCGTTGAGGCGCCTGAAGCGCATGTCGGTCGCGAAGTTGCGCAGCAGGTCCACGAGGCTCGTGCCGAGCTCGTCCGACTGGACGATCAGGCCGACGAAGGACCGGACCTCCTGGAGCCCGGTGCGCATCGCGAGACGGCGGAGGGCGTCGCGCCGCGAGTAGCCCAGCGAGATCTCGTTGCTCGTGCGATCGAACTCGACCTCGAGCTCGGTGCGCTTGCGCGCCGCCGCGATGATGCGGTCGAAAGCCGCCATGTAGTCGAGACCGGCCTCTATCGTCAGCGCCGCGAGGTCGACGAGCGCCGGGAAGTTCCTGACGATCTCCCTCTGGCGCTCCTGGATCTTGCCGCTGAAATACATGTCGGGGAGGAAGAAAGCCAGCGGCGCGACTATCAGCGCGGCCTTGATGTCGCCGCTCAGATAGTACACTAGGCCGAAGGCGATCGCGCACGCGATCTCCTTCATGTGGAGGATGTTCCTGGGCGAAGGGTTCTGCGGCTTGCCCAGCAGCATGTGCGTCGTCTCGATCCGCCCTCCCTGCCTGCACCCGTGGACGAGAAAATGGTCGAGCCGGTCGATCAGCCCTCCGCGCGGGTTCAGCGACTCCCACGCGGAGACGTCGCCCGGACCCTTCGGCGCGAGGCGAGTGAGCGAGGACTCGTCCTCCTTCGGGGGCTGCACGAGCCGCAGGACGAACGTGAACGCGGCCACCGAGCCGCCTATACCGATTACGAGCAGAAGCACATGTCCCATATCCATAGCGTCACACCTGTATGTCCGCCAGCTTTCGGACGATCCCCATGCCGATCGTCATCCAGATCGCGCAGAAGAGGAGCGTCAGCACGCCGATCGGCGAGAAGTAGTAGTCCGCCATGACGTCGGGCTGGAACACCCACATCATGATCAGCAAGGCCCAGGGCATGAAGCCCACGACGATCGATTGGATGCGCTGCTGCGCCGTCAAAGACTGGGCCTTCTCCTCGAGCTTGCTCTCCTCCCGGATGTTCTCGACGATGCGGTCGAAGATCTTCGTCATATTGCCGCCGACCGAGCGCTGGATGACGACGGCCTTGAGCATGTAGGACAGGAGCCGCGACTCGATGCGGTCCTCCATCCCCGCCATAGCCTTCTCGAACGACGTGCCGAGCTGGTAGTTTTTCAGGACGAGCCCGAACTCCTCGGAGATGGGAGGCACGAGGTCCCGCTGCACGAGCTCGAAGCCCTGCACGATATCGAGGCCCGACTTCAGGGCGTTCGACATCAGGATCATCGCGTCCATCAGCTGGGCCTCGACGCGCTTGCCGCGCCGGAAACGCACGTATTGGAGCGCCCACTCCGGCAGCTTCATCCCCACGTAGATGCCGGCCGCGGTGAAGAGGAGCACCGCCCAGACGTTGAGAGTCAGGGCCCCCATCAACATGCCCAGGAGGGCAGGGCCGAATACCATGTACTGGACCTTCACTTTCATGAACTGCCGGTTGAACTCCTGGGCCCATTTCCTGCTCGACTCGATGCGCATGTCGATCTTCGAGCCGATCCACCGGGCGTTCAGAGCCCCCCAGCTCCAGGCCGCGACGAAGAGGAACACGACCCCGATGATCTTATACAGCAGCGGCGCCGCCCGGCTGGTCTGCTGCTGCGGGGGCATCGGCGGCTCATAGCCGCGCGGCGCCCTGTGGAGTATGCGGTAGGATTGGCTCGTCAGGGCGCCGATGGACATGACGGACTGGACATACAGCTCGGGGTTCTGGCTGGTGAGCGCGTCGAGGATCGAGTTCATCTCGTCGAGGATGAGCTGGAACGTCGAGATGACGGCGCGGCCTCGCCCTCCCAGCGAGTCGCCGAGCTTTGCCTTGTAGAGCCGGTCGAGCGCCATCTGGAAGCGCACGCGACTGTCCTCGTAGTCCTTGATCAGCGCGTAGGGCGGCTTAAGGCTCCCGTTGAACTCGGCGGGAAACGTCTTTCGCGTATGTTCGAAGAACTCGTAGAGCACCGACACGGGCGCCTGCCAGAGCTGGGCCTCGGTCAGGACCCCCTCGTCCGGGTCCCGCCAGACCGGCCGAGACAGCATGCCGGGGAGGACCTCGTCCACCCAGGCCGGCGCCTTGACGGCCTGGTCGCGCTGCTCCTTGAAGTAATGGTAGAAGAACTGGGCGTGCGCCTCGGCGCCGTTGTCCGGGTCGATGAGGGCGTGTATCTGCTGGCGCGTGAAGCCCTGCGCCTCCCCCGCGGACGCTCCCGCGGCGAGAAGAATCGCCAATAGGGCGAATCTCGCGGCCCAGCCCGCGAGACGCGCCTCGTCGCTGATCGTGTCGTTCACTTTCCTGACCCCCTCATGTACTCGTCGGCCTGCGGATGCTTGTTGAACAAGGACAGCGGGACGTCGACGCCCGCGAGCTTGAACTCCCCGTAAAACTTGGGCGGCTTGCCGCAGCCGGAGAAGAACCCCAACGACTTCCCCTCCGGGTCCACGCCGGTCTGGCAGTACCGGAAGAGGTCGTTGCTCAGGACCGTGTTCCCGTCCCGTCCGGTCAGCTCGGTGATCCACGTGATGCGGCGCACGCCGTCGGCGAAGCGCGTCAACTGGACGACCATGTGCACGGCCGACGACATCATCTCGCGCACGGCCCAGATCGGCAGCTCGGACGAGGCCATCATGCACATGGCCTCCATGCGGGTCAGCGCGTCGCGCGGGGAGTTGGCGTGGATCGTCGCGAGCGAGCCTTCGTGGCCGGTGTTCATCGCCTGAAGCATGTCGAGCGCCTCGGCGCCGCGGCACTCGCCGACCACGATCCGGTCCGGGCGCATGCGCAGGCAGTTCTTCACCAGGTCGCGGATCGTCACCTCGCCCTTGCCCTCGACGTTCGGCGGGCGGCTCTCCAGCCTCACCCAATGCTCCTGCTCCAGCCTCAGCTCGGCCGTGTCCTCGACGGTGATGATGCGCTCGTCCGGCGAGATGTAGTTGGAGAGCAGGTTCAGGAACGTGGTCTTCCCGGTGCCGGTGCCGCCGGAGATGATGACCGACTTCCTGACCTTGACGCAGTTCCCCAGGAACTCGAGCAGCTCGTGCGTGATCGAGCCCATCTTGATCAAGACGTCGCCGGTGAACGGCTTCTTGGCGAAGCGCCGGATCGTCAGCGACGGGCCGCTCACCGCCAGCGGCGGGATGATCGCGTTGACTCGCGAGCCGTCCTTCAGGCGGGCGTCGACGAGCGGGACCGACTCGTCGATGCGCCGGCCGACCGGCGCGACGATGCGCTTGATGACCTGAATGATCTGCTCCTCGTCCCGGAAGCGCAGGGGCGTGAGCACCAGCTTGCCCCTCTGCTCGATGAATACCTTGTCCGGGGCGTTCACCATGATCTCGTTGACCGTCTCGTCGCGCATGAGCTGCTCAAGCGGCCCCAGGCCCAGGATCTCGTCGATGAGCTCCTCGACGAAGCGCGATCGCATGTCGCGCGAAAGAGGGAGGTTCGTCTCCTTCTGCAGCAGGTTCTCGATGATGGAGGCGACGTTCTTGCGTATCTCCTCGTTGCCTTTCGCGTCGTCCCCGATGCGGATCCGCTCGGTCTCCATCGCCGCGACGACGTTCTTGTGCATCTTGCCCTTGAGCTCGTCCCAGAACTCGGGGACATCGCCCCGCTTGGTCAAGGTGCGGACCTCGGAGCCGCCGGATCCGCCCGCGGCCGACCCCCGGCCCCCGTCGGCGGGCTGCCACCCGATGTCGACCCCGCCCGCGAACGCGCCCTGGCTGACGGCCGCGCGCCAGTCCTTCGCGGCGGGCTTCGCCTCCATCACGCAGCCCAGCAGCGGCCTCAGGGCCTTGACCCAGTCCGAGTGGGGCTGCTCGATGACGAGCACGCGCGCGGTGTTCGCGAACTCGGGCAGGAGGTCCTCCCAGGGCATGTACGTGAGCACGCCCTTGTTCATGGCCTGGAAGAACCGCTCCACCTCCTTCGGGGCGAGCGCTCCGGGAAGGTTTCCCTCGTTGATGACGATCTGGAAGCGCTCCAGCGGGAAGTGCAGGCCCTTCAGCTCCTGGAAGGTGTTGAAAGTCGCCTCGAAGTGGGCCCGCTGGGGCAGGCAGGCCCAGAATATGACGTCCGCGAGGTCGAACGAGAACACCTGCATCGGGAAAAAGGGGTCGACGTCGAGGAAGAGGTCGTAGGCCTGGTTCAGGCTCTCCAGGATGGGGACCACGATCTGCGGCGAAAGCTGCAGCGCGTCGGTGCGCTTAGCGCCCAGGGGGAGCACGCCGACCCCCCACTGCGAGATGGGGACCCGGCCCTTCAGGAGCTTCGCGAGGGCCGAGACCTCCTTGCCGACGAACTGGCTCAGGCTCGCCAGAGTCGGCGGCTGCAGTCCCAGCATGAAGGAGAGCTCGTTGCGGCAGAGCGGGTCCAGGTGGACGATGATGACGTTACGGCTCTGCGTGCCGGCCCACGCCAGCGCGAGGTTGAGAGCGATCGTCGTCTTCCCCACGCCCTCCTTCGGCCCCGAAAAGACGATGACCCGGCCGGGCGGGCGCGTGCGCGAGGCGGCGGTCTGGGTGGCCGGCAGCCTCGACGGCGCCTGGGTGACGGGCGGGGCCGAGGCGGGCGGCGCGACGGGCTGGAAGCCCGGAGCCTGGCCCGGAGGGGCGGCGCCGGGACTGGGCGCCTGCCTCGGCTTGGGGGCCAAGCCGGGCGGGAGGAAGATGCCCGGGACCTGCCTTTTTTCGGCCATAGCGGCTACTTGACGATCTCGAAGGTGACGAACAGGAACAGGGACTTCTGCTCTTCGATGGTGCTCGTGGTCGTGAACAGCGCGCCCAGCAGCGGGATGTGCCCCAGCAGCGGCACGCGCGTCTTCGTTATGTTCTTGGAACTCTGCTTGAGCCCGCCGATGACGATCGTCTCCTCGTTCTTGATCTCCACCTCCGTCTGGATCTGCCGCGTCACGATCGAGGGCACCGTGGTGTTCCCCACCGTGACCGGCTTCGAGAAATCCGGGTTCGACACCTCCAGCTGAAGCTGGGCGTTGATGTAGTCCTTCTTGTTCGGGTTCACCACCGGGAGGATGTTCAGGATGACCCCGAACTTCTTGAACTCCACGCCGACGCCCTGGTTGTTCGTGACCGGGAAGGGCTGGTCGCCGCCCACCACGAAGTTCGCCTGCGTGGCGTTCTTCGTGATGAGCTTGGGGTTCGAGAGGAGCTGCGCCTTGCCTTCCGTCTCGAGCAGCTTGAGCGACGCCTGCAGCTGCGTCAGCCGTTCGAAATCCCCGACCCTGATAATGCCCGGGATCGGCGACTTCTCCGCGAAGTTGATCCCGGTAGTGAAGGGCGCCCAGTTGAACCCCATGTCCTTAGAGACCGACCCGCTGATCTCCACGATGTCCGCGCTGACGGCGATCATCACCTCCGACTGGTCGAACTCTTCCTCTTCCTCCTGCGCCCAACCCGTAGCCGGCGGCCCCAGGACCAGAGCCGCCGCCGCGGCGATCTTAGCTATCCGCTGTTGCCATCTCATGATGTCCCACCGTTGCCGTCCCTCGGCGCGCGTTCTTCGGCGTTAACGGAAAAGCTTCCTGAAGCTAGCCATCTCCATCGGGTGCATCTCGATGTCCCCGAGGCCCCTCAGGATCACGACGGTCTCTCCCTGCTTCATCGCCAGCGCGAGGTACTGGGCCTCGTTCGGGTTCAGCGCCACGCTCAGGTTCCCCTTCTCGGCGAACGCGGCCGCCTGCCGGTCGCCTTTCGAATTGTCGCCGAACTGCGCCGCCGTGAGGCCCTGGCCCAGGTTGCTGCCGACCCCCAGCACCAGCACGTTCTGCAGGATCGTCGCCGTCACCTTTTCCTTGCGGTTGTCGGACATCAGGGCGTCGAAGGTGACCAGCACGTCGATCCGGTCCCCCGGCTTGATCAGCTTCAGCAGGTCGCTCTCGACGGGCACGACGGCGCCGCGATATCCCGGCGGGATCTTGACGCTGAGCCCCGACGTCGGCGACAGCGATGTCAACGCCGACTGGGTGATCTGATTTCCCTTCGGGACGCGCACCCGCGTCACGAGGTTCGCGATCTGCTTGATGTCCGACGCGACCTTGATCTCGATGGCGTCCTGCGCCATGAACTTCCTAGGGACCGCCTTCGTCGCGACCAAGTCCTCCTTGAGCAGGGTCCGCTCCGGCATGTCCACGCGAGCGACGAGGACCGTCGCGTTCTCGTAGGAGCGCGACAACTGCTTCTCTCGGCTCGTCAGGACCATCAGATAGACGACAGCGGCTCCCACCGCAAGGATCAGGGGGATCAACACACCTTTCTTCTCCATGGAGTCCTCTCTCTTTCCCTCTGTCCTTCCAGCCTTATTTGAACAACGGGCGCTCGATCGGCATCCGCACCGCGGCCGTAAGCAGCCGCGCTTGGCGGTCCTCCTTGGACCCCAGCATCAATCCGGTCATCGGGAAGATCATCGTCACCCGTTGCGTCATCGTGACCACCACGTCGTAATGCGGGCAGCCCTCCTGCGGATCGGTCAGCGTCTCCTCCGGCTCCGCCGCGACCGAGGCGTTCGTCAGTATCGCGTTGCCGACCTCCCGCATCTTGTCTCCCTGCAGCACGGGCGGGGGGCAACCCGGCGCCCCGACGGCGATGGCCGACAGCGAGCCGATCCGCGCCACCTCGTAGGCGGCGTGGTGCAGAAGGATCGTCCGGAAGGCCAGGTGTCCGATCTCCATGACGGTGAAGACCACCATCAGGAACACCGGAAGCATCACCAGGACCTCGATGAGCACCTGGCCACGCCGCGCCGACAACGGCTTCGGCGCAGCCGTGCTCGCGTGCCGTTTGCGAGCGCCCTTTAAGGACGGCCTCGCCCCCGAAAGTCCCGGACCTGACCGAACCATCCCCGTCCGCCTCCCGCCCCGTACAGGGCAGCCCAGCCCGCGGCCGTGCCGGCGGGCCCGGCCGAGAACTACTGCGACCCGACGCTCGATGCGGCTCCCGAGATCATCCCCATGATCTGATTGAAGATGCCGCTGATCTGGGGCTTGAACATCTTGCCGATGACGAGGATGACGCCGACGATGACCGCAAGCATCATCAGGTACTCCACCGTATTCTGACCTTTCTCGCTGCGCACCGCCGCCTCGAGTCCGATCAGCTTCTCGTTGATCCGGTCTACGAGCTTCCGCATGCCTACCTCCTCTTCATTCTGTCGCGGCCCCTTCTCGGAGCGCGACACATCGTTACCACCTAGTAGTACGCCATCAGAATCGCCTGCCCGGCCTTCATGAAGTACGTCTTCAGCTGCGTCTGGAGCACCCGGTAGAGTCCTGTAAAAAGGAACAGGAGCATAAGGGTCATCAGCATGTACTCCACTAATGCTTGCCCCCTTGTCGCACCCCGCGCTCCGCGCGGGGCTGAAGCCTCGCTCCGGAAGGAAACCCGCTCCGCTCGGCGCTCCCCCTGGGGGCTGCCGCCACCTCGGGCCCGCAAGAACCCTTCGGGCCCTTGCGGGTCACCCCCGCTAAGGTCGGCGGACCATGCCGCCGGCTCATAGGGCGCAGGGTTTCGGTTTCCTGAAAATTTTGACGGCAGTAGCGTCATTTCCCGGCTCTTTCCGTCGATTTTTGCCTTCTCTCCTAAGTCTACCAGGAGAACCCCGCTTCGTCAAGGACATGAGGGCCCACCCGAAATACCTCGATAATTCCTGCGCATTCAGAACTTCAGCTTAAGCGACAGCATGTCGGCCGTCCCCAAAGTGCCCAGCGAAACCAGGGCGTAGTCGAAAGCGATCCCGTAGCCGAAAGCCTGAGCCGTGAAGAGCCCGATGCCGAAGCTCAGGTTCGGCGAGCCCACCAGAGGATACGCCATATGGCGGTCGTCTTCGAGCACCCGGCCCATATCGTCGGTGCTGTGGTAGCCCACCCGGAGATAGACCTGCCCCACCTGCAGCAGGTCCTCGGGGAGCAGGAACTCCCCCCCTAATCCCATTCGGACGGGGCCGTCGGCCGCCTTATTGATCTCTATCGAGGTGGTGAGCATGTCGAACAGCCGCACGGCCGCCCCGCCCCGGGTAATCCGCGCGATGCGTGTGGTGCCCGCCCCGAAGTTCTGCGAGGCGAAGCCGAACGTGACGTAGGAGTTCGGCCTCAGCAAGGCGCCGAAATCCCCCGCCAGGATGTCGTGGATCGTGCCGTCGTTGTCCTCGTGCACGGCCTTCAGGCTCGCGCCGAGGAACATCTTCTCGTACCAGAAGGAGCGCGCGATGCTCAGCGTCGCGAAACCGTCCTGGACGCGCACGTCGCTGCTGTTTAGCTGCCTGCCCTGCTCGTCGCGCACGTCGAAGTCGTCGATGCTCAGGTACGCGCCGTTGACGCCGAGGACGGTCCTCCCCAGAGGGTGCGCGTACGCCATATAGAACGGCGAATCGATCTCCTGTATGTAGCGGAGATAGGAATAGGTGAACTCGCGCTGCTGCGTGAGCGCCAGGCCCGCGGGATTCCAGGTCATGGCGTCGGTCCCCTCGGCCAGCGCCACGTACGCCCGGCCCAGCGAAAGAGCGCGGGCGTTGCCGATGCCTATCTTCATGAACGCGGCGCCGCCCGTCCCGGCGTCCGGGTCGATGGCCCAGGCCGCCTGGCCGGGAAGAAGCCCCGAGAGAGCCAGGATCGCGGCCGCGGCCAGCCAGGCCCTCGGGCCTCCGCCGGGTCCGCGCCGCCTCGCCATCTCCGCTTTCCTCGCCATCACGCGCGCCATCGGCTCCCTAAGGGATCAACACCTTCTTCACCGCCTGGAACACGACCGCCTCGCCCTTTGTGGCCTCCTCCCGGATCACCGCGAAATAGACCCCGTGCGCCACCCGCCGGCCGGCCTGGTTCGTCTTGTTCCAGACGAACTCGAAGGGTCCGGTCGGATCGTTGTAGGTGGGAGACAGCAGGCCGAAGTCCTCGCCTCTCACAAGGTCTCCAGCGATGTTGTAGATATTGAGGCTCACCACCGCTTCCTTGGGCACATAGATCCGGAACGTGGCCGTCGGCCCCCGGGCGGGGTTCGGGTAGACGAACGTGTTCTCCTCGAAATCCTTGCGGGTGTCCGCCGAGCCCGCCCGCACGACCGGGACCTCCGCGATGACCAGGTCCTCGGCTAGGGCCGCCCCGGCCACGAGGTCCCCGGAGATCGAGTCGATCGCGTTGATGTCGGTCGAGCCGACGATCTTGAAGAGATAGTTGCCGTCCGGCACGATGCTCAGCGTCTCGTCCTTCCCGTCCCAGGCCTGGTTGACCTCGTTGCGGGCGGGCTGGACGCCCACGAACCGCTTCACGAGGCTCCCGGCCTCCGGCGGCGACGGGTTGCCGTTGGCGTCGAACGTCGTCCCGGGCTTGTAGATCTTTATCGCCGTCTTCATCGTCTCGGACACCTGGTAGGCGATCAGGGCCGTGCCGAAGTCCGCCCGAAGCGGGCTGACGGCCACATCGTAGATCCGCAGGGGGTCCACCGAGATCGTCTGCTGCGCGGTCGAGCCCGAGGAGAGCACCGACGCCAGGTCCTCGGCCACGGCGCGCACCGTGTAGAAGCCCGGCTGCACGAAATTGCCGGCGTCGTCGCGAGCGTCCCAGAACTCCCGGTTCAGGAGGTTCGCGTCGCGCACGTCGCCGGAGATGAGCGTCCTCACGACGCGCGGGTTGATGTCGGTCGTGATGATCGAGATCGTCACCGAGGACTGCCGCGTCAGGGAGTAGTCCACCTCGTAGGGCGGCAGCGAGATCGTCTGGCTCGAGTTGAACATCTCCGGGAACGTCGGCGTGATGTTGAACACCGGGAAGACGATCGCGCCCCTGGCCACGGTGAGCGACCCGGCCACCTGGTCGGTGGCGAAATACTTCGGAGTGGTCGTGGACTGCGCCGCCAGGGTGAAGACGTAGGTCCCGTCCGGGACGAACAGGCCGTTGGAGTCGCGGCCGTCCCAGAACTCGGTGATCTTCAACCGCCCCGGCCGCAGCCCCTTGATCGTGATCAGCGGCACGGCCGTGCCGCCCCCGTTGGTCACCTGCGCGCACGAGGACGGGTCGAGCTCGCCGCACGGAGGCCAGGTGGCCGTCGAGCCGCTGATGACCGTGCCCGGCGGGTAGATCTTCCAGGCGGCCTGCATCGGCTGCGAAAGCTGGTAGCTGAGGGTGATGACGTCGGTCGCCCCGGTCAAGAGCGGCGTCGTCGCGAGGTCCGTGATCCGGAACAGGTCGACCGGGAACAGGGCCGTCGTAGTCGAGACCTTGGCCGGAAAGAACACGTCCGCCGCCGTCAGCTGCACGAGATACGTGCCCGAGCCGATCCAGCCGCCGTCGTTGTCCGTCGGGATGATCCAGCGCTCCTTGTTCAGGAAATTGCCGGGCCGGACCTGGTTGTCGACCAGCGTCCGGACGAGCCGCGTCCCCGTGCGGTCGAAGACCTTCAGGGTGACGTTCGCCTCGCGCGAGAGCGAATAGCTGAACGTGAACGGATCGAGCCCCGCGACCGAAGGCGAGGAGCCTATGACCGAGGACGACGGGCCTATCTGGCTGATCGTGACGAGCCCCCGCGCGACCGACAGGTAGCCGCTGCGCGCGTTCGACGACCAGATCCTTTTGTCGGTGTCGACCCCGCCGGGACAGCCGACCCTGTAGGAGAACCCGTTCTGCGACGGAAGGTCGGCGTAGATCACGAAGACGTAGTCGCCGTCGGGCATGACGTTCCCGGCGGAGTCCCGCCCGTCCCAGAAGGAGATCACGGACTTCCTGAACTCCTTCTGCTCCTCGATGTGCCGGACCGGCAGCACCGGGGCGGGCCCCGAGAGGCGCGCCCCGAAGTCCTTCTTGACGCCCGCCTGATCGAGGGCGGTGCCCGGGCACACGTCCGGCAGCTGGTTCACGCTGTTGAGCCCGTTGATAAACTGCGTCCCCGGCGGGTAGATATCCACGGAGACCATGCCCGGCTCTGTCAGCATGTAGCTAAGCACCGCCAGCGAGGTGGATTGGCCCGTGAGCGGCTGGACGCGGATGTCGGTGATCTGCAGCGTGTCGAGCGCGATCTGCCGGGTGGTCGCGATGCTGAGGTCCGCGCCGAACTGGTCGACCGCGAAGGCCTGCAGCTGCGCCAGATAGACGCCCGGCGGACCGAGGTCGCCGTTATCCCAGCGGCCGTTCCAGGAGTCGCCGTTCTGAAGCGTCCCGTTCGGCGTCCCCTCCCCCACGCGCGGAAGGCCCGGCACGATCGTCCGTATGACCGGGTTCAATAGGCTCGTGTCGCTCTGGTGGATCGTGAGGTACATCGTCGCGTCCTTCGAAAGCCGGTACGTGATGTTGTAGGGCTCGGCCGCGACCCCGGTGAGTTCGCCGGCGACCGTCGGCGTCGTGCGGACCACGTGGACGTTCGTCACGTCCACGAGGATCGGCTTCTCGTCCACGAAGGCGTCGTCGGCGTCCCGCGTGAAGCCGCCCGGGTAGGCGCGGGTCTGCGTGATGTTGATGTTGCCGCTCGCGCCGGTCTGATTGGTCGCCACCGTCGCGCGGAAGCCGTACTGCCCGTTGGTCTTACCGAACTCCCCCTGGATGTTGTAGGAACCGTCCCAGAGCACGCAGAAGGGGGACAGAAGCGCGATGCCGCCCCCCGAGGAGTCGGTCCCGGCGGGGATCTGCCCCGGGTTGTCGACGAAGAACGTCCTCAGGGGGGGCGTGGACTGCGCGTCGAGCGGGTTGGCCCCCTGGCCGAACTTGAATATCTCGAACGAGACGAAATCGAGCGCGAAGGCGGTGTTCCCCGCCTGCGTGTTGGACCAGCCGACCTTGGTGCACAAATGGATCTTCTCGTTGCAGAAGTTGGCGGAGACGGTGCCTTTCGGATAGGTCGCCCCGAACTCGCAGTCCGGGAAGTTGTTGCCGACGCGCTGGTCGAACTGGATGTTCGGGTTGTTGGAGATGTTCCCGTCCTGGGGCCTCAGTGGCCGGTTCCCCGCGCCGTCGTGGCAGTTGAGCTGGGTCGGCTTGGAGGGGTTGAGCGAGCAGTTGATGCCCTTATGATGTACCCACAAGGAGTCGATGAAGACCTGCTGGGCGTAAAGCGGCGCGGCCGCGGCGATCACCAGGACGGCGACGGCGGCTTGAAAGACCCCGCGGAGCGGGGTCGCGACATCCGGACGGAAGCCGGACACAAGAGAAGGTCGGCGCTGTTGGAGCATAATGCGGCCGAGCAGGCTGCTGCGCTTCCTATTAGCCAGTGTAGGCCCGGACAGTTTCGGATTTATTAACCGGACGTAAAGAAACTGTTGTGCGGCCCATCATAGCACATCTCAACGACCCTCAAGCCGCCGGAGGTTGCGGAGGGCGTCCCCCTGCCGCGGGTTCCAGCGCAGGGCCTTCCGGTAGCTCCGGACGGCCCCGCCGGCGTCCCCCCGGCGCTCCAGTGCCCGGCCCCGGTTGTTCAGGATGTCGGCGCCCAACGTCCGCCGCTGGCCGCGCCCAACGCGCGCCAGCGCCTCGGCGTAGGCCGCCTCCGCCCGGCCGAAGTCCCCCGCCGTTTCGTGGACCCATCCGAGCGTGAAGCGCGGCTGGGCCTGGGCCGGACGCAGCCGGACGGCCGCGGCCGCGCTCTCGGCTGCCTCCCCGGCCCGTCCGGCGCGCGCGAGGACGTAGGCCTTCATGAGCAGCGCGATGACGCAGCCGCCGTGCGGGGCCTGCTCGAGCGCCCGGTCGAGCTCCTCCAGCACGCCTTCCGAAGAGGCGGGCTCGCGCAGCAGCGGCTCGAGGTACTGGTAGTTCCCCCGTCCCGGCCGAACAAGCTCGTAGCCGTGGCGCGCGATCAGGCCCGCGTGCTCCTCGGTGTCCCGAAGATACACCATGGCCTCGTCATCCCAATAGACGAGCCTCCATTCAGGAAGCTCGTCGAGGACGCGCGACGTATAGGCGCCCGAAACGTGGCGCCGGATCACCGCGTAGTCGAAGCGATAGCGCCCGTCGAGCGCCTTCCATACCTCGGGCCGATGCCAGGAAAGGGCCGCGCGCACGAGCTCCGGACCGTACTCCACGTTCCTGCCGTCGATGAAGACCTTGCGCGCCGGATGCCCCATGTAGATGAGAGGGCCTCCTGACTCGTACTCGTTGAACATCCTCCCCCGGACGCCCGCGCGATCCAGGAACCCGACGGCCCCGGCGAACGGCTCTTCCACGCCGAACCCGAGTCGCGTGAGCAGATGGGGGTGGAGGTAGACGGTATGCGCCCAAGCCGCGGCCGCCATCGCCGC